>NZ_CP145809.1:3218286-3540115 GCF_038049925.1 Georgenia sp. M64
TTAGCGCGCGGCTGACAAGCCACCAGGCCGCGTTCGGCCATGATCGCCCGGACAGTCTGCTCGTCGCAGTACCGGCCCGTGCGGGCCAGCGCGGCGGCGATGCGGCGGTAGCCGTAGGTGCCGTCGGAATCGGCGAAGAGGTGCTCGATGACCTCGCCGAGCTCGGCCCGCCACCGCGCGGTGGCCGACGGTGCCCGGTCCCTCCACTCGTAGTAGCCGGCCCGGGACACCTGCGCCCAGGAGCACATGTTCCGCACGGAGTAGTTGCCTTCCTCGCTGGAGATGAACGCGAACTTCGCGCTCACCGGTACTCCTTCGCGAAGAAGGCCGCCGCTTTTCCCAGGAACTCACGCTCGGCTTTCAGGTCACGGACCTCTTTACGCAACCGAGCCAGTTCATTCCGTTCCGACTCGGTCACCTCCGGCTCCTCCCCGGCGTGCTCGCGCCGATACGCATTGACCCAGTTCCGTAACGTCTCCGCGCCAACGCCGAACTCGCGCGCCACGTCGGCGACCGTCCGCGAGGAACTAATGACCGCGCGCACCGCCTCGGTCTTGAACTCCGGAGTGAACTTTCGTGGAGCCATCGAATCCCTTCCAATTCTCCCAAGGATTCTACCTTGGGGGTCCTGGTCCAGATTCAATCCCTCACCTCACCCGCGCGCTCGGGGTCCGCCAGATCGCCTCCCGGCAGAACCATCCCCAGACCGCGGGCAAGAACGAACGCGCCCACCAACGCTTCCGCAAGTGGTTGCGCGCCCGACCTCTCCCCTCGAGCCCGTCCCACCTCCAAGCGCTGGTGGAGGACTACCGGCACGGCTACAACCACCGGCAAAACCGGGTCCTGGGCGGGCTCACCCCCGCCCAGCGCTACATCCTCGGCCCGGTCGCCGGACCGGCCGCGGAGGCTGCCACGACGCGCATCCTGGGACGCCAGGTCTCGATCAACGGCCTCACCACCATCGACGGCCACAGGTTCTTCGTGGGCAAGCGCTACGCCCTCAAACCCACCGTCGTGGTCCAGGTCGGCGCCGAGTTCACCTTCTACGTCGGCAACATCCTCGCCGCCGAGTTCACCCTCAACCCCAACCGCAGCTACCAGCTCAAGAGGCCCAAACTGTCACCGATGTCCTGACACATAACTGTTACCGATGTCCTGACACATAACACAGCCGGATCTCACGCGCTCGGGCAACCACGGCAGAGAAACTTCAGAACTCCCTGGACCGACTCGCGGCCGTGGCCGAGGGTCGGTGACCGCGCACGCTTCTGGGCGCAATAGAGCGCACGCCATCTGCGGCATGTCCGGACGTCGATGGAGACCCGATCGGGGCCAGCGGGTAGAGGACTTCGGACGGTGGGGCTGTAGGTCAAGAACCTCCCCAAGGCTGAGACTGCGACTACGAAGACGCGCCCCGGACAGGCGACGTAGAAGATGGAAGGCCTGAGCGGATGTCGTCGAGGCTTGCGCTCTGAGCGGGTAAACAAGCGTCACACGCCGGCACGACGAAGAACGAGTCTCCCCGGCTTGGACGGTGAGCTTGCCGAATAACGTTGCGGCGGGTCCGTGCCCCGTCAAACGAGCAAGGTGACTGGCTTAGGTTCGGCCGTACGATAATCTCGACCTATGCCGGTGCCGACCGACCCAACCTATAGCGAAGTTGCTCGTCATATTCAGAAATACGACCACGAGAAGCTCTTGCGTGAGATCGCGCGAATGGCCGCACGTGAAGCGAACCGAAAAATGGCCGGCGCGTCTGTCGAAATTCCCGAAACGGCGTTCGCGTTCGCGGCGGTTGCCCGCACGGCGATTGCCGAAGCACGGGCCACCGCGATATCGGCCGGCTTACGGTCGCGGAGGCGAAAGAAGGGGCGCGGTACGCGCACGCCTGGGCCGGACCAAGTTCGCCGACTGTGCGATGAGATGATCCGAGTGTGGTCGCCGGAACACATGGCTGCAGCATCGACGAGTCTCGGGATGGTGTTGGCGCCGTTCGCCTTCGAGCAGTTCGGGCAACAGTGGTCTGCGATGGAAAACTTGGCTCGCGCGCACAGCTTATTCGCCGATGCCCACGCTAGGCACCCCGACCTGCCCGACAGCGCTGCATGGGCGGATGTGCTCGGAGTCAACTTGGACGGTTTCATGCGCACTGGCTTCGGGCTGTACGTCGCGATGCTGCAGAACGAAGGCCAGGTGTCCCGAGATGTCCTCGCGCGGAGTGACGTTCGGCCCATCTGGGAACCGCTCAGTCCTGCCGAAGTGTTCACCGTCGTTGATAACCACTTCGCACAAGAATTCGTGAAACACCACGCGATCAGTGCTGATGCGCAGAAGCCCGGCTGGGAGAAGTGGTCGTTCAACTCGCTCACCGCCAGACCCCTCATCACTTTCGGCAACGACCTTGTGGCGCCTATTCCGCATTTTCTCGTAGACCGGATCAGCTCCACCGGCCTTTGGTACATCGGTCAGGAGGCCTGGGGCACTACCTTCACCGATGCGGTTGGAGGGGCGTTCGAGGATTACGTCGGCCAGAATCTCGACCTCATCTCCGCTGCCATCGTGCTGCCTGAGATCAAGTACTCCACTCCGACCGGCGACGCGCTGAGCTGTGACTGGTTCGTCGTCACCGACGAAGCCGTCATCCTGGTCGAAGTGAAATGCGCTCGGCCGCTTTTCGGTAGCCGTACCGGAGAAATTGCTGCGTTTGATGACGCGGACAAGAAGATCGGAAAAGCCGTACAACAGCTCGAGAGCACCGCCGGCCTCATCAAGGGCCGCCACCCTGCCTTCGCTGGCATTCCGCGTGACCGTCCCCTTCTCGGTCTAGTCGTCACTCTCGAGCCGCACTATCTGCGCGAGACGGCCCGTGACGACATCCTGGAGAGCGCCGTGCTACCCATCTCGATCGCATGGGCACATGAACTGGAGAACGCGACCGCCCAACTCCGGACCGCTCCCGACGCCGGCAGGCAACTTCTCGAAGCGCTAACACCGAACACCGGCCCCCTTAAGGTATCCGGGTCGCTCTCCAACATCTCGCGCTCGAAGGATGCAGTTAAGAACCCCATCGTCGACGCGAGCTGGGACGCATGGGCGACCTGGCCAGCAATCGACCGACTTGGAAGCAGGCCGACAAGTTGAGCCACACGATGTCGGTGGCCCGCAACGTCGGGCCGTGCCGCTGGACGCGTGCAACCGTGCCGTGGCGTCGTGACGCAGTCGGAATGCACTCAATGGGATTTGCGGAGATCGCGGTAAATACCAAGCGACTAGCGTCGCTCCGATCGGGTGATCGCCTCATGAATGCCGTACGCGCCGTGTTCCGGTAGTTGCGAAGGGCTTCTCGCTGGTCGTGACCGGAGCCGAGGGAACCCAGTTCTTTGGCTTGAGAGTACGCCGGGACTTCTCGGATCGAGATTCCCGCGCCGACGTCGACTTGTTTGTACGTGCGAGGGTCGAGTTGGTCGCCGGGAAGCGACTTGTGACGCGCAGCACCCAGCAGGGTGCCTTCCCCATGGAGACAACCTGCACGTGGGAGCCCGTCGGCTTAAGTGGTGCTTCGGTCCGCCTGCGCGAACCGCGGCGAGCTGCACGGATTGGCTTCGGTGGCCGCACTCCCGTTGCTTGCAGCAGCGATCAGGACGAGCGAGCGAACAAGATCTCGCCCACTTAGCCGAGTCCTGACGACCTGCTGACCTCGCGTTGCCCGGCATCAGGAAGCTGATCTTGGGTTTGCCCGCCGCGCACGCCCTTCCAGGCTGAACCGTTCATCGTCGCCGAGGCGACGGCCATAGCACGGCATGATGGTGTGCGTGCTCGCCGTCGTGCTCGACACCAACGCCGTCTACAGCGATCCGTGGCTGGCCAGCGCGCCGGGGAAGAAGCTCCTGGAGCTGGCCGCGCACGGTTCATGCGTAGTCGTGTACCCCCAGGTCGTGATCGACGAGCTGCGAAGACAACGTCGGGAGGCTGCCGAGAAGGCTCATCGGCAGGCCGCCAACGGGGTGTCCGACATGGAGAAGGCAGGTGTCGAGGTGACCCAAACGGCTGCTCATCTGAAAGCAAGCTTCGAGAAGATTGACCTCGACCTGAATACGGCGTTCGAGGCCGTGCTCCAGCTAGACAACGTCGTCACCGCGCCTGTGCCCGATGTAGCCGCCACAGAGATTCTCAAACGAGATCTCGCACGCCGACGTCCCTTCATGGAGGTCGAAGTGGGACAGAAGTCGGCATCGGTCGGCTTCCGCGACACCCTGATCTGGGAGACGGTGCTTGCAGTTCTAGAACAGGACGCAAACTACGAGAAGGTGCTGCTCGCGACAGCGGACAAGGGGTTCTTGTCCGACGACTTGAAGTCGCTGCATGAGGATCTGATCGACGACCTCGACGGGCGTCACATCGATCGCAAGCGCGCGGGGAGCGTAAAGAACGTCTTCAACGCGAACGCCGAGGTGGGAGAAGCCGCCGCTCGTGCCGCCCTTGTGACTGCGGCAACTGATGCACTCTACGAACTTGCGGGCGAAGACATCTCGCTGCAGCTGGTGAACAGCGGCGACTATGACTACCCAGATTTCGTGCAGTTCGAGATTCCCGACATGGAGAGCGCCTCCATTAGCTACATCGACCAGACCACAGCGTTCGAGTTTGCCGAAGACCGGTCCACCCGTACCGTTACTGCCACGGCGGATGCGCTCATCTCCATTGAGGGTGTCGTCTTCAAGGGGGACTGGCTTAGCGACGAAGGTGAGACCATGAGTCTCTTGGGCGTACTCAACGACCACTACTTCGAGGCGAGCAGCGACGTCTCGGTGCGGGTCGTCGTAGAACTCGACACGAGCGGAGACAGTCCCGAAGTTCTCAGCATCGTGCTCCAGCCCGGACCGGCGAGCGGCTCTCGCTGAGCGGATAGACGCCGTTTTGTTGAGCCGAGACCCCACATCGGCACAACGGCGAACGCTCGGAACTGGGCACGATCGACCGCGCGCACTGTGGCAGATCCCGCATCCTGCCCTCGGCTGAGATCGGACGGCGCGGGGTACATCCAACTCGAGCGATCGATCGTGTCAGTGCCGAGTGGCACGCTCAGCGCATGCGTTCAGTCGAGGTTCTCGAGTTGGCCAGCGAGATGCTGCCGAGACGCTGGGTGCGCAGGGCGGGCGTCATCGTCTTGCTTGGCCTCTTGGCTAGCGGCACGTTCAACGATGCCGCTGGCTGGTACGTGAGGGAGAAGGCTGCGGCACTGCAGGAGAGCCTCGTCGAGCCAATACTCGAACGATTCATCGAGCAGTTGGCAACCCCTTCACAGACGCCGTAGTCCTCGGTGTTTGGTGCGTGTCCGCTGAAGACGCGGCACGCGGCAGATGAGTGCATCAGTGCAATACCACAGCGACACGTCCGTGAGCCGCTCGGGCAAACGCCAGTTCAGAGATGTCCTGAGCCGGAAAGAAGGCGGTAGGTGTCCGGCCCGTCGAGGACGAGGTAGCGGCGGACGTTTCGGAAGTTGCTCGCCACGTCTTGGAGATAGGAGATGACCTCCGGACGGATGTAGTGGCAGTGCTGCAGGACGAGGACCTCGGCGGGGCTGGTGCCCAGGCGCGTCAACTGGTCGCCGTTCTTCCCTAGGTGGCCGATCTTCATCGGCGAGAACCGCGCAGGCCCCTTCAGCAAGAAGGCTGCGGAATGCTGGCGCCCGTTCACAAGCAGGCGGCTCGTATACAGGTCGTTAATTTCGCCACCCCAGTCGGTCGGGACGACCGGCTCGCCGATCAGGGCGGCCAGGGCCTCCTTGACCTGCCGCTCGGGGACTGTCTTCAGCCGAGCGAGACGATCTTCGGAGACGTCCAGATCCCAGTCGACCTGCGCCCACTGGTCGACGTGGCGCGGGTGTATCCGTTGCCAGTCGGGCGCCCACTGGCTCGGGGGTGGCGCCAGCAGGAGCGTGGCGATAGCGAGCGGCCGGATTTCGACGTTATGCCGGCCGATCGTGGCGACCTGGCCCAATATCCATTGCTCGCGGGTACCAGCGAGCTCGACGTTGGCAGTGCTGCAGGTCAGCTTGGCTGGGTCGAAGTTGCCGTGAATAACGACGGCCTCGGCGTTGTCGTTGTGCAGTTGCGCCTCGAACGTCGATCTGACTTCCTGGCCAGCGTGCGCGCGGGCCCGTTCACGCGCGACGTCGCTCCAACGCCAGGACATCTGAACGGTGACAAGCTCGCCGGGGCGGCAGGCGCCTCCCAGGATCGCCCGGCGCACAGGGGGAACGTCGTGCTCTGTGAGCCAGTCCTCCAGGTCGCGGGCGTACGTTTCTATGTCACCGCGTACCCGTTGCAGAGCGCCTGCCCGCAGCCGGGCGCGGCGGGTCCCGTAGAGCAAGGCGTCGAGCATGCGGGGGTGCATAAACCAGGCGTTGATTGCGGGATCAGGACGCACGGGCGAATCATCACACCTCTCAACTGGAGCGCCGGCCGGCTCGAGGTCGGTGAGTGCAACGGCCGTGTCTGGAACGCCGCCGCCGCTGCTCAGCGGCATGACCGGTTGTTCGATCCGCGCAGCCAGCCTCGGCCTGCGGCGACGGGGCGAAGCTCACCCGCGAGGCGTTCGCCTGGGGGTGACGACTCCGGGCTCTCCGGAGACGGGAAGGCGCCGGTGAATCGACAACTCGCGTCGTGTTCTGCCGTCCTCTTCGACCGAGACCAGCTCGTCGCTCCAGGCAGTCCTCGCACCCACCACAATGTCCTCCAGTGGTCGGTCGTCGGGATGGTGGACAATCCAGCGATGAGACTGGGTCGCGACCTGGGCGTTCACGAAGCGGACGAGGGCGTCGCGTCCTGCCGGGGTGTTCGGGGCAGAGAGGCCGAGCGACTCAGGGTCAGCGGTGTTATCGCGCAGTTGGAGGATCCGCCTGCGACTCACGGGCATCCACACTACCCGCGCGGACCCGTAGCCGACCGGGCCGTCACCCGGTGCCCACCAGCACACCGGCTCGTCACTAGTGAGGACCGACGCCCGGTCGGCTTCGATGATGCTCCAGTTCATGTCATCCGCGAGCCTCTCGCCGAGTTGGCCCAGCGCCAGCTTGATGCTCTCCTGAATGAGGTACTCCTTGGGTGGGATCAGGCGGGGACGCTTCGGTCCAACAAGTGTTTCCCGGAAGCCGCTGATGCTCGCGGGCGTCACTGGGTCGCCGCGCTCTTCAAGCCAGCTTCCGATCTGCTCGTCGGTAATGTGCTCGCCCAGGTAGGTGCGAAGGGCCTGCGTCCCAATCGCTTCAATGTCCTCTCGGAATCTGTTTCCTCGAACGCTCTGCAGGGCGATGAAGTTGATCAGGTGGTACCAGTCATCCTGATTGATGTCGTTGAGCCCAGTCTTCACGAGCTTGTACACAGCGGGCGCCGCTGCCCGCTCGAACTGGCTGAGGTGCTGCTCGACGAGTTCGGGGTCGGGACGCTGGCTCTCGTCTTCCACCACGAAGGTGTCGGGGTTCAGCCGGTAGAACCCGACTTCGGCGCAGGCCTTCCTCACCGCCGTCGCAAAGGCACGAGTGAGAACGTCGCGGTCGACGAGCAGGACCTGGCCGTCCCGGGTGGCGAAGTTGCGCAGGTAGAACTGCGGCACGGTGTGATGACGGGGCGTCACCGCACAATTTTCCCAGATCGGTCCTGAGTCGTCCTCCCGTTACGCCCCGGGTTAGGTCCACAACGGGAATCCTGCCCTGGTTCCCGACAGCGACGGCATCGGATGAAGTCGACCTGCGGCATGGGGGGGTCTTGCCGTCGCGCCGGAAGCGGCATGTCTGCGCGGCACCCGGACCCTCACCGCGCGGTCGGTCGACGGCTGCTTCGTCGATGCCGATGTCAGCGATAAGCCGCTCAACCGATTCCGGCGGGCCCATCCCAAACGCTGCGGTATTGGAGGCTTGGCCGCTAGCGGCGGGTGTCGCGCGTGAGGACCTCTCGCAGCCGCCGGGGATGGTCGAGCAGCTCGAGCAGGTAAAGCCATGCGAGCAGACCGACGTCGTGGGGGATGTGCCCATCGTGCACGGCGAGCAAGTCGGCATTCTTTGCGCGCTGGGCGGCGTTGCCACGCACGGTTGAGAAACCGTGCGTGGCGTCGCGAAGCATCCCCAAGTACAGCGCGGCCGCGTGGGATGGCCGGCGCGGCTTGCCAGCGATTGTGATAGCCCCGTCAGGATCGCGCATAAAGAACCCATCCTGAATGCCGGCCAGCGCGGTGACGGAGCGGTGCGCAGCCGGCAGGAGAATTTCCTGGGCTGCGGTAGGGACGTTCTGGGTGAGACCGGTGAGGGTCTTGGTCGCGTGATCATGGTCGAACAGCACCTCAAGGTTCTTGCCGGTGAGGGTCGCAAGGGTGTCCAGGGTGGTCAGGGCCGCGGCGCGGCGCGCGTGGGTGTCATGGTGGGACAGCAGCGCGGACGTGGTGCGCCGGAAAACTTGCTCGACGCCCAGGAGCGCTTGCAGGGCCGCGGTCGGTTGGAAGCGGCCATCGGCGCTGGTGAAGGTGACTGGGTCGCTGAGGACGCCGAAGAGCTCGTCCAGCCGGGCCGTCCACCACGCGATCGCGGCGCCGGGCGCGGACGGTTCGGTGAAAGCCTCGTAGGGGCGCACTTGGTCGCGGTCACGCACCTCGGCGCCGGTAGTTGGGATGGTCTGTAGCAGGTCTCCTGGGATGCCGCCGTTACCGGTCCCGCCGAGCGGGCGCCCGTAGGTGACCATCACCAGGCCGTGGGTCCGCACTGCGGAGAACGCCCACACCGCTGGGCTCAGCGCGCCAAGCAGCGGGGCAAAGTACCCGTCCATCAGTCGCACGGCGTCCTGCAGGCGAGAGGAGGAGGCGAAGATCGCACGCCCGCTCGACTGCAACTCCTGGGCTCGCGCCACGTCGTCGCGGGCAAGCGCCGGGTCGCGCTCCAGGCGCAGCAGCAGCGCAGGCAGGCTCACGCGCAGCAAGAGCGCCCCGTGGCGGTGTACCGAGTGCACCTCAGCCCGGGAGAACGGATGCTCGAAGTCGTTATCGGAGAACGTCACCGCGTGCAACGCATTGAGCACCGCGGAGCACTCCGAGCCCAAGGTCGCCGCGGGCGCTACCAGGAGCCGGGCCTGCATGAGGTGGATCTGGTCGGGCATCGAGGTGGGCTCGCGGGTCAGCTGGTGCCCATAGCGCTCTACGGCGGAGCGGTGGATGGCGGACTCGATCTCGTCGGTGAGGGATTCCAACTTGTTCATCCCGGGGCCGGGACCGCGGGCCGTCAGGACGACGTCGTGCTCAATGAGTTCAGGCCGTGACCGGTTGAGGTGCTGTTCGATGGTCCGCACGCTGAACGAGGCGCCGGAGCGGCGGCTGTCCAGGCGCGCGCCCTCGAGCAGGCCGGCGGGCTGCCCTCCCCAAACCCATGCGGGAAGGTCCAGCAGGGCGCGGGTCGGTCGGGATGCGGTGTCGGCGGACATCAGGACCTTCCGGTGAAGTGGATGGGGCCACTGTGGCAGGCGCCCCGGTGACGAGTGGGCTCACGCGTGGGACCTACGGGACGGCGACCGCGCAGCTCACCGGGGCCGGTGAACGGCCCGCTGCCCGACGGGATCGACGATACCGACAAGAGGGTGGGTCAGGACGCAGGGCGGCGCAGGCCAAGGTCGCGCGTCGGAAGTCGTTCTGGGTCGGTTCGCGACGTCCTAGCCGAACCGATGCCGCCGCCGGGACCTGACGGTGAGCGGCAGAGTCGGACGTCGTTGCCGGCTTGAGTTGGTGCGCTATGACAGCAGGTCAAGGTACCTCCGCTGGGTGGGCGTCGCATGGATTGCCAACTCCTGAGCTAATCGGCCTGGCCATCGTTCGGGGCGGGGGGACCGAACGCGAGGTGAGAGATTCGATGCCTTGGCGGGGGCTAGTGGGCCCGGGTTCGGATTGCCGTCGAGATGAGGTGCTCGAACCCGCTCTACTCGGATGCCGAGCCACACATCGCGCTCGAAGTGACTTTTCGGGATGCGGCTGGACGGTGCTGGAGGCGTCGCGGCTATGCGCTCCGTCGAGAGGGCACGGGACAAAGAGCGCGCAATACGCAATGTCATCGCAAGAGTCCCTATTAAGGTCATGGTGACTAACCAGGAAAGCAGGCCACGTGCGGGCTGACGAGGTGCCTAGCCGCACGTCCATGGAGGAGGGAAACAAGGGTGGCGTCTGACAGCAGCCCGACGAAGTGGGTTATTCCGGAGCACACCCGTGCGAAGCACACAATCCTGCGGCTCTACTTACGGGGCTGGTACGCCGTTATCGGGCAGACCGCTGGCAGGGTCGTCTTCCTTGACGGCTTCGCCGGTCGAGGCATCTATCACGACGGCAGCCCTGGATCGCCGATCATCGCCTTGACGGAGCTGCTCGAGCACAGAGTCTTCCCGAGGTTGGCCGATCGGCAGTTCGTCTTCGTCTTCGTCGAGAAGAACCCTTGCAACGTGGCGTCGCTGCGGGAGGAGATCGAAAAGTTCAAGGGCGAACATCAACCGTGGCCACCCAACGTCAAGACCGAGGTAATTGAGGCGGAGTTCGCAGAGGTTGCGGAGGATATCGTGCGGCAGCTTCGCGGGGGTGGACACCAGATGGCGCCCCTATTTGCGTTCGTCGATCCGTTCGGATTTGGCGGGCTTGCGATCCACACCCTTGCAGCCCTCACCTCGTGGCCGCGAGCCGAACTGTGCGTCAACTTTGCCGCGAACAACGTGAACCGGTTCTTGGAGCAAGAGTCGGTACAGCCCCACATCGAGGCGCTCTTCGGCTGCACCGTCGAGGATATCCTCGCCGGCTGGAGCGGGGCCGGGTCCCGGCTGTCCCACGTGCGAGACGCCTACGCTCGCCAGCTTCAAATCTGCGCGGACTTCCCCTACGTTCAGTCGTTTGAGATGAGGAACGAGAGCGGCAACGTCAGCTACTACCTTTATCACGCAACGCGCCACGAGAAGGGCGTTGAACTGATGAAGGACGCCATGTGGAAGGTGAACCCCGCAGGCGAGTTCAGATTTTCCGACCGCCTAGCCGGGCAGGAGGTGCTCTTCCAGATCGAGGCCAACCTCAAGCCGCTGAGGGACCACCTCGTTGAGCACTTCCAATCGAGAGGCCCAACAGCAATCGCGCTCATCAAGACGCACGTGACGCTATACACCCCATACCGAACCCCGCACCTAACCGCGGTGCTGCGCGAGATGGAGAAGGCGGGTCAAATCACAGTACAGCGGCCCGGAAGGCACGGCTTCCCGGAGGGCACGACTATCGCCTTCTAGCCGACCAAGCGGGCCGGCATCTCCTCCCACAGTCGCCCGTCGAGCTCGCGACCGAGGGCTTTGGGCGTTCGGCCGCCCCACTGCTTGAAGAAGAACGGCACCTCAGCGGCGGTGCAGGCATCGCGGATTCCCCGAGCCCACGTGAGCTCCATAGGGCGGTGATTGTGGCCCGACTCGCCGCCTGCGATGACCCATTGGATGCCAGCCAAGTTGATGCGGTCGAGCGGCCCGAGTAAGGGCTCGCACGAGAGGAACCGGATCGCGGCCGGGATCTGACGGAGGTGGTCGACGCGGTGGAAGACGTCCTCCGACTCAACTGACACACCAAGCCAAAGGTTACCGGGCCAGATCAGCTTGTCAGCGAGGCGAAGCGCGCGAAGCGGTCGCTTCGTCAGCACCTGATACGTGTGCTGAGGCGTCGCCCCGATCACGTCGAAGACGTCCCGGACGAATGCCGCAGGGACGCGGGCATGGAAGAGATCGCTCATCGAGTTGACGAACACAACCTTGTTGCCGCGCCACCGGGAGGGCTGCTGCAACGCGGCCGCGTGCGTTGCCACACCGAAACCCGGACCTGACGTCCGCGGATCGCCATCGTTCTGGTACTTCTCGGCTCCCATCGCCTTGAGCCGCTTCGCGAGTGTCAACGCATAGCAGTTGTCGCACCCAGCCGAGACGCGGTCACATCCCGTAACGGGGTTCCATGTGACCTCAGTCCACTCGATCCTGCTGCTCATCGCCACACCTTCCGACGTTACCGCCTCGATCAAGACATCATAGTCGAACGGGCGTTCGATAGATGCTGCAATGAGGGTCAAGGTTCCGCGTCCGTTTGTCCGGCCAGTGGGTCACACGCTTACTCATCGGCATGAGCGTGCGCCGCGCCACCCAACGCCATCCCGGTTAGGACCACCACCAGCGGGACGCTCGCCGTGACATCTTCACCGACAGAGCTGTTCACCTCCCGCGTCTGCCAACCTCGCCCGACTCCCCTGCGTGATCTCCAGTTCTCACTGGAAACCGTTGACTCCCCACGGCCCCAAGAATCTGCTCCCGCGGATTAGCTTCCGGCCGTCCACACACCCTCCCAACCAAGCGGCACGCATGCTACGAAGGACGTAGGTGGGCCGCCCGGGATCGGGCGGCCCACGACGCATTTCTAGCGGTCCGTTGGTTGTCGACGGACGTGCGCGGAGGTGGTGGTCCGGGTGCACGGCGGGGTCAAGTTCTACCGCGGCGCGGCGAAGGCCGCCCGGGCCTACGTCGAGCGCGATCGGTCCCGGGCTGATGACTACTACCTCGGCGAGGGAACCGGCGTGGCTGAGCGACTCACCGCGACGCCGGACAGCGTCGACCACGCGGGTCCGATGGACGGCGAGACGTACGAGCAGTGGGTCGCCGGGATCGACATCGACAGCGGCCGCCCGAAGGGCTGGGTGCGAAACGACGCGAACGCGCTGCGGTTCGTCGAGGTGACCGTCAACGGCCCCAAGACCTGGTCGCTGGCGGCCGCGCTGCATCCGGACGTTTCGGCTGCGCTGGACGAAGCCCAGGACAGAGCCGCCGCCGAGATCGTCGGCTGGGTCGCCCAGCACGCGACGACTCGAGTCGGCCCGCGTGGTCGCCAGGTGCAGGTCCCGGTCGAGCGGATCGAGGCCGCCGTCATCCGGCACTACACCTCCCGTGCCGGCGACCCGCACCGCCACCTTCACCTCCAAATCAACGCCCGCGTCTACGCGGCCGGCGCCTGGCGCGGAATTCACTCCGTCGGAATCCGCGACAGCATCGAGGCGATCAACGGCATCGGCCACGCCGCCGTCGCGACCGACCCACAGTTCAGGGCGGTGCTGGCGGCGCACGGGCTGGCGCTCGATACCGAGACGAACGAGATTCGCCAGCTGGTCCCGTACGTCGGGGCATTCAGCGCCCGCACCGCGCAGATCCGGCGGAACGTGGACCGCTTCGAAGCCGCGTGGCGCAGCGCGCACCGTGGCGAGGAGCCCGGCCCCAAGCTCCGCGAGGCGTGGGACCGCCGGGCGTGGGCGGAAGCCCGCCCCGACAAGGTCGTCCCGAAGGACGGCCGGGAGCTCGTGGACCGCTGGAACGGCGAGCTGCGCGAGCTCGGCTACCGCGACCCGACCGGACCCTTCCTGCTCACAGGAACGCGCCCCGGCTGGATCGACCGCGACGCCGCAGCCGACCTCGTCGTCGCCATCCTCGGGGCGAAGCGGTCCGTATGGAACACCGGCGACATCCGCGGGACCACCGAGGTCCTCCTCGCACGCACTGCTCTTCTCGCCGACCGTGCCGCGCGGGCCGAGCTCGCCGAGGACATCACCGCCCGAGCCACCAGCCGGTGCGTCCCGTTGCTCGACCGGGCCGATGTGCCCGAGCACATTCGGTCGCTCAGCTCACCGCACGTGCTCGAGGTCGAGGCCGACGTCGTCGCCCGTATCGCGCGCCGGGCGGTGCAGCCAGCCCGCACGCTCCGCCTGGACGGCCGCCGCCCGGTCGGGATCGACCCGGCCCAAGCCGCAGTGGCCGGTGCTCTGGCGGGCGACGGACCGCTTGTAGTGGTCGAGGGCGCCGCTGGCGCCGGGAAGACCACCACGCTTCGGTTCACTCGGGAGCTGCTGTCCATGCGGGGGCATCGGCTCATCGTCGTGACCCCGACGTTGAAGGCCGCCGAGGTCGCCGCCGCCGAGACCGGCGCCGACGGCCACTCCGCCGCCTGGCTGATCCACCAACACGGATGGCGCTGGGACGCCGACGGCCATTGGGCCCGCCAGACGAACCGGACCCCCTATCCCGGCGCCCGGCTCCGGCCCGGCGACCTGCTGCTCGTGGACGAGGCCGGGATGGTCGACCAGGACACCGCCCGGGCACTGCTCACCATCGCCGACGAGGCCGGCGCACGGGTGGCGTTCGTCGGCGACCGACACCAGCTCCCCGCCGTCGGGCGCGGTGGCGTCCTCGACCACGCGGTGACCTGGGCGCACCCGACCGCCGTCGTCAGCTTGGAGACGGTGCACCGGTTCACCGACCCCAACTACGCCGCATTGAGCCTGCGGATGCGCAACGGCGACGACGCCGGCGAAGTGTTCGATGCCCTCCACCGCCGCGGTCACGTCGTGATCCACGCGTCCGACGTCGAACGGACCGCTGTCCTCGCCGACGCCGGCGCCAGAGGGGATCTCGTCATCGCCGACACCCGCGACCAGGTCACGGACCTCAACGCGGCCATCCGTCACCAGCGCCGCCACGAGACGCGCGCGGGGATCACCACTGCCCGCGGCGACCGGATCGCGGTCGGGGACCGAGTCGCGACCCGACGCAACGATCCCGACCTGCAGGTCGCCAACCGCCAGACCTGGACGGTCACCAGAATCGGCAAGGACGGCAGCCTCGTCCTCCACGGCCGGGGACGGGACCGACAGATCCCACCCGACTACGCGACACGGTTCATCGAGCTCGCGTACGCCACCACCGTCCACGGCGCCCAGGGCAGCACTGTCGCGAACGCCCACGTCGCCATCGGGGAACACACCGGCGCCGCGTCGGCGTACGTCGCCATGACCCGTGGCGGGAAGTCGAACGTCGCCCACCTCGTCGCCGACAACGTCGACGACGCTCGCAGCCAGTGGGTCGAGATCTTCGGTCGCGACCGCGCCGACCTCGGACCCGCGGTGGCGCGCCGCCGGGCACGCGACGCCATCGACCGCTACGGCCCGCAGCGCCGGCGTCGGCCGGTCGCGGCGGCACGCGACCGCAGCCTCAGGCTCTGACCGGACGGCGCCGGCGTGCCTTGGCCCGTCGCGGCCAGGCGATGCCGATCTCCGCCGCCATCCGCGCGTTGATCCCGGCGGGGTCGCGCGGCGGATCCTCCCGCGAGGCACCACCCTTCGCCGCGTCGATCAAGGGCTGCCACGCCGCACGCACTGAGTCCGGAAGGTGCATGCTCGGCCAGGCCTCGACCAAGAGCGCGCCGTCGACCGTCTCGAGAAGCATGTCGTCGAGACCCCGGCACAGCATCAGTTCGTAGAACTCGATCCGGTCCGCGGGATCCGCTAGGTTCCAGATCTCCTTGCCGTCCGCGTATCCCATGAACGGGAAGACCTGGACGCGGGAGAAGCACAACGGCACCGGGACCTGCCACAGCCGGTTCGGCACCGGGAACGACCCTAGCTCTGAGTCCTTCACATAGACGAAGTTGACCCGACGCTTCACCGCGAGGTCTGCGTCGGCCGCACCGAGCAACCGCTCGACGACCTCCAGCGTCGGTGACTTGCGACGCGACTCGTATTCGGACACCGACGACTGCTGGGTCCTGGCCAGTTCCGCCAGCCGGCGCTGCGACAACCCCGCATCTTTGCGGGCGGACTCGATCACCGTCCTCGGTTCCACACCTCAATGATCGCTGATCATCGATTGGCGCGCCATGCACACCTCATGGATGAGGTCGGAGACGCCGACCCCGCGACCCAGCCGGGCCGTGACTCACCGAGGAGCAATGACCATGACCGCATCACCGAACCCCCTCGAGAACCGTCCCATCAAGAACCCGGGCGACGAGATGCTCACCCTCCAGGAGGCCTGTGCCTTCCTCCGCATCCCCGAGGGCACTCTGCGCTACTGGCGCCACCTCGGCGCCGGACCGCATAGCTTCAAGATCGGCCGCCACGTCCGCTACTGGCGCGCCGACCTCATCCGTTGGCTCACCGAGCAGGCCAGCCGTCCACAGAACCACCGCTGACGCCGCTTGTCCTCCGATCTCGGAGCAACCATGGAGGCATCCCGGAAGGAGCATCGTCATGGCGGGGAGCATCGCCAAACGGACCAACGGCAAGTGGCGGGCGCGGTACCGCGACGAAACCGGCAAGGAGCACTCGCGGCACTTCGACCGCAAGGTTGACGCCCAGTTGTGGCTGGATCAGGTCACCTCGGCGGTGGTCACCGGTACGTACGCCGATCCCCGGGCCGGACGGATCACATTCGCCGCCTTCTTTGGGGAGTGGTCGGCCCGCCAGGTCTGGGCACCCGGCACCGTGCTCGCGATGTCGCTGGCGGCCAGAACGCCGTTCGCGGGGAAGCCGATGAAGGAGGTCCGCCGCTCCGACGTCGAGGCCTGGATCAAGCAGATGAACGCTGCCGGCCTCGCCCCAGGGACGATCAAGACGCGGTACGTCAACGTCAGGTCGGTGTTCCGCGCCGCCGTCAAGGACAGGGTGATCGGATCCGACCCGACCGACGGCGTGCGCCTCCCCCGGCGCCGTCGGGCGGACGTCGCCATGTCGATCCCCACCCCGGAGGAGGTGGGACAGCTGATGGCCGCGGCCGACGACGGGTTTCAGCCATTCATCGCCCTCTGCGCGTTCGCCGGTCTGCGGCTGGGCGAGGCCGCCGGGGTCCAGCTTGGCGACGTGGACTTCCTGCGCAAGACGCTCAAGGTCTCCCGCCAAGTCCAGCGCCTCAATGGCGGGGAAATCGACGTCCGAGCCCCGAAGTATGGCTCCGAACGCGTCGTCTACCTAGCCGACAGTCTCGTCAACGTGCTCGCCAAGCACGTCGCCAACTACGGCACCACAGGCAAGAGTCGCTGGCTTTTCGCCGGCGAGGAGGAGGGCCCGCCGCACCAGAACACCGTGGGCTACTGGTGGCGAAGGACGCTGCGTGACGCCGGTCTGTCCGGGATCAAGCTCCACGACCTGCGGCACTTCTACGCCTCCGGCCTGATCGCGGCCGGGTGCGACGTCGTGACCGTTCAGCGCTCGCTCGGCCACTCGAAGGCGACGACGACTCTCAACACCTACGCCCATCTCTGGCCGACGGCCGAGGATCGTACGAGGAAGGCAGCGGAGTCAATCATGTCCGCGTCGCTCGGCGAGCCAGATGCGCCCAAAGCCGAGTTGGCGAACATGGGCGAGTGACGCCGCGCCCCGCTACCCAGCCGATTTGAGCGCATCCCGGGATGGCCCAGGTAGTCGGTCCTGCGAGGAGTCTGTCGGACCTACCCCCGATACTGGGAGCGTGTGGATTCGCAACGTCGACGTTTCGTCCGAACTAGTTGCCGCCGCGCGGGCCGGCCGCCTCGTGCTTTTTGTCGGAGCGGGTGCTTCTCGGGACGAACCGGCTGGCCTGCCCGACTTCGGCTCCCTCATCGCGGAAATCGGACGCGTGGTTGACAGCCCGCCCAGCGACGATGACAAACGACACCCAGACGTGTACCTCGGACGCTTGGCCGACAAGGGGATTGACGTTCATCGACTGGTGGCGAACTCCATCAACAAGGCCGGTGCCCGGCCGAACGCGCTCCATCAATCGATAGTGAGACTGGCCAGCGTGCATCCGGCACCACGCATCGTCACGACCAACTACGACGTCCACCTCACCACGGCGGCACTTGATGAAGGACTGGCACTTCCCGTCTACGAAGCGCCGGCCCTTCCCGTCGGTGACGACTTCCAAGGAATCGTCCACCTCCACGGCTCGCTTGACCAGGAGCCACGTCGACTCGTAGTGACGGACAAGGATTTCGGCCGGGCATATCTACTCGAGGCCTGGGCCGCGCGCTTCTTGGAGCGAATGTTCTCTGCTTTCACCGTCCTCTTCATCGGATACAGCCACGGCGACGTCGTCATGCAGTACCTGGCACGGTCGCTTGGACCGTCGGGCAAGAGGTTCGTGTGCACGAGTGACGGGGACGACCCGACCTGGCGACAGTACGGACTGACGCCCGTCCCCTACATCGCGGTAGACGGCGACCACGCCGCCTTACCGACGTTCGTGGCACGCTGGGCTGAACTATCGTCGATGGGCCAGACGCAGCATCGTGCATTAACTGCCACCTTGGTCGCCGCGGGCCCCCCAACGATCCCCGAGGAGGTCTCCTACCTCGATGAAGTGCTCGAGCACCCGGAACGGATCAGATACTTCGTTGAGAAGGCACGAGGTCGGGACTGGTTAGCGTGGGTCGCGGAGCGGCCGGCCTTTCAATCGCTGTTTGACCGCGACAGGGCAGGGACAGATCCGGCGCGGACACTCATGTCGTGGGTCGCTGACCACTGCATGCTGGACGAGTCAACTTCGCCCCTCGCCCTAGAGGCAATGCGGGACAAGCCGTGGCCCCCGGAAACGCGGCAAACCGTCGTACACCGTCTCCTCGCTTATGACGGTGAGATGGCCTCCTGGCTGTCGCCATGGCTGCTCCTCGCCGTACAGAACGCGCCAGGTTCCCGAGAAGACCTGCTCGACATGCTCATTGCGAGCGCCGACTGGCGTGTCAACGTAGGCCTCGCCATCACGTTGCTAGAGGATCGCACGCGACCCGTTCTCAAGCCAGCGATCAGTTTCGTGGAGTCCGAGATTGCCCGCTTCGAGGTCGACCTACCTGGTGACGAGTACTGGCTATCCGAAGCATGGTCTAAGGTATTCACCCCAGTACTCGACAAGCATCTTGCGGCGATTACGGCGTCGGTGGATGAGCAGATTGCCCGGATATACCGCGCGTTTCATAGCCTCGGCTCCGATTTCGACCCGCTCAGCTTCCGTCGGTCGGCCATCGAGCCACACGAGCAGGATTCCTTTCAGCAGCCGATCGATGTGCTGATCAATGCTGCGCGAGACTGCATCGAGTACGCCCTCGACCATGACATCCACCTTGCCGACCGCTATATCGAGTCGTGGACCACCCGCGGCGAGGCAATTTTCCGCCGGTTGGCCGTTCACGGTTGGCGGATAAGGGCCGATCGGACAGTTGACGAGAAGCTCCGCTGGCTGGAAGCACAGAACTGGCTGTGGGAACTTCCCCTACAGCATGAGGTATACCTCCTTCTGCACGAAGCGCTTCCCACGGCGAGCGACGAGATCGTGCAGGCATTCCTAGATGCCGCCAAGGTCGGCCCCCCCTCAGATGGTGACGATGATGTCTCGCCGTACCGCTCCTACAACCTTCTCGCCTGGCTTGCCCGCTCTGCGCCGGGCCGACCCCTGGTCTCCCAGGCATTCGAAGACTCGCAGTCCGCGCATCCCGAATACGCACCCCGGAAGCATCCGGACCTGAACAGCTACATAACCTCAGGCGTTGTCGAGGATGCATCGCCGTACTCAGCCGACGAACTGCACGCACGAATTGCCGAAGACCCAGGAGCTGCGATCGCGGGGCTACGTGACTTCCAGTTCGATTCGTTCGCATTCACAGGACCAACCTGGACAGGTGTGTTGCGGTCGCTACAGGCTTGCGTGTCCGCCTACCCCGACGACGGGCTGACGCTGGTGACCGTGCTGCAGCCTGACGACGGTGATATTCGGAACTCGATCATCCACGGGTGGAATACCGCCGACCTCGACGAGCAGGCGGTGGGCAACGTCCTCTCCGCAATCGACACCTGGGACCGTGATGAGATCCGACACGCTGCCGCCAAGATGCTCGCCAACGGTGGCAGCCAGACGAATCCCACCCCGTGGCACCGCTACGCGCGAGCACGGGACACCGCAAGGAACCTTTGGCTGACCGAGGCGGAACCCGGCGCCATCGACGCTCGCGGAGACCTCCTCATGGAAGCGATCAACCATCCCGCCGGAGACCTCGCCCAGTTCTGGTCCAAGGTTGCGCAGTGGGAGTGGACTCTGGCTGGCGACACGTGGGACGGCTTGCCGGACGAGCTAACCAGCGAACTCGATCGGATGGTCTCCGCTGACGACCGAAACGGTCTCCTCGCAAGCACCTTCCTCGCATCGCAACTGCACTTCTACTTCGCCGCCGACCAAGAGTGGGCCAAGTCCCGCCTGATACCACTCTTCGACTGGGGCGGCGACCAGGAGCGGGCTCGCGGAGCTTGGCAGGCGTTTCTCACCTGGGGCCGCCCTAACGACGGGCTACTCGCCGCAGGACTCCTGGACGCCTATGTGGAGACCTGTAGTCACGTTGATGCGCTCGAACCACGAATCGCGCAGGAGCTCAGCACCCAACTGGCGTCGATCTCCCTGCGTGCCGGAGAGAACCCGCTGGGGTGGCTTCCACGCTTCGTGCTCGCCGCACCCGAGGGACTCCGCGTGTCGTGGGCGGAACAAGTCGGCCGGTTCCTCGAAGAACTCGCTCCCGACGAGGCAGGTACGCAGTGGGAGCGGTGGATCAGCGGCTACTGGTCGGGTCGGCTCCAGTCAACGCCATTGCCGCTCACCAGCGCCGAAGCATCGGCGATGGCACGCTGGCTAATCGGCCTACCCACCGTGCGGGAACAGGCGGTGACGCTTCTGGTCCAGACGCCGGCCGGACTCCCCGAACGTGGGCGGCTCCTACATCGCATCCGCGACCTCGACCTCGCCGCCGATGCGGAAAGGTGGGCGACTTCGATCACGCATCTACTTCGAGGCACCACGGGGCCAGCCTGGAGCCTCGGCCACAACCTCAAGGCCATCGTGGAGCAACTTCGAGCGGCGGATCCAACGCCGGACCTCTCCGAGTTGATCGACGAGGCGTTGAGGCTCGGTGTAACAGATGCGGCGGAGTGGTAGCCAGGATCTGGGGCACGACACTCGCTAGTAGGCCGCGGCGAATCCCGGGTGCGATCGGCCACGTGTCCACTCCCCGCCGCCAAAGCTCACGTTCAAGTCGTGCGATCCACGATCGGTCGGAGTTCTGAAAACCACACGATCGGGGGCGTCCCGCTAAAGCTCTTGCGGACTGTGTGCGGACTGGGAGCGTCCCGCACCGCTCTGACCTGCGCAAACGCGCCGATTCACACGTTGAAGCGGAACTTCAACGCGCTCCGGCACGGGACGACCTATGACGGTCAGCCCTCACGACGCTGTCTGCGCGATCACCTCGTCGACGATCTCCTCAACAGAGAGCGCTGCCGTGTCAAGCTCGATGTGCTCATCGAGCCATGGGGCGCACTCGTCGCGACGGACGAGCACTTCCTCCCACGTCGGCTCTGGCACATGGTTGAAGCCGCGTTGTCGGTCACGAACTCTTCGCTCGTGCTCGGACGGATCCGATACCACGAGGTGCACGAACAGCAGGTCGGCATCGGCGGCGTTCGTAGCAGCGCGCCACGTCTGCCGGGCCAGCTCACTGTCGTTGACCGCGTCGACAACGACGCGATGTCCCAGCCGCAGATTGAGTTCAGCCACGGCCCGCGCCGCCTCGTACGAGGCGACGCCGACCTGCCGGCCCACCGGCAGACCGCAGGCGAGGATCGATTCCTCAATCGCGTCGATGGACAGGTGGACCGCGCCGATGCGACCAGCGACCGCAACCGCCGCACTGGTCTTCCCGACACCGGGCAGGCCAGAGATCACGATCAGACGACCCACCGTCATTCCTCAGGCGACGTGAATCGGCGTGATCGCCGCGATCTGCTCGGCCGCACGGTCCGCGGCCAGGTCCAGGTCGTAGTGTGTCTGCAGGTTGAGCCAGAATTGCGCCGATGTGCCGAAGCTTCACCGTGGATGGGCGAGAGTTTGTACGTGGTAGTCAACGATCTCCACCTCCTCCGGTCCAGCTTCCGTCAATACGAAGCAGATCCGCCACTGGTCGTTGATCCGGATGCTGTGCTGCCCTCCTCGATCGCCTTTCAGCGCTTCGAGCCGGTTTCCGGGCGGGACGCGCAAGTCGTCGAGCGATTCCGCCGATCCCACCAGGCGAAGCTTGCGCAGCGCAGCCCGTTGGATCCGTGGGTCGATCGACAGCACCCGCTCGCGCCGCCGCAGTCGTTCGGTCTCCTTGCTACCGAACGACCTGGTCACGCACCAGCTATATGACGCGGCGCGTCAATAACGCTAGACGTTAAACCGGAAGTCCACCACGTCGCCGTCGGCCATGACGTAGTCCTTGCCCTCGATGCGCACGCGCCCGTGCGCCTTCGCCTCAGCCATCGACCGGTACTTGACCAGGTCCTCGAAGGAGACGATCTCGGCCTTGATGAAGCCCCGCTCGAAGTCGGTGTGGATGACCCCGGCGGCCTGAGGGGCGGTCCAGCCCTTGTGGATCGTCCAGGCGCGGGCCTCCTTGGGGCCAGCCGTGAGGTAGGTCTGCAGCCCCAGGGTGTGGAAGCCGACGCGGGCGAGCTGGTCCAGGCCCGGCTCATCCTGGCCCGTCTCGGCGAGCATCTCGGCGGCCTCGTCGGGCTCGAGCTCGACGAGCTCGGACTCGAACTTCGCGTCGAGGAAGATCGCGTCGGCCGGCGCCACCAGTTCACGGAGCTCGGCCTGCATGGCCTCGTCGGCCAGGCCGGCGTCGTCGGTGTTGAAGACGTAGATGAACGGCTTGGACGTCATGAGCTGGAACGTGGCGAGGATCTGCGGGTCCAGCCCGGCGGCGGCCGCACCGGCGGAGAGGAGCGTGCCCCGCTCCAGCAGCGCCATCGCACCCCTGGCGGTCTCGAGGACCTGGGCGTCGACCTTCTTGCCGCGCACCTCCTTCTCGAGCCGCGGGATCGCCTTCTCCAGGGTCTGCATGTCGGCGAGGATCAGCTCGGTGGCGACGGTCTCGATGTCGTCCTTGGGGTCCACCCGACCCTCGACGTGGACGACGTCGGAGTCCTGGAACGCGCGGGTGACCTGGCAGATGGCGTCGGCCTCGCGGATGTTGGCGAGGAACTGGTTGCCCAGCCCCTCCCCCTCGGAGGCGCCCTTGACGATGCCGGCGATGTCGACGAAGGAGACCGTCGCGGGCACGATCCGATCGGAGCCGAAGATCTCGGCGAGCTCGGCCAGCCGCGGGTCCGGCAGTGGGACCACCCCGACGTTCGGCTCGATCGTCGCGAACGGGTAGTTCGCCGCGAGCACGGTTGCCCGGGTCAGGGCGTTGAACAGGGTCGACTTGCCGACGTTGGGCAGGCCGGCGATTCCGATGGTGAGTGCCACGTGGGCCGAGTCTACGTTGCCGTCGGCGGCCCGCCGTCAGGGCGAGCCCACCTCCACCGCCGCCTCCCGACGGGTGTCGGCGGCCCCGGTGACCCGGCCGGAGCCGTGGTCGACCTCGAGCGCCTGCACCGAGCCGAAGACGGCGTCCTCGACCGGGACGGTGCGCAGGGTCCAGCCACGTGCCGAGAGCTCCTCGGCGTCCGGCGGCAGCTCCTCGGCGGTCAGGGTCGCCCCCTCGAGGTGGAAGCGGGGCGCGACGACGGCGTCAGGCAGGGGCTGGTCGTGGAGGATCCAGCGGGCCAGGACGTTGGCGAGGATGTTGGGGATCTGGCGACCGCCGGGCGAGCCCAGGCCGAGGACCGGGCGGCCCTCGCCGTCGACGACGACCGTGGGCGCCGACCAGCTCACGGACCGCCGGCCCGGCTCGGCCCGGTTGGCGTCGCTGGAGATCGAGTCGAAGCGCGAGAGCTGGTTGTTGAGGAAGAAGCCGCCGACGGTCCGGGCGTCGTTGCCGCCCCAGAAGCTGGTGATGGTGTTGGTCATCGAGACCATGAGGCCGTCGGTGTCCACCACCGTGAGGTGCGTGGTGTTGCCCGGCACGAGGTCCGCCGCACGCACGTCGCCGTCGTCCCGGCCCGCGGAGGCGGAGGACCCGGCGGCGAGCTCGGCGTTTAGGGCCGGGTCGGTGAGCTCCTCGACGGGCACGTCCACGAACGCGGGGTCGCCCAGCACGCTCTGGACCGAGGCGTCGGCCACCTGCCAGCCCGTCGAGAGGTCCTCGATGTACTCCGCCGAGCCCGGTTCCGCCGAGCCTGCTCCGGCGGCCTCGGCCACCTGGAGCATCTGGATCAGCGCCACCCCGGGCAGGGCCGGGGGCGCGGCGAGCACCTCGAGGTCCCCCACGGGGCCGCGGACCGGGGCTGACCGGACCACCTCGTAGGCGGCGAGCGAGGCCTTGTCGATCCCCGCCGCGGCGAGGTCGTCCGCGAGCGCGCCGGAGTAGAAGGCCGCCTCGCCCTCCTCGGCGATGGCCCGCATCGTCGCGGCCAGCTCCTCCTGGACGAGCTCCTGCCCGGCGGCCAGCGGGACACCTCCAGGGGCGTAGTGGGGCAGGTCCGCGACCGCCGAAGGCCCGTAGTCGCTGCGCATCCGCAGCGCGAGGAAGTCCGAGACCGGGTGCCCCTCGGCGAGCTCGACGGCGGGCGCGAGCAGGTCGGCCCACGGCAGCCGGCCGTGCGCCTCGTGGAGCTCAGCCATGCCGGCGACGAAACCGGGGACACCGGTCCCGCGCGCGTCGACGACGCCGTCCTGGCCGACCACCTCCCGGTAGTCGTAGGCCTCGGGCTCGCCGCCGGTGGGCGCGACGATCGCCGCTCCGCCCCCGCCGATGCCCGAGGCGAAGGGCTCCACGACAGCGATCGCGAAGGCTGCGGCGACCGCCGCGTCGGCGGCGGACCCGCCCGCGCGCAAGATCGCCGTCCCGGCCTCGACGGCGGCCGGGTGACCGGCGCTCACGCCGAACTCGGCGAGCGCGGACGACGGCGCCTCGGTCGCGGGCGGCTCGGTGGTGGGCGGCTCGGTTGACGGCGCCGCGGTGGGCCCTGCCGTCGTCGTCGGTGCGGTGCTGGGGGCGGACGGCGCCTCGGACGTGCAACCGGCCGTGACCAGGGCCAGCGCCGCCGTCAGTGCCAGGACCGTGCGGGAGTGCGCGCGTGACGTCATGACTCTCGTCCTCGGGCTGGGGTGAGCCGTGGGCTCGGGACCGGGCCACGCTACCCCGGCGTCCTGGCTGGGCAACCGCGCGGCGTCGGGCTCAGGGGCTTCCAGGGCACGTGGCTTCGAGGGCACCGGGGCACCCGGTCCCCGCGGGCCGAAAGATCACGGTTCGGTTACGGTGATTGCGGGACGGTGCCGACCGGGGCGCCCGGGGAGGGGAGACGCGGGTGACCGAGCTGCGCGCCGCACCCCGGGAGCTGGGCGCCCCGACCCGCACCCGTCTGGAGGGTGTCGACGTCGCCAGAGCCCTCGCCGTCCTGGGGATGCTCGCCGTCAACGTCGGCCCCCGGGACGCCGAGGGCCTCGCCGCGGCGTTCTTCCGCATCCCGCACGGCCGGGCCTCACTGCTCTTCGTCCTCCTCGCCGGCGTCGGGATCTCCCTGCTCACGCGGCGGGCCCGCCTTCCAGGCGGCTCGCTGCCCTGGCCGACGCTGCTCTGGCGCGCCGCGCTGCTGCTTCTCGGCGGGCTGGCCCTGCAGCTCCTCGACCACGACGTCACCGTGATCCTGCCCACGTATGCCGTGCTGTTCCTCCTCGCCGTGCCGCTCGTCCGTGCCCCGGACCGGGCCCTCCTCGTCGCGGCCGGCGCCGCGGTGGTGGCGGGACCCCTGGCGTGGCTCACCGTCCAGACGGCGACGGGTGCGACGTTCGACCTCGCCCCGGCAGAGCTCGCCGACGCCCCGGGTGAGGTGGTGCGCACGATCCTGCTCACCGGGCCCTACCCGGTGATCACCTGGCTGGCTCCCTTCCTCCTCGGGATGTGGGTGGGCCGGCAGGACCTCGCCGCCCGCGACGTCCAGCGCCGTCTCCTTGTCGGTGGCTCGGTCGTCGCCCTCGCGGCGGTCACCACGTCGCGGCTTCTCGTCAGGGAGCTGGGCGAGCCGGGAGAGCGGCTGGGCCCGGACCGCCTCGTCTCGGCCGTCGCGCACTCCCAGATGCCGCTCTGGCTCGTCGGCGGCGCCGGAGCGGCGCTGGCGGTGCTCGGCGCGGCGCTGCTCCTGGTCCCCCGACTCTCGACGCGGCCCGGTGCCAGGACCGTCGTGTCGGCGCTCGGCGCCACCGGTCGGCTCTCGCTCACGATCTACGTCGCCCACCTCGTGGTGCTGGCGCTGCTCGTGCGTCCGGGCCCCGAGACGGCCGCGGAGGGTGTCGTCATAACCCTCCTGATGGCCGCGGCCGCCGTGGTCCTCGCCGCAGCCTGGACCGCTCGGTTCGGCCAGGGCCCGCTCGAGCGACTCCTGCGCCTGCCCCGCACCTCGGCACCGCACGGACCGCGCTGACCTCCTGGGTACAGGACGCCGGTCACCCTGGCGTGCGGTCCGCCGCACTGACCCTCTCGGCCCGTGCTGACCTCCCGGGCCCGCGTCCCACCCGATGTCGGTGGGGGCTGGGAGGGTGACCGGCATGGAGACGACGACGTGGATCGTGGCGCTGGTCGCCCTCGCGGCCGGCCTGGTGGCGGGCTTCGCCCTGGCAGCGGTCCGTGCGGCTGCTCGGGTGGGTGAGGCACGCGCGGAGCGCTCCGGTGAGCTGGCCGACCTGCGGGTGGAGGCAGCGACCGCGCGGGCTCGGGCGGACCGGCTCGCCGAGGAGGTCGAGGGGCTGCAGGAGCGGGCCCGCCAGGACCAGGACGTCCTGCGCGCGCTGGCGCCGGTCCAGTCGGCGCTGCACCAGGTCGGGGAGCACGTCGCCCTGCTCGAGCGGGAGCGCACCGAGCAGTTCACCGTGCTCACCGAGCAGCTCCACCACGCGCGCCGGGCCGACGCCGAGCTCCAGCGCACGACGGCGCAGCTGGAGTCGGCGCTGCGGTCGACGTCGGCACGCGGACAGTGGGGCGAGGTCGAGCTCCGCCGCGTGCTGGAGGCCTCGGGGATGATGCGTCACGTCGACTTCGTCGAGCAGCGGGCGCTGGCGCCGAGCGGGGCTGCCCGCGGGGCGGGGCGGCCCGACGTCGTCGTCCACCTGCCCGGGGAGCGCTACGTCGCCGTCGACGCGAAGGTCCCCATGGACGCCTACCTCGAGGCGAGCGCCATCGGACCACGGGCCTCGGGCGCGGACGCCGAGCGCCGCGAACGCCTCCTCGCCGCGCACGCCAAGGCGCTGCGGGCGCACGTCGAGGCGCTCGCGAAGCGGCGCTACCACGAGCAGCTCCCCGGCTCGCCCGAGCTGGTCGTGCTGTTCGTGCCCTCGGAGGGCCTGCTGGCGGGCGCCCTGGAGGCCGATCCCACGCTGTTGGAGCACGCCCTGCGGCTCGGGGTGGCGCCGTGCTCGCCCTCGTCCCTCCTCGCCCTGCTGCGGACGACGGCGTCGATCTGGTCCGCGGAGCAGGTGGCCGACGAGGCCAAGGAGCTGCTCGAGCTCGGCCGCACCCTCTACGAGCGTCTCGGTGTCGTGGCCGGGCACGTCGGCGCGCTGGGTCGGTCGCTGCGGGCGAGCGTCCAGCACTACAACAAGGTCGTCGCCTCGGTGGAGCAGCGGCTCCTCGTCACGGCCCGCGACTTCGAGTCCCTCGCCGGGGACTCCCTCGCGGTGACACCGGTCTCGTCCGACGACGGTCAGGTGCGCGAGTTCACCGCACCGGAGCTCGTCACGGAGCGCAGCGCATAAGGCCCGGCAGCTCGTGGGGCTCAGCGTGACCGGTGATCGGTGGCCGGTGGCCCGGCGCCGCCTGGCCGGTGGCCGGGCGCAGCGGCGGCGCGGAGCTCCGCGCCCGGCCCCTGGGCGGGACCCTCGGTCCGGTCTTCCGGCTCAGCCCTCCGCGCCGGCCACGGCCCGCTCGCGCCGTGCGCGGTGAGGACGGTCCGGCTGCTCGCCGGCGCTCTTGAGGTCCGCGCGAAGGTTCTTGGGCAGGGAGAACATGATGTCCTCGGTGGCGGTACGCACCTCCTCGACCCCGGTGAACCCGAGCTCCTTGAGCCGGTCGACGACCGTGCGCACGAGGATCTCCGGCACGGACGCCCCCGAGGTCAGCCCGACGGTGGTCGCGCCGGTGAGCCAGGCGGGGTCGATCTCGTCGGCCTTGTCCACCCGGTAGGCGGCGCCGGCGCCGGCCTCGAGCGCGACCTCGACCAGACGCACCGAGTTCGAGGAGTTCGCCGAGCCCACGACGATGACGACGTCGGCGTCCGGCGCCAGCCGCTTGACGGCGACCTGCCGGTTCTGGGTGGCGTAGCAGATGTCGTCGCTGGGCGGGTCCTGCAGGTGGGGGAACCGCTCGCGCAGGAGCGAGACCGTCTCCATGGTCTCGTCGACGCTGAGCGTGGTCTGGGAGAGCCAGATGACCTTCTCGGGGTCCCGGACCTGGACCTGCCCCACCTCGTGGGGACCGTTGACGACCTGGATGTGCTCGGGCGCCTCACCCTGGGTGCCCTCGACCTCCTCGTGCCCGTCGTGGCCGATGAGGAGGATGTCGTAGTCGGACGACGCGAAGCGCACCGCCTCCTTGTGGACCTTCGTCACCAGGGGGCACGTCGCGTCGATCGTGGCCAGGTGCCGCGCGGCCGCCTGGGCGTGGACGGCCGGGGAGACGCCGTGCGCGGAGAAGACGACCCTGGCGCCCTCGGGCACCTCGTCGGTCTCCGCGACGAAGACCGCCCCCCGCTCGGTGAGGGTCTCGACGACGAACTTGTTGTGGACGATCTCCTTGCGCACGTACACCGGCGCACCGTAGAGCTCGAGGGCCTTCTCGACGGCGTCGACCGCGCGGTCGACGCCGGCGCAGTAACCGCGCGGCGCAGCCAGGAGGATCCGCTTGCCCTCCGGCGACGGCTCGGACGACACCGGGGCGGGGAACGCCGAGGCGCCGGCGAGCGAGGAGGTCGCCAGGGCGGGGGTCGTCTGCGCAGAAGTCACCCACTCAGGGTACGTGGGGCCCACCGGGCGGGCCATCCTGCTGCCCCACCTGTGGCCGTGACCTGCGTCGCGGGCGACCGGGACGAGCACCGGCCGCACCCGCGGCTGCCCGGTGGATGCACCGCCGCGCGAGGGCTGCCGGTGGAGGTGGCGTGGCGCACCCAGGGCTGCCCGTGGGCGGCGGGTGAGAGGGTGGGACCGTGAGCAGCCAGAGCCCGCCCGCCCCGCGCCGCCTCGCCGCCCGGGCGCTGGAGACGACCCCGGAGAACCCCTGGCCGGTGCGGCTGCTGTCGTCGAAGATCACCGAGTACGTCGCACGGATGTCCCCGCTGTGGGTCGAGGGGCAGGTCGTCCAGCTCAACCGCCGCCCGGGAGCGTCCCTGGCGTTCCTCACGCTGCGCGACTCCGCCGCGGACATGTCGCTGCCCGTCGCGGTGGACGCCCGGGTGGTGGCCGCGCTGCCCGCGCCGCTGGAGGAGGGCTCCCACGTCGTCGTCCACGCCCGGCCGACCTTCTGGCCCAAGCGCGGCACGCTGCAGCTGCAGGCCGACGACATCCGGCCCGTCGGTGTCGGTGAGCTCCTCGCCCGCATCGAGCAGCTCAAGCGCGTCCTGGCCGCGGAGGGCCTCTTCGACGCCGGGCGCAAGCGCCCGCTGCCCTTCCTCCCCGGCCGCGTGGGGCTGGTGTGCGGCCGCGAGTCCAAGGCCGAGCACGACGTCGTCGTCAACGCCCACGCGAGGTGGCCGGCGCTGCGTTTCGAGATCCGGGAGGTCGCCGTCCAGGGCGCCCGGGCCGTGACCGAGGTCTGCGCGGCCCTCGCCGAGCTCGACGCCGACCCGGCCGTGGAGGTCATCGTCCTCGCCCGGGGCGGCGGCTCCGTGGAGGATCTCCTGCCCTTCTCCAACGAGACGCTGGTCCGGGCGGTGGCCGCGTGCCGCACGCCGGTCGTCTCGGCGATCGGGCACGAGACCGACACTCCCCTCGTGGACCTCGTCGCCGACCACCGTGCCTCGACCCCGACGGACGCGGCCAAACGGATCGTGCCCGACGTCGCGGAGCAGCGACGCGGCGTCCTGCAGTCGCGTCAGCGCATCCGCGCCGCGGTCGCCGGGCGGGTCGCGGCCGAGCAGCGCGGCCTGGACGCGGTGCGCTCGCGGCCCGTCCTCGCCGAGCCGACGACGCTCGTGACACGCCGCGCCGAGGAGGTCGCTCGCCTCACCGCCGCCGCCCGCCGCGCGTTCACCTGGCGCACCGAGCGGGCAGCCGGCGAGCTCGGCGCCCTCCACGGCCGGCTGGTGGCCCTCTCCCCCGCCGCGACGCTCGCCCGGGGGTACGCCGTGCTCCTCACGCCCGACCGGGTCGTGCGCTCCGCCGACGAGGTGGCGGTCGGCGACCGGCTCGAGGCCCTCCTCGCCGGCGGCCGCCTCGACGTGGAGGTCCTGGCCACGCACGAGGGGTCGCCCGGTCGCGCGCGCGACGGCGCGGTCACTCCTCGGGGGTGAACTGCCGGGGCGCGCGACGGGTGAGAGCCGGGGCCGGCGATGGGTAGGAGCCGAGGCCGGCGACGGGTAAGAACTGATCCGGCGACGGGCCCGAGAGCTGCCGTCCCGTGCCATCACGAGGCGGGCGGCCCCTTGCCGCCGGTCCGCGCGTCCACGGCCGGGGACGACGCTGCGGATGTCCCCGGGCTGCGGCAGACTGTGCCGCGTGAGCCCCAGCGACGACCGGCCCGAGGTGTCCGCACTCAGTTACGAGCAGGCGAAGGAGGAGCTGGTCGAGGTGGTCCGCCGCCTCGAGACCGGCTCGGCCTCCCTCGAGGAGTCCCTCGCCCTGTGGGAGCGCGGCGAGGCCCTCGCCGCGCACTGTCAGGAGTGGCTCGACGGCGCCCGCCGACGCCTGGACTCGGCCCACTCGGCCGTGGCGCCGGAGGAGACGGCCGCCGGCACCGAGACCCCGGCGGACCGTGAGGCCGCCCTGGACGACGCCGCCGCCGGCGTCCCCGAGGAGGACGAGCGATGACCACCCCCACCGGCTCCACGCCCACGCCCGACGGTCCGGCCCCGGTCGGCCCCACACCGCCGCCGGACGGCCCCGTACCCGGCCCCGGGGAGCCCGTGCAGCGCTCCCCCCGCGCGCCCGCCGAGCACGACCCCTTCCGCCCCGCGCACGACCCCGAGCTCGACGCCGGCCCGAAGGCGCCCACGACCGAGGCCTACGGCGCCGGCCAGCACGGCCTGCCCGGCGACCACGACGGCGGCGGTGCCCTCGTCATCGGCGAGGCCCTCGTCGACATCGTCGAGCGCCCCGGCGAGGAGCCGGTCGAGCACCCGGGCGGGTCGCCCGCCAACGTCGCGGTCGGTCTGGCCCGGCTGGGCCGCGACGTCGAGCTGGTCACCTGGTTCGCCCCCGACGACCGCGGCGCGACGCTGCGCTCGCACCTGGAGCTGGAGAACGTCCGGCTCTCCGCCGGGTCGAGCCGCGCGGCGCGCACCTCCACCGCCCGGGCCCGGCTCGACGAGTCCGGCTCGGCCACCTACGAGTTCGACCTCGACTGGTCGCCGGAGGCGCCCGCGGAGCTCGGCCGGCCCGTGCTCGCCCACACCGGCTCCATCGCCGCGGTGATCGAGCCGGGCGCCCGCACCGTGGCCGCCACCCTCGACGCCCTGCGCGGCACGGCGACGATCTCCTACGACCCCAACGCCCGCCCCGACCTCATGGGGGACGCGGCCACCGCCCGGCAGACCGTCGAGCGCCTCGTCGCCGGGGCCGACGTCGTCAAGGTCTCCGACGAGGACCTCGCCTGGCTCGCCCCCGACGAGGCGCCCGAGGACGTCGCCCGGCGCTGGCTGACCACGGGTCCGGCGCTCGTCGTCGTCACCCGCGGCGGGGAGGGCGCCTGGGCGGTGGCGGCCTCGGGCGAGGTCACCGTGCCCGCCGAGCGGGTCGACGTCGTCGACACCGTCGGCGCCGGCGACTCCTACATGGCCGGCATCCTCGACGGGCTGTGGGGGGCCGGCCTCCTCGGCGCGCACCGCCGCGAGGCCCTGCGGGCGATCGACCCCGACACCGTCACCCGGGTGCTGCGGGAGGCGGCGACGATCGCCGCGATCACCGTCTCCCGGGCCGGGGCGAACCCGCCCACCAGGGCGGAGCTCACCGCACGCTGAGCCCGGTCCCAGCGCCCACGCCCCACCACGCCGCCACAGGACGGACCTCATGAGCACCGCAGAGCCCCCTCTCTCCCCCGCCCAGGCCTGGGCGCGGCTGCGCGCCGGCAACGCGCGCTTCGCTGCCGACGCCATGGAGCACCCCTCGCGGGGCGCGGCCCGCCGTGCCGAGCTGGCCGGTGGCCAGCACCCCTTCGCGGTGGTCCTGGGCTGCTCGGACTCCCGCGTGCCGGCCGAGCTCGTCTTCGACCAGGGCCTGGGTGACCTCTTCGTCGTCCGGACCGCCGGGCACGTCCTGGACCCGGCCGTCATCGGCTCGGTGGAGTACGGCGTGGCGGTCCTCGGCGCCCCCCTCGTCGTGGTCCTGGGACACGAGGGCTGCGGCGCGGTGCGCGCCGCCACCGACGCCCTGGTGAGCGGTGCGTCGGCACCGGGTTTCGTCGGCGAGGTCGTCGACCGCCTCGTGCCCTCGCTCGTCACCGACCCCGGCGCGCCGCTCGCCGGCCCGTCCGGCGGCGGAGAGCTGCCCGGGCAGGAGGAGCTGCGCCGCCGGCACGTGCGCGCCACGGTCCGGCGCCTGCACGAGCGGTCCGCGCTCGTCGCCGCCGCCGTGGCCGAGGGCCGCTGCGCCGTGGTCGGGGCCGACTACGCCCTCACCGAGGGCACGACCGTGCTCGTCGAGTCGGTGGGCGCGCTCAGCTGACAAGGGCTGCCGCCCCGTAACCCTTCTGTCCCAGACGCCCGCGGACCGGGCCCCGGCGGCACGCCCGGACCCGGCCCGCGGCCGCCGCTCAGATCTCGACGCCCTCCAGCAGCTCGGTGACCAGCGCCGAGACCGCCGAGCGCTCGGACCGGGTGAGCGTCACGTGCGCGAAGAGCTCCTTGCCCTTGAGCGCCTCGACCACCGCGGCGATGCCGTCGTGCCTCCCCACCCGCAGGTTGTCGCGCTGGGCGACGTCGTGGGTGAGGACCACCTTGGAGTTCTGGCCGATGCGCGAGAGCACGGTGAGCAGGACGTTGCGCTCGAGCGACTGTGCCTCGTCGACGATGACGAAGGCGTCGTGCAGCGACCGGCCCCGGATGTGGGTGAGCGGCAGCACCTCGAGCATCCCGCGGGCGATGACCTCGTCGAGGACCTCCTGGGCGACGAGCGCGCCGAGGGTGTCGTAGACCGCCTCGGCCCAGGGGTTCATCTTCTCGTGCTGGTCCCCGGGCAGGTACCCCAGCTCCTGCCCGCCGACGGCGTACAGCGGCCGGAAGACGAGGACCTTGCGGTGCTCCCGGCGCTCCATGACGGCCTCCAGGCCCGCGCACAGCGCGAGGGCCGACTTGCCCGTCCCCGCCCGGCCGCCGAGGGAGACGATGCCGACGTCGGGGTTGAGGAGGTGGTCGATCGCGATCCGCTGCTCGGCCGACCGGCCCCGCACGCCGAAGACCTCCCGGTCCCCGCGCACGAGGTGCAGCCGCCCGCCCGCCGCGGTGGTCGCCAGCGCCGAGCCGCGCGGGGAGTGCAGGACCACGCCCGTGTGGACCGGGGCGTCGGCGAGCCCGTCGGGGGTGGCGAGGTCGTCGATGACGACGGACTCGGCCCCCCACAGGTCCGCCATCTCCGACTCGGTCAGCTCCGCCGTCGTCATCCCCGTGTAGCCGGAGTCCACCACCTGCTGGGCGCGGTACTCCTCGGCGTTGAGGCCGACGGCGGAGGCCTTGACCCGCATCGGCAGGTCCTTGGAGACGACGGTGACGTCGTTGCCCTCCGCGGCGAGGTTGGCGGCCACGGAGAGGATGCGGGTGTCGTTGTCCCCCAGCCGCAGCCCGGAGGGCAGGACCTGGTCGTTGGTGTGGTTGAGCTCGACCCGCACGGTGCCGCCGTCGTCACCGACGGCGACGGGGTGGTCGAGCCGGCCGTTCTTGATGCGCAGGTCGTCGAGCAGGCGCAGCGCAGAGCGGGCGAAGTAGCCCAGCTCGGCGTGGTGACGCTTGCCCTCGAGCTCGGTGATGACCACCACCGGCACGACGACGTCGTGCTCGGCGAAGCGCAGGATGGCCCGCGGGTCGGAGAGCAGCACGGAGGTGTCCAGCACGTAGGTGCGCAGCGCGGTGCCGGTCGGCTCGGCCACGCCCAGCTCGGCCGCGACGTCGGGACCGGACTCGGCCGGGGCGTCAGGAGCGGTGCCGGTCCGGGCGGTGACCTGCTGCGGGGCGCTGGAAGTGCGGTTGAGGCTCACGAGGGCTCCCTCCGGCGCCGTGGCGCCGTGTCAGCTGCTCGGGTGATGGGCGCGGTGCGCGCCCGACCCGGCGGTGGTGGGGGCGGTGGGCCGGCCCGTGAGGGACCGGCGGCCCCTCCCGTCCGCAGCTGGCTGCTGCATGGGCTGACCTCCCGGAGAACGGCAGGTGTGCCGTCCTTCAGGGCGAAACTACGACCGGCGCGGGCGCTGCCCGCCGCGACACACCGCAGGGCGTGGCGTTGTTCACACGCCCGACACACGGCGTTCGGCCGCGTGGCCCACCGCGGCGCGAGGGCCGAGACCGTGCGCCGCGGCCGCAGCGCGGCCTTCAGCGGCCGAGGCGCCGCTCCCGCTGGGCGTAGTCGCGCAGCGCCCGCAGGAAGTCCACCCGGCGGAAGTCGGGCCAGTAGACCTCGCAGAAGTAGTACTCGCTGTGCACGGACTGCCACAGCAGGAACCCGCCGAGGCGCTGCTCGCCGGAGGTGCGGATGACGAGGTCGGGGTCGGGCTGGCCCTTGGTGTACAGGTGCTCGGTGATGTCGTCGACGCCGATCTCCGCGGCGATCTCCTCGATGCTCTGCCCGGCCGCGGCGCGCTCGAGCAGCAGCGAGCGCACCGCGTCGGTGATCTCGTGGCGGCCGCCGTAGCCGATCGCGACGTTGACCGCCATGCCGTCCAGGCCGTCGGTGCTCGCCTGGGCGGCGCTGAGCCGGGCCGCGAACGCCGGCGGGAGCAGGTCGAGGGAGCCCACGACCCGCAGGCACCACCGACCGGTGCGCGCGAGCTTCTCCACGGTGCCGGTGATGATCTCGAGCAGGTCCGCGACCTCGGCCGGGTCGCGCTCGAGGTTGTCGGTGGAGAGCATCCACAGGGTCACGACCTCGACGCCGGTCTCCTCCGACCAGTGGAGGAGCTCGGAGATCTTGTCCGCCCCGCGCCGGTGCCCGTGGACCACCGGGCTGCCCAGCGCCTTGGCCCAGCGCCGGTTGCCGTCGAGGATGACGGCGACGTGCCGTGGGATGCGCTGCCGGTCGAGGTCGGCGACGAGACGCCGTTCGTACAGGGTGTACAGCAGCTCCGGCGTGCGCATCGACCGACAGTCACTCTCCTCGCCCCTGCGGCTTCGCCGCCCTGCCGCGGGGAGGTCCCCCGGTGGCTGCTGGGAGGTTACCGCCGTCACGTGTCCCGACGGACCGCGAGGCCCAAACCTACGCTACCGTAGGTTGTCTCGTCCGACCCCTGCCCCGGAGGCGTCCCATGTCCGAAGTCACGGACCGCACGTCCGGCGTCGCCGACGCGATCAAGCCGAGGCTGCGCGGCTGGCTGCACGCCGTGACCGCTCCCCTCGCGCTGGTCACGGGTGTCGTCCTGGTCCTGCTGACCCCCGCGGGGGCCGGCCGGGTCGCGGTCGGCGTCTTCGCCCTCGCCGGGGTCGTGCTGTTCGGCACGTCGGCGGTCTACCACCGCGGCACGTGGTCGCCCCGCGCCGCGGCCACGCTGCGCCGGATGGACCACTCGAACATCTTCCTGCTCATCGCGGGCACCTACACCCCGCTCGCCGTCCTGCTGCTGGAGCGCTCCACCGCCACGATGCTGCTCACGGTGGTGTGGGGTGGGGCCGTCCTGGGCATTCTCGCCCGGGTCGTCTGGCTCTCGGCCCCGCGGTGGGTCTACGTGCCGATCTACATGGCGCTCGGGTGGGTGGCGGTGTGGTTCATGCCCGCCTTCTGGGCCGGTGGCGGGCCGGCCGTCGTCGCGTTCGTCGCCGTCGGCGGGCTGGCGTACACCGTCGGAGCGCTGGTCTACGCCCTCAAGCGGCCCAACCCCTCACCCCGGTGGTTCGGCTTCCACGAGATCTTCCACGTCGGCACGGTCCTGGGCTGGGGCTGCCACGTCGTCGCCGTCGCCCTGGCGGTCGGGCAGGCCTGACCCACCGGGCGTCGGGCAGGCCTGACCGACCGGCCGCCACACCGGCGATCCGCCGGTTCCGGGTTCGTGCAGCGCCTTCCTCGGCGCGCGGACCTGCGGCGACGGTCCTACGCTCGGTGCCACCCGGACCGAGGAGGAACCGTCATGGCCGACGACGCCGAGACCCTGTGGACCGCCGACCCGCGGCGACTGCTGCGCCCGGGCCCGGAGTTCAACCTCGCGTCGGTCGACCGCGCCGGGACGCCCGGATGGTCTGGCGACAAGGACGACGCCAAGGAGCTCATGCTCCGGCGCGGCGAGCTCCTCTCCGAGCTCCAGGAGCGTCTCTTCGCCCACGGCCGCACCGGTGGGGACCGGTCCGTCCTGCTCGTGATCCAGGGCCTGGACACCGCCGGCAAGGGCGGCATCGTCCGGCACGTCCTCGGCATGGTCGACCCCCAGGGCGTCGCACTGCGCTCCTTCGGCGTCCCGACCGAGGAGGAGCGCGAGCACCACTACCTGTGGCGCATCCGCAACGCGCTCCCGCGCCCGGGCCAGATCGGCGTCTTCGACCGGTCCCACTACGAGGACGTGCTCGTCGTCCGGGTGGAGGGTCTCGTCGAGCGTGAGGTCTGGGAGCCCCGGTTCGAGGAGATCAACCGCTTCGAGCAGGAGGTGGTGGAGTCCGGCACGACGGTGGTCAAGGTCGCCCTCATGGTCTCGGCGGAGGAGCAGGGGATGCGGCTCATGGAGCGGCTCGACCGCCCGGACAAGCACTGGAAGTACAACCCCTCCGACGTCGACACCCGGCAGCGCTGGTACGACTACCAGGCCGCCTACGCCGACGTCCTCGCCCGGACGAGCACCGACGTCGCGCCCTGGTACGTCGTGCCCGCGGACAAGAAGTGGTACTCGCGCCTGGTGGTCACCGAGCTGCTCACCCAGGCACTCATCGACCTCGACCTCACGTGGCCGAAGGCCGACTTCGACGTCGACACCGAACGGGCCCGGCTGGCCGCCACCATGCAGCCGCAGGTCCTGGCCGCCGCGGAGCAGGCCGGCGAGCAGGCTCGCGCCAAGCACGAGGACGGCGAGGAGTCCTACCGCGAGGCGCTCGCGGAGGCGGGCTCGCTGGACGACCTCCCCGGCGACGACCGGGACTGACGGCCGGTCTAGCGACCCGCCGCCGCGTCGTCCTCGGCAGCGCTCGCCGAGCGGTCGTCGGCGACCCTCGCCGAGCGGTCGTCGGCGACCGTCGCCGCGCGGTCCGCGGCGGGGCCCCGGGCTGTGTCGTCCGCGGCGGCGGCGGCCGCCTCGGCCTCGTCACGGAGCCGCGCGTTGCGGTCGACGCGGCGCATGTGGCGGGTCATGGACCAGAAGAGCGGGATCGCCGCCGCCGCGAGGAGGAAGAAACCCCAGAAGAACCCCTCGAGGCCGGGGCTGACGACCCACGCCTCCATCTCCACCGGCGTCGGGGAGGGAGTGGCGGTCAGGACGATCACGACTCCACCGTCCCACGCCGGACCGGGACCTCGACACCGTCCGGGTGCACACCGGCGAACAGGTCGTCCTCGAGGGGCTCGGACACCTCGACGCGGGACCGGGCGAGCTCGAACTCCTCGAACGGCCAGATCTCGGCCTCGATGTCGCGCGGCACCTGGAAGAAGAACCCGTCGGGGTCGATCTGGGTGGCGTGCGCGCGCAGCGCCGCGTCCCGGGCGGGGAAGTGCTCGGCGCAGCGGACCCGCGCCGTCGCCGGCCGCCGGGGACGGTCGCGGCGGCGCTCGAACCACTCCTCGAAGGGCGAGCTGAGCCCGCGCTCCTGCATCGCGGTGTGCACGGCCTCGATCCGCGCGAGCGAGAACGAGATGTCGTAGTACAGCTTCTGCACCGCCCAGGCCGGACCGGCCTCGGGGTAGGCGTCGGGGTCGGCCGCCGCCTCGTACGCGGCCACCGCCACCTTGTGGGCCATGATGTGGTCCGGGTGGGGGTAGCCGCCGTTCTCGTCGTAGCAGGTCATGACGTGCGGCTGGAACTCGCGGATCTGCCGCACCAGGGCGCCCACCGGCACCTCCAGCGGCTCCAGCGCGAAGCAGCCCTCGGGCAGCGGCGGCAGCGGGTCGCCCTCGGGCAGGCCCGAGTCGACGAACCCGAGCCAGACGTGCTCGATGCCCAGGGCCCTGGCCGCCTCGGCCATCTCGCGCCGGCGGTAGCCCGGCAGGTCGCGCAGGATCTCGGCGTCACCCTCGAGGCGGGGGTTGAGGATGTCCCCGCGCTCGCCGCCGGTGCAGGTCACGACACGGACGCGGTGCCCCTCGGAGGTGTACTTCGCCATGGTGGCCGCGCCCTTGCTCGACTCGTCGTCGGGATGGGCGTGGACGGCCATGAGCCGGAGGGACTGGTCGGGCACGGCGAGGTTCCTCTGCTGGGGTGGGCGGTGGCCGGACGGCGGCCTGGTCTGCGGGACAATGGTCTCGCATCACCGCCGGGTTTGGCGACGCAGGTCCCGGCAGCCGCACCGAAGGAAGGCCACCATGTCCGCCAGCCCCCAGCACGACGCCGGCCCACCGGTCCGCGGGCCCGTGGACGACGACGTCGTGGCCGCGCGGTACGGCCGGGGCCCGTCGGCGGCGACGCGCCGACGTCGCCTCGTGGCCGCCGTCGTGGCTGCGGCCCTGCTGCTGGCCGCCGCGGTCGCGCTCCAGGCGGCGTCGCTGCGCGAGCCGTCGGTCGAGGTGGAGAACCTCGGCTTCACGGTCGAGGACGCCTCCAGCACCACCGTCCGGTTCTCCCTCCTCACCGCGCCGGGCACCACCGCCACGTGCACGCTCGTCGCCCTCAACGAGTCCTTCACCCAGGTCGGGTTCCGGCAGGTCACGGTCGGTCCGGTCACCGCCGAGCGGACGTCCCACGAGGCGGTCGTGACCACCACCGAGCTGGCCACCACCGGCAGCGTCGAGAGCTGCCGCGTCGTGGACCGGGGCTGACTCCTTCGTTGCCCTTGGTATACTCGTCGCTTTACACGCCGCCCCGGACGCGGCACGCGAGTGCGGATGCACGGGGCGATGGTTCCCTTTGCCTCGGCCGCGCGGGTGCGCGGACCGGGGCACGAACTTATGTGGAGGAGGAGCCGTGACGCAGACGAGCACCACCTGGCTCACCCAGGAGGCGTACAACCGGCTCAAGGCAGAGCTCGAGCACCTCACGGGCGCCGGCCGGGCCGAGATCGCCGAGAAGATCGACGCGGCCCGTCAGGAGGGTGACCTCAAGGAGAACGGCGGCTACCACGCCGCCCGCGAGGAGCAGGCCAAGCAGGAGGCACGCATCAACCAGCTCACCGAGCTCCTGCGCAACGCGCACGTGGGCGAGGCACCGCCGGACGACGGCATCATCGAGTCCGGCATGGTCGTCACCGCCAAGGTGGCCGGCAAGGAGCGCACCTTCCTCCTGGGCTCGCGCGAGGGCGCGCCGGACCTGGACATCGAGGTCTACTCCGAGTCATCCCCCCTCGGCAGCGCGCTGGTGGGGAAGAAGGAGGGCGACACCGCCTCCTACGACGCGCCGAACGGCTCGACCATCACCGTCGAGGTCACCTCGGTCAAGCCCTTCCAGGGCTGACAGGCACCGCCCGGACGGGCCGTCTCCCCGCGGGGAGACGGCCCGTCCGTCGTCCGTGGCGTGACGACGGACGTCGCACGCCGGTGGCTCAGCACCCTGTCGGACCGCGCGACGGCGCCGCGGCCGTCCGAGGCCACTGACCGTCCGAGGCCGCGACCGTCAGTGGCGCAGGATCGTGTACCCGTGACCCCGGAGCTCCTCGAGCACCGACTCGCAGTGCTCCGGCCCCTTGGTCTCCAGCTCGACGGTGATCTCCACCTCGTCGACGGCGAGGCCGGCCGCGGTGCGCGCGTGCTCGATGTTCACGACGTTCCCACCGCTCTCGGCCAGGCGCTGGAGCAGCCGCGCGAGGTTGCCGGGGGTGTCCTTGAGCAGCACGCGCATCTGCAGGTACCGCCCGGCGGCGGACATGCCGTGCCGGATGATCCGCAGCAGCACCAGCGGGTCGACGTTACCCCCGGAGAGGACGACGACGACGGGACCGGCGAAGGCGTCCGGCTCGGCCAGCAGCGCGGCCACGCCCGCCGCGCCCGAGGGCTCGACCACGAGCTTCGCGCGCTCCACCACGTGCAGGACGGCGCGGGAGAGCTCCTCCTCGGAGACCGTCCGGACCGAGGCCACATGCTCGGCGATGAGCCGGAACGGCACCTCGCCGGGCATCCCGACCGCGATGCCGTCGGCCATCGTGTGCAGCTCGCGGCGCAGCACGGGGTGCCCCTGGGCCAGCGACGCGGGGTAGGCCGCGGCCGCCGCCGCCTGAACGCCGACCACGGCCACGGTCGGGTCCACGGCGTGGACGGCGGCCGCGACGCCCGCGAGCAGCCCCCCTCCCCCGGTCGGGACGAGGATCGTGCGCACCCCGGGCACCTGCTCGAGGATCTCCAGCCCGATCGTGCCCTGACCGGCGACGATGTCGGGGTGGTCGTAGGGGTGGATGAGCACCCGGCCGGAGTCGTCCGCCGTCGCGGCGGCGAGGCACTCGGTGAGGTCGGCGCCGGTGAGCACCACCTCGGCGCCGTACTGACGGGTCGCGGCGACCTTGGGCAGGGCGGCGTCGACCGGCATGAAGATCCGCGCGGAGATCCCCAGCTCCCGCGCGGCCAGCGCCACGCCCTGGGCGTGGTTGCCTGCGGACGCCGCCACGACGCCGCGGGCCTTCTCCTCGGCGGTCAGCCGGGACATGCGCACGTAGGCGCCGCGGACCTTGAACGAGCCGGTGCGCTGGAGGTTCTCGGCCTTGAGCCAGACCGGCGTCCCGACGAGGCGGGCCAGGGTGGTCGACTCCTCCACCGGGGTCACCCGGGCGACGGCGGCGACGGTCCGCGCCGCCTCGCGGAAGGTCTCCAGGTCGAAGGCGCTCATCGTCCCGGCCCGTCCAGGCCGGCGTCGGTGCCGGGCCGGTCCCGTCGGTCGCGGGGGTGGTCGTCGTGGGGTCGGTCGTGGGCGGCGCGGTCGTCGTGGGTGCGGTCGTGGGCCGTGGGGCGCCCGCCGCCCCCGGCCGTGGCGGTGGCAGGGGTGACCGTCGCCGGGCGGCCCTCGTCGTCGACGACCGAGCCGTCCTCGGCGACCTGGAGGTCGACCTCGGGGTACGAGGCCTCGATGGCCTCGGTGACCGCGCCGGGCGGGCCACCGGGCCGGTTGAGGTCGTCGGCGATCTCGGGGTACTTGTCGTGGCCGTTGAGGTAGAGCAGCACGGTGTTGAGCACGGCCGCGACCGGCACCGCGAGGAGGGCGCCGAGGATGCCGGCGACGCCGGTGCCGGCGGTGACCGCCAGGAGGATGGCGATGGGGTGCAGCGAGAGCGCGTTGCCCTGGAGCCACGGCTGGAGGAGGTTGCCCTCGATCTGCTGGACGAGCAGGACGATGGCGAACATGATGAGGCCGGTCACCGGGCCCTGGTCCACGAGGGCGACGAGGACGGCGACGGCCCCGGTGAGGAAGGCGCCGACGATGGGGATGAACGCACCGAGGAAGACCAGCACACCGATCGGCAGGGCGAGCGGGACGCCGAGGATGAGCGCCCCGGCGGCGATGCCGACGGCGTCGACGAAGGCCACGAGGATCTGGGTGCGGGCGTAGCCGCCCACGGTTATCCAGGCCCGGATCCCGGACTCGTTGATCCGCTCCCGCGCCGGCCGCGGCGCGAGCCGGACGAACCACTGCCAGATGCGCCGGCCCTCCTTGAGGAAGAAGAACAGGCAGAAGATGGCGATGACCGCACCGGTGAGGACCGACGTGAGCGAGCCGGTGGCGTTGACCACCCCGTTGATGAGGACGTCGGAGTTGTCGCGCACCTGACCGGTGACCTGCTCGAGGACCTGGTCGATCTGGGCCTCGTCGATGCCCAGCGGCCCGTCGGAGAGCCAGGCGAGGAGCTGGTCGAAGCCCGCCACGGCCTGCTCAGTCAGTGCCCCGAACCCGTCGACGATGGACCGGCCGGCGAGGACGAGCAGGGCGATGACCGCGGCGAGCGTCCCGACGATCGCCGTGAGCGAGGCGAGCGCACGCGGGAACCGCAGCACCCGGCGCAGCCAGGCCGCCAGGGGGTCGAGCAGCACCGCGATGATGATGGCGAGGAGGAACGCCACGACGATCGTCTGGAAGGTGATGACGAGATAGCCGAGGATCGCCAGCGCCGCCGCGACGACGATGAACCGCCACGCCCACGCCGCCGAGGCCCGCAGACCGAACGGCACCACGCCGGAGGGGTCGGAGGCTGCCGAGGACGTCGCCACCGCACGTCCGGTGGTGACACCGCCCGGACGGCGACCGACCGGCCGGTCCGGCCGCGACGGGCTCAGGCGCGTGCGCCAGGTGCTCAGGTCCGGCATGGTCTCCTCGCTCGCTGCGGCCGATCGTGCCGCTAGCGTACGGGCCGGGCGCGCCGCGTCCGGACGGGCCCCTCACGCCGCGCCGGGACGAACCGGACGGAACACGGCGGGGGGCGCACGGCGTTGAACCGTGCGAGACCAACACAGGAGGACCGATGTTCGGACGCAAGACCGAGATGGTGACCCCGCACGAGGCGCTGCCGGGCCGCACCGGGTACCCGTTCCGGGTGCCCACCACCCACGAGGTGCTCGGCACGCCGCTGCAGGGTCCGTGGCCCGAGGGCGCCGAGGTCCTCTACGTGGCCATGGGCTGCTTCTGGGGCGCCGAGCGGATCTTCTGGCGTCAGGAGGGCGTGATCTCCACCGCCGCCGGTTATCTCGGCGGGTACACCCCGCACCCCACCTACGAGGAGGTCTGCTCGTCGCGGACGGGGCACACCGAGGCGGTGCAGGTCGTCTACGACCCGGCACGCACGGACCCCGAGCTCCTGCTCAAGGCGTTCTGGGAGAACCACGACCCGACCACCGCGAACCGCCAGGGCAACGACGTCGGGACGCAGTACCGCTCCGGCATCTACTGGACCACCCCCGGCCAGGAGGCTGCGGCCCGCGCCACCCGCGACGCGTTCCAGGACGTGCTCACCGCGCACGGGCACGGCGCCATCGCCACTGAGCTGCGGCCGTTCGCGGACACGGCGGCGGACGGCGCGGTCGTGCCCGGCGCCGGACCGTTCTACTACGCCGAGGACTACCACCAGCAGTACCTCCACAAGAACCCGGGCGGGTACTGCAACCACGGGCCCAACGGCATGACGTGCCCGGTGGGCCTGGTCCGGCAGGATCAGGTTCCGGCCCAGGTCGACGTCGCACGGCCCGGCGCGCAGCCGGACGGCACGCGCGCCGAGGTGTGATGGCAGCCAGACCTCTGACGCTGCGCCCCGCACGTGACCGCCCCGCCGCGCGGGGGCCCGGCGCGGCGCCGTACTGTGGACCGCGGCCCCGGCTCCCCGGGTGACCGACCGGACGAGAGAGGACGCCATGAGCAACGAGCTCCCCACCGCCACCGGCGGCTTCGGCGACAAGCCCGAGCTGACCTTCCCCCCGACCGGGGCCCCGGAGGGTCTGCAGGTCAAGGTGCTCGAGCAGGGCGACGGCGCCGCCGTGGAGGCGGGCCAGACCATCGTCGTGAACTACCTCGGCCAGACCTGGGGCGGCCACGTCTTCGACAACTCCTACGACCGGGGCAGCTCCATCTCCTTCCCCATCGGGATGGGCGTCGTCATCGGCGGCTGGGACGACGGGCTGGTGGGCCGCCAGATCGGCTCGCGCCTGCTGCTCTCGATCCCGCCGGAGGACGGCTACGGCCCGGCCGGCGTGCCGCAGGCCGGCATCAAGGGCGGCGACACCCTCGTCTTCGTCGTCGATATCCTCGGCGTCGAGTAGCCCCGCTCCGCACGAGCACGACGGCGTCCGGTCACCCGACCGGGCGCCGTCGGCGTCCCCCGACCGGGCGCCGTCGTCCCCGCGCTGGCCATCTGATGCCCTGGCCCTCAGGTGCCCTGACCCTCAGGTGCCCCGGCCCTCAGGCGGGCAGCACCGGGACGTCACGGTGCCACGACTCCGTCCGGTACGCCGTCTCCCAGCCGAGGGAGGCGTAGAGGCCGTCGGCCCCGGTGGGCGAGTCGGCGTCGACCTCGAGCCCCACCCTGTTGCGCCCGCGACTCGCGGCGTCGGCCACGACCGTGCTGAGCAGCGCCTTGGCCACGCCGCGCCCGCGGGCCCGGCGGTGCACGCCGATGTAGTCGACGTAGCTGCCCGCGGCGTCCCCGGTGACGGACCCGACGAGCGCGCCGGCGGGCACCTCCTCGCCGTCGATCTCGACGCTCGCGATCCACCAGTGGTCCCACCGGTGCCCCGGGTCCTGGCGGAGCCGCTGGACGAACTCCGGGAACGACTCGCGGTAGGAGTTGAAGTGGTCCTCGAAGGACTCCTCGAGGATGCGGTGGACGGTGCGCAGGTCGTCGGCGACCGGCATGCCGTCCTCGTGCTTGCCCACCGCCCGCACCCGGACACCGGGGCGCACCGCGCCGGGCAGGCCCTCGGCGTCGGCCGCGTCGACCGGCCTGCTCATCTGGAGCCACGTGCGCACGTGGCGGTACCCGGCGTCGGCGAGCCACCGGCGCTGTCGCTCGTCGTCGGCGTACGCCCCGGCGTCGAGCTGGGTCTCGGCCAGGCCCCGGTGGGACGCGGCGACGACGGCGGCCCGCTCGGCCCACGAGAGGAGGGCGGCGGCGAGCGCGCCGGCGCCGTCCGCCTCGGGGTGCACCGTCACCGCGACGACCGCACGACCCGCGGCGCGGTCGTGCACGCTCGCCCAGGCACGGACGCCACCGGCGGCGTCGAGGACCAGCAGGTGGGTGCGGGTCCACGACCCCTCCCCCACGAGCTCGGCCGTCAGCGACTGCTCGTCCACCGACGCGACGCCGCGGGCGGCCCGCTGGTGCGCGCGCAGAAGGTCCGCGACGGACGGGACGTCGGCGGGGAGCGGGGGGCCGCCCGCGGTCCACCCGGGAGGCAGCTGTGCCGCCAGGGTCGCGCCGGTGACGTCGGGCAGGTCCGAGGAGGTGCTCACCCGACCAGTCTCCCAAACAACGACGACGGCGGCCGTCCCTGGGGGGAGGACGGCCGCCGTCGGGTCAGGGCTGCGGGGTCAGTCGCTGCCGCGCAGGATGGCCAGGAGCCGGAGGAACTCGATGTAGAGCCACACCAGCGTCACCGCGAGCCCGAAGGCGGCGGACCAGGCGAAGCGGGCCGGGACGCCGGCGTCGACGCCGCGCTTGATGGCGTCGAAGTCCATGATGAGGCTCAGCGCGGCGAGGCCCACGGCGAAGATGCCGAGGAAGACGCCCAGCGGGATGCCCATGATCTCCACGCCGGTGCGCAGGCCCCACGCGTCGTCCGACACGCCGGTGAGCATGAGGACGACGTTGACGAGCGAGAACAGCGCGTAGCCCACGAGGGCGATGAGGAAGAAGCGGGTCAGCTTGGGCGTGACGCGCACCGTGCCGGACTTGTAGAGGAACAGGGCGGCGACGAACGTCGCGGTGGTGCCGAGCACCGCCTGGAGGACGATGCCCTCGTACATCGCGCCGAAGACGGCGGAGATGCCACCGAGGAAGAGGCCCTCGGCCGCGGCGTAGGCCAGGATCAGGGCCTTGGACGGCTCCTTCTTGAAGGCGTTGACCAGGCCGAGCACGAGGCCGACGATCGCACCGCCGAAGGTCAGCAGCGGGTTGGCCCCCATGACGACCCAGTTGAAGGCGGCGGCCACGACGATGACGCCCAGGACCAGGCCGGTCTTGACGATGACGTCGTCGTAGGTCATCCGCCCGGTGTCCGCGGGCGCGGCCGCCGGACCGCCGTAGGCGCGCTCGAGGTCCTCGACGCCGCCGGGCCGGCCGTAGCCCTGCTGGGGCTGGCCGTAGCCCTGCTGCGGCTGGGCGTAGGTGGTGCCCGAGCCCGGCGTGTAGCCGGGGTAGGTCGGGTAGCCCGCCGGGGTACGTCCGCCCTTGCGGTTCTCCCCGAAGTACGGGCTGTTCTGGAAGACGGGGTTGGTCACGTGGTGCCTCCTGGTCGCGGCGTCCGGCCATCGTGTGGTGCCGGGCCGATGTCGCTGGCCTGTCGCCCATCCTAGGGGTGCCCGGTCGGGCGGTCCCGGGAAGGGTCGCTGCCATGTCCAACGCGGCGGAGCCGGCGGGTGTTCCACCCGGACGTCGGATCTCATCCCCGGGGATGAGGCCCTCGGCCGGACGGTGGAGCCGGGACAGCTCGCGGCTCGGCCTGGGCGCCGATCCCCCCAGTCCCGTCCGCCCGTAGCGTCGAGGACGTCCCCAGCCGCACGCAGGCACCATCGAGAGGTTCACCATGATCGAGGCACGCGGCCTCACCAAGCGTTACGGCAGCACCACCGCCGTCGACGGCATCAGCTTCACGATCCCCCCGGGCACCGTCACCGGCTTCCTCGGCCCCAACGGTGCCGGGAAGTCGACGACGATGCGGATGATCGTCGGCCTCGACCGGCCGACGGCGGGCACCGTCACCGTCAACGGGCGACCCTACGCCGAGCACCGCTCACCCCTGCGCGAGGTCGGCATCCTCCTCGACGCCAAGGCCGTGCACCCCGGGCGCACCGCCCGCTCGCACCTGCGCACCATGGCCGCCACCCACGGCATCGCCGGCAGCCGGGTGGACGAGGTCATCGAGATGACCGGGCTGTCCGCCGTCGCCGGCAAGCGGGTGGGTGGCTTCTCCCTGGGCATGGGCCAGCGGCTGGGCATCGCGTCGGCCATGCTCGGCGACCCGCAGACCCTCATCCTCGACGAGCCCGTCAACGGGCTCGACCCCGAGGGGGTCATGTGGGTGCGCAACCTCGTGCGCTACCTGGCGAGCGAGGGCCGCACCGTCTTCATCTCCTCCCACCTCATGAGCGAGATGGCCCAGACGGCCGACCACCTCCTCGTCATCGGCCGCGGTCGCATCATCACCGCCGGGCCGGTGCAGGACGTCGTCGACTCCGTCCAGGACACCACCGTGCTGGTCCGCTCCCCCCGCGCCGGCGAGCTGGCCGACCTCGTCACCGGCGTCGGCGGCCGGGTCACCTCCGACGAGGCCGGGGTCCTGCGGGTCCACGGCCTCGCCGCCGAGCAGATCGGCGACGCGGCCGCCGCCGCGGGCATCGCCCTGCACGAGCTGAGCCCCCGCCGGGCCAGCCTCGAGGAGGCCTACATGACCTTGACGCAGGACGCCGTCGAGTACCGCTCCGACTCCTTCCACCCCACCGCCCAGGAGGGCGAGAACCGATGAGCACCGTCACCACCGAAACCCCCGCGACCAGCACCCACCGTTCCGCCGTCGCCGCCGACCTCCGCTTCACCGGGGTCCTGCGCGGGGAGTGGATCAAGATGTTCTCGCTGCGCTCGACGTGGTGGACCCTGGGCACCACCGTCGCCGTCATGGTCCTCTTCGCGCTCCTCCAGGCGACGTCCGTGCAGCTCCTCATCGACCAGCCCGAGATGGCGGGCCTGGAGGAGTTCAGCATGCACGGCGCCGAGATCGTCAGCGCCGGGTACCAGTTCGGCATGGTGACGATCGGTGTCCTCGGCGCCCTGCTCGTCACCGGCGAGTACGCCACCGGCATGATCCGCTCGACCCTGTCCGCGGTCCCCACCCGGCTGCCGGTCCTCGCCGCCAAGGCGATCGCGCTGACCGGAGTGACGGTCGCCGTCTCGGCGGTCTCGCTGGCCCTGGCCTACCTCGTCACGACGCCGGTGCTCTCGCGCCACGACCTCGTCCCGGACCTCGCGGACGCACAGACGTGGCAGGTCTTCGGCGGCATGGTGTACTTCCTGGTCATGGTGGCTCTTCTCGCCCTGGGGCTCGGCACGGTGCTGCGGCACTCGGCCGGCACCATCACCGGCGTGCTGGGGCTCCTGCTGCTCCTGCCGATCGCGCTGCAGTTCGTCAACCTCGACTGGGTGCAGGACGTCATGACGTACCTGCCCCTCCCGGCCGCCACCGCGTTCCTCGCGGTCAACCCGGAGTACTCGATGGCCGGCGGCCTCACCGCCGGGCAGGGCGCCGCCGTCGTGGCGGCCTACAGCGTGGTGGCGCTCACCGCGGGCGCCGTGGCGCTGCGCCGCCGGGACGCCTGAGCATGACCGTCCACCCGGGCCGTGCGGTGCACGGCCCGGGTGCGCCCGCAGGGGCGGACGCGCCGGCCACTCCCGACGGCACGGGTGAGGCGTGGCTGCGCCCAGGGCCGGTCTCCCGGCTCATGCGCGCGCACCCGTGGTGGGTGGACGGCCTGCTGGCCGCCGCCTACCTCGCCCTGGGGGTGGGCGACTGGCTGGTCCAGGCGGAGCTGCTCGACGCCCCCCGTCCCCGCGGCGAGCTCGCGCTCACCGCCGTCTTCACCGCCTTCGTCCTCCTGCGCCGGCACGCGGCCGTCCTGGGGGTCGCGGTGGTCGCCGTCGCGGTCCCGCTCCACCGGTACCTCGTGGCCGGCCTCGAGCGCAACGGCCTCGAGCCGGGATTCGAGGACGCCACCCTCCGGCTCGGCCTCAACGTCACCGCGTACGACGCCGGCACCATGGCCCTGCTGCTCTACGCCGTCGCGGTCTACCGCACCGCGCGGACCGCGTGGGTAACCATGGCCGGCGCGATCGTCGCGGTGACGGTGAGCGTCCTGACCTTCGCCGACTCCTGGGCCTGGGTCACCGAGATCGTCGTGTCGTCCGCGCTCCTCGTCGTCGCCACGGTGGTCGGCCTGCAGGTCCGGGCCCGCCGGCGACGCATGCTCGAGATGACCGACCGCGCGCGCCAGCTCGCGCTCGAGCGGGACCAGCGCGAGCAGCTGGCCGTCTCCGCCGAGCGCACCCGTATCGCGCGCGAGATGCACGACGTCGTCGCGCACTCCCTCACCGTCATGGTCACCCTCGCCGAGGGTGCCGCGGCGAGCCTGGAGCGCAGCCCCGACCAGGCGCGCCGCGCGCTGGCGGAGCTCGCCGAGACGGGCCGCACGGCGCTGACCGACACGCGCCGGATCGTGGGGGTCCTGCGGGCCGACCTGCCCGCACCGTCGGACGGGATCACCGGACCGGCCGGGGTCGGCGAGTCACCCCTGGCCCCGCAGCCGGGGCAGCACGACGTCGCGGGGCTCGTCGACCGGTTCCGCAGCGCCGGCCTGCCGGTGCGGCTGGCGGAGCAGGGGCCTGCGCTGCCCGACGAGGCCGGGCTCCAGCTCGCCGTCTACCGGATCGTGCAGGAGGCCCTGACGAACGTGCTGCGCTACGCCCGCCTCTCGCCGCGGATCGACGTCTCCCTCGTGCGTTCGGCAGGGTCGGTGGTGATCGAGGTGGACAATGACGCCGGCGGTGCGGGGACCGCCGCGGCCGGCAGCGGCCACGGCCTCATCGGCATCCGGGAGCGCGCGGCCGTCTACGGCGGGACCGTGGACGCCGGTCCGACGCCCCACGGGTGGCAGGTGCGGGCGACACTGCGGTGGGACGAGGAGGACGGGTGAGCGACCGACGGGTGAGCGACCGACGGGTGACCGACCGACGGGTGAGCGACGAGGGCCGACCGGTCAGCGAGACGGACCCCGTGGCACCGGGACGGTCGGACCGACCGGTCCGCGTGCTCCTGGCCGACGACCAGTCCCTCCTACGCATGGGCTTCCGGATGGTGCTCGAGGCCGAGGACGGGATCTCGGTCGTGGGCGAGGCCGCCGACGGCGCCGCCGCCGTCACCATGGCCGAGGCCCTGCACCCGGACGTCATCCTCATGGACGTGCGCATGCCCGGGATGGACGGCATCGCCGCGACCGAGCGGATCGTCGCCCGCCGGCCCGAGAGCCGCGTCCTCATCCTCACGACCTTCGACCTCGACGAGTACGCCTTCGCGGGGCTGCGGGCGGGCGCCAGCGGGTTCCTCCTCAAGGACACCCGGCCCGCCGACCTTGTCCAGGCGATCCGGACCCTCGCTGCCGGCGACGCCGTCGTCTCCCCGCGCATCACGCGGCGCATGCTGGAGATGTTCGGCTCCCACCTGCCGGCCGGTGCGCCCGAGGGCCCACCGGGCCAGGACCCCCGCCTGGGCGGGCTCACCGCCCGCGAGCTCGAGGTCCTCACCCTCGTGGCCGAGGGCCTGTCCAACGCCGAGATCGCGGGCCGGCTCTTCGTCTCGGAGACGACGGTGAAGACCCACGTGGGCAACCTGCTGGCCAAGCTGGACCTGCGTGACCGGGTGCAGGCGGTGGTCCTCGCCTACGAGACGGGGCTCGTCCGGCCCGGCTGAGCCCTGCCGCCCTACTGCGTGCCCGAGGGCTGCTTCCCGCCGGGCAGGGCGGCCGCCCGGTCCCGCGCGGGGTCGCCGTCGGTCGCCGCCGCGGCCTCGAACGCCGCGCGGGGGTCGTGCATCGCACCGAGGGAGACGAGCTCGCGACGGAAGAACAGCGCCTCGGTCCAGTCGGCGAGGATGCGGACCTTGCGCTCGAACGAGGGCATCGCGAGCACGTGGTAGCTGCGGTGCATGAACCACGCGAGCGGCCCGCGGAACTTGTAGCCCTTGAGCTGGGCGACGCCCTTGTACAGCCCGAGCGACGCCACGGTGCCGATGTTCTCGTGGCGGTACTCCTCGGGTGCCTCGCCGCGCAGGACGAGCGCGAGGTTCTTGCCGAGCTGCTTGCCCTGGCGGACGGCGTGCTGGGCGGTGGGGGCGGTCGTGGCCCCGGGGTCCTGGGTCAGGTCGGGCACGGCGGCGCAGTCACCGGCCGCCCACGCGTCGGGCACGACGTCGCCCTCGGCGTCGGCGACCTGGAGGGTGGCGAGGGTGCGGACCCGGCCGCGCTCGTCCAGCGGCAGGTCGGTGCGGGCCAGGACCGGGTTCGCCTTGACCCCGGCGGTCCACACGATGGTGTCCGCCTCGAACGACTCGCCCGTGGAGAGCTCGACCTTCCCGTCGACGCACGACTGCAGGAACGTGTTGAGGTGGATCTCCACGCCGCGGTCGCGCAGCTGCTCCAGGGCGTACCCGCCGAGCTCCTCGCCGAGCTCGGGCAGGATCCGCCCCGCCCCCTCGACGATGACGAAGCGCAGGTCCTCCGGCTCGAGGGAGGAGTACTCCTTCGTGGCCGCGCGCGCCATGTCCTCGACCTCGCCGATGGCCTCGATGCCGGCGAAGCCGCCACCGACGAAGACGAACGTGAGCATCCGGCGCCGCTTGTCTGGGTCCCACGTGGAGTCGGCCAGGGCCATGGTGTTGAGGACCTGGTTGCGCAGCGCCGTGGCCTCCTCGATGTGCTTGAAGCCGATGGCGTTCTCCGCGAGCCCGGGGATGGGCAGCGTGCGCGCGACCGAGCCGAGCCCGACCACGAGGTGGTCGTAGGTGACCTCGTACGGCTCGTCGCCGTTGACGGGCGCGATGACGGCCTTGCGCTCCGCGTGGCGGATCGAGGTGATGTTCCCTGTCAGGACGGTGGTGCCCCTGAGCTCGCGGCGCAGCGACGTCACGACGTGGCGCGGCTCGATGGAGCCCGCCGCCGCCTCCGGGAGGAAGGGCTGGTAGGTCATGTAGGGACGCGGGTCGACGACGGCGATCTCGGCGTCCGCACGGCCGAGCTTCTTGCGCAGGGTAAAGGCGGTGTAGAGGCCGATGTACCCGCCGCCGGCGATGAGGATGCGCGGGGTCCGGCCCTGGACCGGGCGCAGCTCCTCGGCGCGCCGGCCGGCGGTCCGGGCGGCGACGGCGCCGGCACCCGCGACGGCGGCGGCAGTGGCGGTGACGGCGAGGGAACGCGCGAAGGAGGCCATGCGTTCATGGTAGGAGCGCCGGACTGGACACTCCACGCGAGAGGGACTATTCGACCCCGTGATACCGGACACGGGGCCTACCAGACGGTGACGCGGCGATGGCGGGACCGACGTCCCGGCACTGCCGGCGCCGCCTGGACGGCCACCGCCGGCTGCCGGCGTGCCCCCAACGGGATTCGAACCCGTACTGCGCCGGGTTTAAGCCGGCTGCCTCTGCCAGTTGGGCTATGGGGGCGCGGCCGGGCCTGACGGGCTCCGGCGGCCCCATCCTGCCGCACGAGCGTGGGCACGGACGCGTCGGGCCGGTCAGGCACGCGACCACACATGCAGGGCCGCGCCGGCGGCAACCTCCGGCAACGGTGCGGCCCTTCCCGTGGACGCAACTATTCTGGGCGGCGAGCGTCCGGCGCCGGCACGACGGCGGACCCCTCTCCGCCGTCGTAGGGAGCACCGTGAGCGCACAGCCGAGGACCGTCCGCGGGACGCACCACCACGGCGCACGTGTCGGCCCGCTGGGCCGGTACCGGCACCGGCTCCAGGACGAACGGTTCGCCGGTCTGGTCCTCATCCTCGGCGCGGCCGTCGCGCTGGTGTGGGCGAACTCTCCCTGGCGCGCCTCCTACGAGGCGCTGTCGTCCTACGTCGTGGGCCCGGAGTCGCTGCACCTCGACCTCGCGCTGCACTCGTGGGCCTCCGACGGGCTGCTCGCCCTCTTCTTCTTCGTCGTCGGCCTGGAGCTGAAGACCGAGTTCGTCACCGGGTCCCTGAGGGATGTGCGACGGGCGCTCGTGCCGATCCTCGCCGCCGTCTTCGGCATGGCCGGCCCGGCCCTGGTCAACACCGTCGTCCAGGTGGTCTCTGGCTCCGGCGTCTACAACGGCTGGGCGATCCCCGTCGCCACCGACATCGCGTTCGCCGTCGCCGTGCTGGGGATCTTCGGTCGGGGCTTCCCGCCCGCGGTCCGGACCTTCCTGCTGACCCTGGCCGTGGTCGACGACCTCCTCGGCATCACGGTGATCGCGATCTTCTACACCGAGCGGATCGACGCCCTCGCCCTGGCCGGATCGCTGGCCCTCATCGCCCTCTTCGGCCTGCTCGTCCGGCGCCGACTCACCCACTGGTGGCTGCTCGTGCCGGTCGCACTCGGCGCCTGGGGCCTCATGCACGCGTCCGGCGTGCACGCGACGATCGCCGGCGTGCTGCTCGGGATGACCGTGCCGGCGCTGACCGCGCACGGCGAGCACGAGGCACTCACGCACCGCTTCGTCAGCCTCATCCAGCCATGGTCAGCCGGGCTGGTCCTGCCGGTGTTCGCCTTCTTCGCCTCCGGCGTCAACGTCGTCGACACCGGCGGCATCGGTGAGATGCTCACCGACCCGGTCGCGGTCGGCGTCTACCTCGGCCTGCCGCTCGGGAAGCTGGTGGGCATCTGGGGCGGGGTGGCCCTGCTGGTCACGTTCACCCGGCTGAGGCTGGGCAACGGGGTCGACCTGGCGGACATCATGCCGGTCTCGCTCGTCGCCGGCATCGGGTTCACCGTGTCGCTCCTCATCGCGTCGCTGTCCTTCGACGACGGCGACCCGCACTCCGCCCACGCCCGCATCGCCGTCATCCTCGGCTCGCTCGTGGCGGCGGTCCTCGGTGCGGTCGCGCTGCGGGTGCGCGCGTCGGTGCGGATCCGCGGCCGGGCCGCGCACACCCACCACGAGGACTGAGAGGCTCAACCAGCCGGTCGGCGGCCGGCCCGGCCCCGCGCCTGCCGGTCGGGGTCAGGCCTCCGCGACCGACAGGGCGATGCCGTCGAGGATGTCGTGCTCGCTCGTGACGACCGTGGACAGCTCACCGCCCGCGTCGGCCACGTCGCGGCGCACCCGCTCGACGACCTCGGACCACACGAGCGCACCCGCGCCGATGACGTCGACCCGGCCCGGGTGCATGAAGCCCATCGCGGCCCGCTCGGCGCGGGTCGCGTGGAGCAGCGCCCGGCAGGAGGCGAGGACCTCCGGCACGCCCAGCACCGCACCGTCGATCGCGGTCGGGTCGTAGGCCGGCAGCGCCAGGGCGTGCGCCGTGACCGTGGTGACCGAGCCCGCGAGCCCGACCAGGGTCCGGGCCTTGCCCAGCGGCACGGCGGCGGCCGCCTCGTCCAGCAGCCGGCGCACGTCCGCGCGCGCCGCCTCCTCCTCCTCGGCGGTCGGCGGGTCACCGAGGAGGTGTCGCTCGGTGAGCCGGACGCAGCCCATGTCCATGGAGTACGACGCCACCGGGGTGCGCTGGCCCAGGACCAGCTCGGTGGAGCCGCCACCGATGTCGACCACGAGGTGTGGGCCGCCGTGGACGTCGGTGTCCAGGACGCTCGCCGCACCGCGGAAGCTCAGCTCCGCCTCCTCCTCGCCGCTGATGACCTCGGGCTCGACCCCGAGCGCCGTGCGCACGCCGTCGACGAAGTCCTGGACGTTCTCCGCGTCCCGGGTGGCCGAGGTCGCCACGAACCGGATCCGTTCGACGCCGTGCACCTCGCACAGGTCGGCGTAGGCGCGGGCGGCCGTGAGCGTGCGCTCGAGGGCGACCGGGTCGAGGCGGCCGGTACGGTCCACGCCCTGCCCGAGGCGCACCACCTCCATCCGGCGCTCGACGTCGCGCAGGCGCAGGACGGGCTCCCCGCCCGTGCCGGTGCAGGCCGTGGCGCCGGTCCCGGCGCCGTCGGTGTCGGCGATGAGGAGCCGGATGGAGTTCGTCCCGCAGTCGATGGCAGCCACTCGAGTCACGGGACAACCCTGCCACGTGGGACCGACACCGCCTCCCGGGCGGGCGACGGTGCGGGAGGGGACGACGACGGGACGGTGACCGGGCCGAGCCCCGTGCGCGGCGGGCTCGGCCTACGCTGGCGGGCATGGACCCCCACGACGACGGCGAGACGCGCGCCCTGGCGGCGCTGGAGGCCGCCGGGATCGGCTTCACCATCACCAGGCACGGCCGGGTCTCGAGCCTGGCGGAGGCGGCCGCCGCGCGCGGGCTCGCGCCGTCGGCGCTCATCAAGACCCTCGTGGTCCGCCGCGGGGAGGGCGACCACCTCCTCGTCCTCGTCCCGGGCGGCCGGACGATCTCCTGGCCCAAGCTCCGGGCCCTGCTGGGCGTGAGCCGGCTGTCGATGCCTGACGCGGCGGCCGCGCGGGACGCCACCGGCTACGAGCGGGGCACCATCACCCCGTTCGGCTCGCTCACCGCCTGGCCGGTCGTCGCCGACGCGTCGATCAGCGGGACGGTCTCCATCGGTGCGGGCGCGCACGGCGTCGCGGCGACCGTGTCGGCAGCCGAGCTCGTCGCCGCGCTCGACGCCCAGGTCGCCGACGTCACCGAGCCGGAGTAGCTGCCGCGAGGTCCGCTGCGGCGGTCACCCGGACCTGGTCGGCCGAGCTGTCAGCAGGTGCAGCGGTCGGGGCTCCAGACCCCGGCGAGGAGCTCCAGCGTCCGGTCACCCATCGGGTTGACGCCCGGGCCGACGGCGAGGGTGTGGCCGAGCAGCGCGTGCAGGCACTTGACGCGCGTCGGCATCCCCCCGGCCGAGACGCCGGCGATCTCCGGGACCTCACCCAGCTCGGACCGCCGGGCGAGGTAGTCCTCGTGGGCGGCGAGGTACGCCGCTCGCAGGTCGGCGTCCTCGGCCAGGGCCTCGTTCATGCTCACCATCGCCCCCTCGGCCTCGAGGGTGCTCACCGCCTTCACCGCCCCCGGGGAGGTGAGGTAGTACGTCGTCGGGAACGGGGTGCCGTCGTCCAGCCGGGGTGCCGTCCGCACGACGGTCGGCCGGCCGCACACGCACCGGGCGGCCACGGCGACGACGCCGCGCGGGACCCGGCCGAGCTGCTCGGCGAGGACCTCGAGGTCCCGGTCGGTGACGGTGGTGTCCACTGAGCCCCTCTCCGCCCGCTCCCCCGGGTGGGCGCGGTCTGCACGAAGCACGATATCCGGGATCGCCGGGGGTCCGGCGTCACCGGACAGGGCCGGCACGGACAGAACATGGGCCTGCCACCGCGGCAGGTCACGCCGACCACGACCTCCACCGGACCCTGACCGACCTCGGGACGACCGGCGCAGCTCAGGGCCGGACCGACCACACCGCGAAGAGCGCACCGACGTAGCCGAGAAGGAGGAGCACCGCGTCCGGCTCCAGCCGGCGAACCCGCGTCTCGACCCCGTGCACGATCGCCGCGAGCGCCAGGGCCATGAGGAGCACGGCCCCGGTCCCGGCGACGGCCTGGCTGGGGTCCGCGGCGGCGAGCACCGGGCCCTCGAGGTAGGCGGCGTCGACGATCACCAGGGCGAGCATGTTGAAGGCGTTGCTGCCGAAGAGGTTCCCCACGGCGAGGTCGTGCGAGCCGATCCGGGCGGCGGCCACGGACGCGACGAGCTCGGGGAGCGAGGTGGTGACGGCGAGGAGGACCGCCCCGACGAAGGTCTGGCCCAGCCCGGTGAGCCCCGCGATCCGCTGGCCGGACACGGCCAGCGCGGGTGCGGCCACGAGGATGGCGCCCGCGGCGACGGCGAACCGCACGACGGCGGGCCGCAGCTCGCCGCGCGCCGGACGCGTCCACCCGGTCGGCACGGGGAGCAGCTCGTCCCGTCCGAAGCGGCCCTGCGGGGAGCGCCGCATCCAGGCCACGGCCGCCACGTACGCCGCCGCCACCCCCAGCGTGTCCAGGCCCACCCACCCGACGGCGAGCCCGGTCGGGGTGAGGATGCCGAGGACCGCGAGCGCGGTCAGCGCGATCGCCACCGAGGCGACCCGGGCGTGGCCCACCTCCACGGCGGGCCAGACGCGGTGCCGGTGGAGCAGGTCGACGACGGCGAGGATCGCCATGTTGGCCATGGAGCTGCCGAAGAGGTCGCCGAGGGCGAGGTCGGGGGCGTCGGCGAGCGCCGCGGCCACGTCGGTGACGATCTCCGGCAGGGACGTCGCCGCCGCCATGAGCAGCATCCCGACCAGGAGCTTGGACAGGTGGGCGCGCTCGGCGATCTCGTCGCCCGCCCGGGCCAGGCGTACCCCCGCCCCCGTCACCACGGCGGCGGTGACGAGGAAGACGGCGGCCCAGCCGGTCATCCCCACCCCACCAGCCTGGCACCGGCAGGCACGCGTCCTGCGGGACCGGGGACCCGGTCGCCGGCGCTCACCCGGACGCCGAGCGCGCCGTGGACTCACGCCGGGTTGCCCGCGGGATGTCGCCGAAGGAGCGTCGCCGTCCGGGTCAGGGGGTCGCGGGGTCGGCGGGGACGGTCAGCCCCGAGGGGTCCTCCTCGCCCGGGCCCGCGTACCCGGCCACCTGCACCGAGTCCCACATCCGCAGGTACCAGGGGGTCGCCGACGCCACCGCGGCGGCCCGTTCGGCGGCCTCGGCCTCGGCCGGGTTCTCCCCGCCCGTGACCGTCTCCGGGTCGACGACGACGTACGGCGTCTCCCCGGGCATGACGTAGCCCAGCCGGTCACGCGCCTGCGCCTGCACGTAGGCGGGGTCCTGCCAGCGCTCGAGCTGGTCCTCGAGCTCGTCCTTGCGCACCTGCGCGTCGGCGACCCGGGCGTTGAGGGCGCGCAGCTCCTCCTGCTGGGCCACGGCGTAGCGCAGCGTCGGGGCGAGCACGGCGAAGGCGACGAGCGCGACGAGGGAGAGGATGAGGGCACGCAGGCTGACGGTCGGGCGGGGCTCCCCCCGCCGTCCCGGACGACCCCACGCCAGGGCCCGGCCCGCCCGGGGCCCGCGGGGGTTGCCGGCCTCGTCCCGGCCTGCACCGGCTGCCGGTGCCGCCTCCGCCCGCGCGGCCGCGGTCCGGGCCGTCGTCCGCCCCCGACCACGGGCCTGTCCCGGGGTTCCCGCGCGCGGCGCGGTGGGACGGCGGCTGCTCATGACCTCATGTTCTCCCATGGGACGAGCGAACGCCGGGAGCCGTCGACGTGAGTCGTGGCCCCCGGCGTCCGGGGCGGTACACCGCTGACGGGCGCGCGCCCGTCAGTGGCCGGCGGTGCGGGTCAGGCGCGGCGCGCGGCGCGCGGGAAGGCGCTGCGGCCGGCGTAGACCGCCGCGTCGTCGAGCTCCTCCTCGATGCGCAGGAGCTGGTTGTACTTGTTGATGCGCTCGCCGCGGGCCGGTGCGCCGGTCTTGATCTGGCCGGCGTTCACGGCCACCGACAGGTCGGCGATCGTGGTGTCCTCGGTCTCGCCGGACCGGTGGGAGACCATCGCGGTGAAACCGTTGCGCTGCGCGAGCGTCACGGCGTCGAGCGTCTCCGTGAGCGAGCCGATCTGGTTGAGCTTGACCAGGAGGGAGTTCGCGGCGCGCATCTCGATGCCACGGGCGAGGCGCTCGGGGTTGGTGACGAACAGGTCGTCGCCGACCACCTGGACGCGGTCCCCGACGCCGGCGACCAGCTGCGCCCAGCTGTCCCACTCGTCCTCGCTCAGCGGGTCCTCGATGGAGACCAGCGGGTAGTCGGCCACGAGCCGCTCGTAGTAGGCGACCATGTCGGCGGGCGAGGTGGCCTTGCCCTCGAACTGGTAGGCGCCGTCGGAGAAGAACTCGGTGGCGGCGACGTCCAGCGCGAGCGCGATGTCCTCACCGGGGGTGTAGCCGGCCTTCTCGATGGCCTCGAGGATGAGGTCCAGCGCGGCGCGGTTGGACTCCAGGTTCGGGGCGAACCCGCCCTCGTCGCCCAGGCCCGTGGCCAGGCCACGGGACTTCAGGACGGACTTGAGGGAGTGGTAGGTCTCCGCGCCCCAGCGCAGGGCCTCCTTGAACGTCGGCGCGCCGACGGGGGCGACCATGAACTCCTGGATGTCGACGTTGGAGTCGGCGTGGGAGCCGCCGTTGAGGATGTTCATCATCGGCACGGGCAGCAGGTAGGCGTTGGGGCCGCCGACGTAGCGGAACAGCGGCAGGCCGGCGGACTCCGCGGCGGCCTTGGCCACGGCCAGGGAGACGCCGAGGATCGCGTTCGCGCCCAGCTTGCCCTTGTTGGCGGTGCCGTCGAGGTCGATGAGGGTCTGGTCGATGATGCGCTGCTCGGTGGCGTCGATCCCGAGGACCTCGGGGGCGATGGTGTCGATGACGGCGTCGACGGCGTTCTGGACGCCCTTGCCGAGGTAACGACCCTTGTCACCGTCCCGACGCTCCACGGCCTCGAACGCGCCGGTGGAGGCGCCGGAGGGAACGGCCGCGCGGGCGACGGTGCCGTCCTCGAGCGCGACCTCGACCTCCACGGTGGGGTTGCCGCGCGAGTCAAGGATCTCGCGGGCGCCGACGGCCTCGATGCTGGCCACAGGGGACTCCTTCAGTCGGTGGACGTGCTGAACGTGCCCACCGTAGTACGGGGCAAACCCGACAGCGAGGGACCATGCTCCCGCCCGGGCCGGCCACCGGCTGTGAGGCTGGACACCTACTGCTGCTCGGTCGTCCCGGCGAGCCAGTCGTGCGACGTCGGCTCGATGACGCCCTCGGCGTTGACCTCTCCGTACCGGGGGTTGACCGCGATGTCGGCGTCGGCCATGGCGGCGGTGAACTCGTCGAAGACGGCCTGCGCGTCCGCCGAGGCGGCGACCTCGGAGTAGACGAAGAGGTAGCGGCCCAGGTCGATGAAGGCGTCGGAGTAGCCGTCGGCGGGCACCTCCGCACCCAGCGCGGCGGCCTGCTCGGCGTACAGCGCCTCGATCTCGCCGTCCGACAGCGCGTAGCCGTGCTCGGCCGCGATCCCGGGGAGGACCTCCGCGGCCAGGAGGGTGTTGAGGACGACGACCGGCTCGGTCTCCTGACCGGTCAGGGCCACGTACTCGCTCGTGGCGTCCTCGAGCTCGTTCTGGGTGATGCGCTCGCCGTCGATGCTCCCGGCGGTGCCCGGCTGGGCGGCGCAGCCCGCCAGGAGCAGGCCGGCCGTGGCCAGGACGAGGGTGTGACGCGCGCGCCGCTGGGTTGTCACCGATGAACCTCCGGAAGTCTCCCGGCGCACGTGCGCCGCCGGGTCGTGGCTGAGCTCACCGACCATCGTAGGGGGAACGGGGCGGCGCTCCGACCCACCTGCCGCGCTATCCCTGGGCGCCGACGTTCGCCGCGGCCGCCACCGACCCGGCGAGCACGGCGTCGACGAGCTCCTCCACCCACGCCATGAGCGCGAGGTCCTTGAGGGGCTTGCCGGCGAGCTTCGCGGTCATGGGGTACGGCACGAGGATCGTGCGCACGGCGGGCTTGAGCACCGTGCCGGGGTAGAGCCGCTTGAGGCGCAGCTGCGCCGACTCCGGCAGGTCCACCGGGGCGAAGCGGACGTAGCGCCCCTGGCCGGTGATGTCGGTCAGGCCGACCCCGCGGGCCTTCTCCCGCAGTGCCGCGACGGCGAAGAGCCGCAGCACCGGCTCGGGCACCGGGCCGTACCGGTCGGTGAGCTCCTCGCGGATCGCCTGGATCGACGCCTCGTCGCCGGCCGCGGCGATCTTCGCGTAGGCCTCCAGCCGCAGCCGCTCGTGGGCGATGTAGTCGTGCGGGACGTGGGCGTCGATGGGCAGCTCGATCTTGACGTCCGCCTTCTCGGTCTCCTTCTCCCCCCGGTACTCCGCGACGGCGTCGGAGACCATCCGCACGTACAGGTCGAAACCCACCCCCGCGATGTGCCCGGACTGCTCCCCGCCGAGGAGGTTGCCCGCGCCGCGGATCTCGAGGTCCTTCATCGCCACCTGGATGCCGGCGCCGAGGTCGGTGTGCGCGGCGATCGTGGCGAGCCGGTCGTGCGCCGTCTCGGTCAGGGGCTTCTCCGGCGGGTAGAGGAAGTAGGCGTAGGCGCGCTCGCGCCCGCGGCCCACGCGCCCGCGCAGCTGGTGCAGCTGGGACAGGCCGAGCTGGTCGGCCCGCTCGACGACGAGGGTGTTGGCGTTGGAGATGTCCAGGCCGGTCTCGACGATCGTCGTGGTCACCAGGACGTCGTACTCCTTGTTCCAGAAGTCCTGGATGACCTTCTCGAGCTGGTGCTCGTTCATCTTGCCGTGCGCGACGGCGACCCTCGCCTCGGGCACGAGCTCGCCGAGGTGGGCGGCCACCTTGTTGATCGACTGGACCCGGTTGTGGACGTAGAAGACCTGCCCCTCCCGCAGGAGCTCGCGCCGGATCGCCGCGGCGATCTGCTTCTCCTCGTAGGGCCCGACGAAGGTGAGGATGGGGTGGCGCTCCTCGGGCGGCGTCGCCAGGGTCGACATCTCCCGGATCCCGGTGATGGCCATCTCCAGGGTGCGCGGGATCGGGGTCGCCGACATCGCCAGGACGTCGACGTCGGTGCGCATCTGCTTGAGCGTCTCCTTGTGCTCGACGCCGAAGCGCTGTTCCTCGTCGACGATCACCAGGCCCAGGTCCTTGAACCGCACCTCGCCGGTGATGAGGCGGTGGGTGCCGATGACGACGTCGACCGCGCCGGTGCGGGCGCCCTCGCGCACGGCCTCGGCCTCGGCGTCGCTCTGGAAGCGCGACAGGGCCCGGACCGTCACCGGGAACCCGGCGTACCGCTCGGTGAAGGTGTCCAGGTGCTGCTGGACGAGCAGGGTGGTGGGCACGAGGACCGCGACCTGCTTGCCGTCCTGGACGGCCTTGAACGCCGCCCGGACGGCGATCTCGGTCTTGCCGTAGCCGACGTCGCCGCTGATGAGGCGGTCCATCGGGGTGGGCTTCTCCATGTCCGCCTTGACCTCGTCGATGGTGACGAGCTGGTCGGCGGTCTCGGTGTAGGGGAAGGCGTCCTCGAGCTCGCGCTGCCACGGGGTGTCGGGGGCGAAGGCGTGGCCCTGGGTGGACATGCGCGCCGCGTAGAGCCGGATGAGCTCGCTCGCGATCTTCTTGACGGCCCTCTTCGCGCTGGCCTTGGTCCTCGCCCAGTCCCCGCCGCCCATCCGGCTCAGCGTGGGCGACTCGCCACCGGTGTACTTCGTGACCTGGTCGAGCGAGTCGGTGGGGACGAAGAGCCGGTCGCCGGGCTGGCCGCGCTTGGACGAGGCGTACTCGATGACCATGTACTCGCGGGTCGTGGCGTCCGCGCCGGTGCCCACGGTGCGCTGGACGAGCTCGACGAACCGACCCACCCCGTGCTGCTCGTGCACGACGTGGTCGCCGGTGCGCAGCGCGAGGGGGTCGACGACGTTGCGCCGCCGCGAGGGCATCTTGCGCATGTCGCGGGTGGAGGTGCCGGCGCGCCCGGTGATGTCGGACTCGGTGAGCATCGCCAGCCTCAGCGCGGGCGCGACGAACCCGCGGCCGCTGCTCGCCGTCGTCACCAGCACGACGGCGGCCGGCGGCTCCTCCGCGACCTCGGCGACGAGCCGGGCGGGGACGTCCGCGGCGGCGAGCTGCTCGCTCATGCGCCGGGCGGGGCCGGGGCCCTCCGTGGTCAGCACGAGCCGCCAGCCCTCACGGACGAGGTCGACGAGGTCCTTCAGCGCCCGCTCGACGTCGCCCTGGTAGCGCTCGACCTCCCGCGCGCCGACGACCAGGGCGCCGTCGTCGTCGAGGAGCTCGGCGTCGGTGGGCAGGGCCGTCAGCGACCACCAGCCCAGCCCCCGGGTCAGCGCCAGGGCGCGGGCCTCGGCGAGGTCGGCGAAGGACGCGGCCCGCAGGTCCAGCGGGACCTTGCCGCCCTGCGCGGCGGAGGTCCAGGCGGCGGCGAGGAACTCCTCGGTGGTGGCGGCGAGGTCGTGGGCGCGGCGGCGCACCCGCTCGGGGTCGGACAGCACGAGGAGCGTGCCGTCGGGGACGAGGTCGAGGACCGGCTGCATCCGCTCGGTGAGGACCGGCGCGAGGGACTCCATGCCCTCCACGGCGATGCCCTCGGAGAGCTTCTCGAGCATGTCGACGGCGCCGGGGAGGTCGGCCACGAGGGCCCTGGCCCGGGCGCGGACGGGCTCGGTGAGCAGCAGCTCGCGGCACGGCGGCGCCCACAGGCCCTGCTCGGCGATCTCGAGGGAGCGCTGGTCGGCGACGGCGAACCAGCGGATCTCCTCGACGTCGTCGCCCCAGAACTCGATCCGCAGGGGGTGGTCCTCCGTCGGCGGGAAGACGTCGAGGATGCCGCCGCGGACGGCGAACTCCCCGCGCCGCTCGACCATGTCGACCCGGGTGTAGGCGGCCGCGGCGAGGCGCGCGGCGATCTCCTCGAGGTCGGCCTGCTGGCCGATCCGCAGCGACACGGGCTCGAGGTCGCCCAGCCCCTCGACGACCGGCTGGAGGAGGGCTCGCACCGGCATGACGAGCACCCGGATGGGGCCGGCCTGGCCGCCGTCGGGGTCGGGGTGGGTCAGGCGGCGCAGCACCGCGAGGCGGCGGGCGACCGTGTCGCTGCGGGGGGAGAGCCGCTCGTGCGGGAGGGTCTCCCACGCGGGGAAGACCGCGACGTCGTCGTCGGGCAGGAAGTTGCGCAGCGCGCTCGCCGCCTCGTCGGCCTCCCGGCCGGTGGCGGTGACGACGACCACCGGGCGGCCGGCCCGCGACCCGGACGCCGGGGGCGTCGCGCCGTCGGGCGCGCCGTCCGCACCGGCGAGCTGGGCCACGAGCGGTGCGCGCACGCCGAGCGGGACGTCGACGGAGACCATCGGCGCGAGGACCGGCTCGCGGGCGAGCTCGACGGCGGAGGCGACGGCGGGGTCGGTGCGCAGCAGCGGGAGCAGTCCGGTGAGCTTCATGGGTCCTTCGCAGGTCGGCGACCGGTGCGCGCTCCCCGGTCCGGGCAGCACGCAGGCCCCGCATCCGTGAGGGCTGCGGGGGCCGCGGACAGTCTACGTTTCGGCCCTCGCGGGGCGCGCGGGGGCGGTCCGGTCAGGTCGGGGCCGGTCGGTCGAGGCGTGGAGGGACTCTTCCGGTCAGCCCGCCTGGCTCGTGCCCACGCCGCCCCACACCGACCGGGCGCCGCTCTCCCCCACCCGGTAGACCTGGAAGCCCGCGACGAGCGCCGCGACCACCGCCAGCGCGGCCACCACCGTCACGGCCCCACCGGCGGTGCGGGTCTCGCGCGCCGTCGTCGCCGCCATCGCCCCCACGCCGCGCCGCGGGGCGGGGCGCCCGTCGCCGGCCGCGCGCCGGCCCGTGCCGGCCGCTCGCGGAGCGTCCGCCGGGACCGCGCGCCGGTCCAGCGCGACGAGCGCCCACAGCAGGAGCGTCATCGGCAGGGCGAACCAGAGCAGCTGCCCGCCGAGCACCTGGTGGTCGCCCGCCGGGGCACCGACCCGTGCCACGAGGGCGTCGCCGCTCTGCGTCGCGACGGGCACCAGCGCGGTGCCGGCGGTCGCGACGAGCGCGGCGAGGGGCCCGAACGTCCGGCGCCACCGGGGCACGACGGCGACGGCGAGCGTGCCGGCCACCGCGAGCGGCAGCAGGACCACGACCGCATGCACGACGAGGGGGTGCAGGGGCAGGCCCTGGATGGTGTCGAACATCTGTCGCTCCTTCGTCGGTGCGTCCCTCCCACGCCGCGCCCGGGCGGGCACCGTGGCCTGTGTGGGATACGGCCGACACCGCGCCCGGGATTGCCGGTCCCTCGCGCGGGGACCGCCCGACCGGACGTCGGCCGACCGAGATCGCCCGAGCACCCGAAGCACCCGAAGCACCCGAAGCACCCGAAGCACCCGAAGCAGAAGACTCCGTCAGGCATGACCTGACAAAGTCTCCTGCTTCCTGGAGGGCGGGCCGCCACACGCACGCCAGGCCCGGGCCGCGCGCCTGTGTACGTCAGGCGTGCTGGTGCGAGAACTGCGTCTCGTACAGCTCGGCGTACAGGCCGCCGGCGGCGAGCAGCTCGGCGTGCGTGCCCTGCTCGACGATCCGGCCCCGGTCGACGACCGCGATGGAGTCGGCCTTGCGCACCGTGGAGAGCCGGTGGGCGATGACGATGGACGTCCGTCCGGCCATGGCGCTGTCCAGCGCCTGCTGCACGGCGGCCTCGGACTCGGAGTCCAGGTGCGCCGTCGCCTCGTCCAGGACGACGATGCGCGGCGAGCGCAGGAGGAGGCGCGCGATGGCCACGCGCTGCTTCTCCCCGCCGGAGAGGCGGTGCCCACGCTCGCCGACCACCGTGTCGAGCCCCTCGGGCAGGCGCTGGACGAGCGGCTCGACGTGGGCGGCGCGCAACGCGTCGAAGAGCTCCTCCCCGCTGGCGTCCGGGCGGGCGTAGAGGAGGTTGGCCCGGACGGTGTCGTGGAAGAGGTGCGCGTCCTGGGTGACCACGCCGACGGCGCGGTGGAGCGAGGCCTGGCGGACCCGGCGCACGTCCAGCCCGCCGATGCGCACGGCGCCCGTGGTGGGGTCGTACAGGCGGGCCACCATCGTGGACAGGGTGGTCTTGCCGGCACCCGAGGGCCCGACGAGCGCGAGCATCGTGCCCGGCTCGACCCGCAGGGTGATGCCCTTGAGGACCTCCTCGGAGGCGTCGCCGTCGGCCTCGCCCGCCTCGGCGCCGTCGGGTCCCGCAGCGGGGTCGGCCGCCCCGACCGCCACGGCCGCGGCGGGCTCGCCGCCGTCGGCGAGGGCCTCGGCGCTCCGGCTGGGCTCGCCCTCGAGCGAGACGATGGAGACCTGGTCCGCCCGCGGGTAGGCGAACCGGACGTCGTCCAGCTCGACGTCGAGGGGCCCCGCGGGCAGGTCGACGGCGTCCTCGGCGTCGGTGATCATCGGCCGGAGGTCGAGCACCTCGAAGACGCGCTCGAAGCTGACGAGCGCGCTCATGACGTCGACCTGGACGTTGCTCAGGGCGGTCACGGGACCGTAGAGACGCCCGAGAAGCCCGGCGAAGGCGACGAGGGTGCCGATGGTCACCACACCGTCGATGGCCAGGACGCCGCCGACGCCGTAGACCAGCGCGGTCGCGAGGGAGGCCATCGCGCCGAGCGCGGCGAAGAAGACCCGAGAGCTCATCGCCGTCCGCACACCGATCTCACGGACCCGGGCGGCCCGCTCGGCGAACTCGGCGTCCTCCCGCTCGGGGTCGCCGAAGAGCTTGACGAGCAGGGCACCGGCGACGTTGAAGCGCTCGGTCATCCGGTTTCCCAGCTCGGCGTTGAGCTCCATGCCACGCCGACGCAGGCCCGCCAGGCGCCGCCCGACGCGCCGGGCGGGCAGCAGCAGGGCCGGGACGACGAGCAGCGCCACCACGGTGATCTGCCAGGACAGGGCCATCATCGTGGCCAGGACGACCGTGACGGAGATGACGTTGGAGACCACCCCCGACAGGGTGGAGGTGAAGGCCTGCTGCGCCCCGATGACGTCGGAGTTCAGCCGGGTGACGAGGGAGCCGGTCTGTGTGCGGGTGAAGAAGGCGACCGACTGCCGCTGGACGTGCCCGAAGACGTCGGTGCGCAGGTCGTAGATGAGGCCCTCGCCGATCCGGGAGGAGAACCACCGCTGAAGGAGGTTGAGGACCGCCTCGGCCACGGCCACGACCGCGACGAGACCGGCGAGGATCACGACGAGGCGCCGGTCACCGTTCGCCACGCCGTCGTCGATGATCCGCTGGAGGAGAAGCGGGGTCGCGACCACCATGAGCGAGCCGACCACCACCAGGACGAGGAAGGCGACGATGTACCGGCGGTGCGGCGCCGCGTAGGCGAGCACGCGCTTGGTGGTGCCGGGCCGCAGGCGGTGGTCCTTGACGGAGTCGTCCTGGCGCAGCGTGCGGCCGAAGCCGCCGGGCCCGCCCATGCCGCCGCCCATGCCGCCGTGGCCCATGCTCATCAGCGCGCCCCGGCGGTGTGCAGCTGCTGCTGCGCCTTCTCCAGACCCAGGACGACGACGTCCTCGACGGCGTCGGCCGCCTCCTCCAGGGTGACGCCGAGGCCCGGCCGCTCGGCGACGGGAAAGTCACGCAGGACGAAGTCGGCCGCGTCCATCCGTCCCGGGGGCCGACCGATGCCCACGCGCAGCCGGACGTAGTCCTTCGTGCCCAGCGCGGACGAGATCGACCGGAGGCCGTTGTGGCCGCCCTCGCCGCCGTCGCGCTTGAGGCGGAGGGTCTCCACCGGCAGGTCGAGCTCGTCGTGGACGACGAGCAGACGCTCGGGCGCGACGTCGTAGAAGCGCGTCAGCGCGGCGACCGAGGCCCCCGAGACGTTCATGTACGACGACGGCTTGGCCAGGACGACGCGCGGGCCCGGAGCCCCGCCTGGCAGGGTGCCGAGACGTCCGTCGAGCACCAGCGCACGGGCCTTGTGGGTGGTGAACGTGCCGCCGATCCGGCCCGCGAGCACGTCGAGCACCATCTGCCCCACGTTGTGGCGGTTACCGGCGTACTGCGGTCCCGGGTTCCCCAGGCCGACGACGAGCCACGGATTCATGCTCTCCCTCTCTCCGGCGCCACGGACCGCCGCACCACGAACCTCCGGCGCCACCTCCGGCTCCACGGACGTCAGGGGCGCCGCCGCCCCATCCTCTCGCGGGCAGCGCGCCCGTGCAGCATCCGTCCGCGGCAGGCGGACGTCGCCCACCTCGAGCAGGCACCCCTGGCACCCCCGTCGCGGCGACGCACGGCACCGACGCGCGGCACCCGCGTCACGACGAGCACCGCCTGTGGAACAACGCGCGCCCAGGCCGGGACGGCCTGGGCGCGCGGGTGGTGCGGGGAGGCTCAGGCCTCCTCGGACCCCTCGGACTCCTCGGCGGCCGGGGCGGCGGCGGGAGCCTCGCCCTCGGCGGCCTCGGTCTCCTCTTCCTCCTCCTCGGCGCGCGGGGTGGAGATGAGGACGACGATCGTCTCGTCGTCGGCGTCGATCGTGGCGCCCTCGGGGCGCGGGATGTCGGCGACGCGGACCTGTGCGCCGTCCTCGAGACCCTCGACCGAGATGACGATCTGCTCGGGGATGGACGTCGCCGGGACCGTGATGGTCAGGGTCTGCTGCTCGAGCTGGTGGATGGTCCCGGGGGCCGACTCGCCCTCGACGTGGACCGGGATGTCGACGGTGACGCGCTCGCCCTTGCGCACGACCACGAAGTCGATGTGCTCGATGGTGCGACGGACCGGGTCGCGCTGGATGTCCTTGGCGAGAGCGAGCTGCTCCCCACCCTCGATGTCGAGGTTGATGAGTGCGTTGGCGTGCCCCTTGACCGCGAGGAACGTCTCGTGGGACGGCAGCGCGAGGTGCTTCGGCTCGGTGCCGTGCCCGTACAGGACGGCCGGGATGAGGCCGCTACGGCGGGCGCGGCGGGCGGCACCCTTGCCGAACTCGGATCGAATGGTCGCAGAGAGCTTGATCTGGTCAGCCACGGGGGTCTCCTCGGGGGCGTTCGGTTTCTCGATGGGCGGTGGGCCTCAGCGTGGGACGTCGTACGGACGGCGCAACGGGGCACCACCGCGTCGATCACGGAACCGGGGGCTCCGCAGGTGCGGTGCCCGGAGCCTGCTGGCCCGTCCGGCGTCCCTCGCCGAGGCAACCTGTACATCTTAGCCGCTCCCCGCCGGGGTCGGTAACCGGACGTTGTGGGGGCGACCCCAGGAGCCTCCCCACGATCTCCGCGACCGCGAACGAGCGGGTCCCGACCGTGGAGGAACGATGCGGGAACGACCCGGGAGCGCCTGGGCGAGATCGGCGCCAGACTGTGGCACTGGGCGGGCGCCGGCCCGCGTGAAGGAGCCCCGATGACCGACCAGCCGACGAGCGTGACGATCCCCACAGCAGACGGCGACATGCCGGGCCACCTCTGGCTCCCGCCGTCGGGCACCGGACCCGGCCTCGTGGTCCTGCAGGAGATCTTCGGCGTGAGCGACTACATCCGGTCACGGTCGGCCGACCTCGCCGCGCTGGGGTACGTCGTCCTCGCGCCGGAGATCTACTGGCGCCTCGACGAGGCCGGGCTCGACGAGTCGGGGGACGACTTCCTCGAGCGCGCGATGGGTCTCGTCGCCCGGGTCGACTGGCCGCGCGCCGTCGCCGACGCCGTCGCCGCGCTGGGGGCGCTGCGCGGCCGTGCGGAGGTCACCGCCGGTACCGGCGTGCTGGGGTTCTGCTTCGGCGGAGGCCTGGCGTTCGAGGTCGCCGCCCACGCGGACCCGGACGCCCTGGTCGCGTACTACGGCTCCGCCCTGCCGCAGCTGCTCGACCTCGCGCCTGCCGTGCGCGCGCCGAGCCTGCACCACTTCGGCACCGAGGACGCCTACATCCCGATGGAGACCGTCGAGCGGATCCGCGAGGCCGTGGCAGGTCCGGAGGTCGAGTTCCGGCTGCACGAGGGCGCCGGTCACGCCTTCGACAACCCCCACCCGATGTTCCACCACGCCGCCGCGAGCGCCGAGGCGTGGGCGCAGACGACCGACTTCCTGGCCCGCCGGCTGCCGGTCTAGGCGCGCCCACCTCGGGGCCACCGCACACGGGAGCCCGCGGAGGCGATGTCAGCGGGGTACCACGCCGGCGCGGGCCATGACGGCACGGAAGCGGTCGACGTCCCAGGCGTCCACCCACGTCCACCGGACGACGCCGCCGACCACCAGCCGGAGCCGGTCCTCCCGCTGCTTCTCCCGCCACAGGGCCTCGGCTCCGCCGGCCCCGTACTTCGTCCGGCCGTCGAACTCGCCGGCGAGGCGCAGGTTCTCCCACCGGAAGTCGGTCCGGGCCACGAAGCCTTCGGCGTCCCTGAACTCGCGCTGGAGGTCGGGCAGAGGAAGGCCGAGCTCCATCATGCGCGCACGGCTGACGGACTCCCCCACCGACTCCGACCGGCCGTCGGCGGCCAGCACCACCGCCCGTGCGCGTCGCGCGCCCCTGGCACCGCTGACCTGGTCGAGCTCGACCATGAGGTCCTCGTGCGTCGCGGCGCCCGTGCGGAGCGCATGGTCCGCAGCAGGCAGCGCCGAGGCCAGTGGTCGACCGCGCGCGAGGTCGACGACGGTCCGGGCGACGGATGTGACGAGCACGCCGCCGATCGAGATCACGGTGGGGATCGTCCGCACGCGGTGCCGCCGGATCCCGGCGGACGACCGCCCGCCACGCGCAGCGTCGGAGGTGACGTGCACCTGCTGCGGAGCCGGCCCGACGATCGGTAGCCCGTGGAGCACAGCGGCCGACTCGTGCGACAGCACAGCGGGGCCGCGCAGCCCGTCCACCGTGGCCAGGACGAGGTACCTGTGCCGCTCGGACACGGTTGCCGCCCGCCACTGCTCACGCTCGATGTACGTCCCTCGCCGCACCCGGAGCAGGTCCGGCCGTCTGGACGCCCTGTCGCGCGGGACCGCCGTGGCGGAGTCCGGCCGACCGAGACGGACCAGCTCGACGAGGTACGTGCGTCGTCGCCATGCGGAGGAGGCTCGCAGACCGGAGCCACGGCTGGTGCCGGCACTGTGGACAATCACAGCCATCGCAACCCGGGGGTTGCCGGTTGTGCTCACGCTCGGCTCGCCAGTGCTCCCGCGGTGACCGAACGATCCCCTGGTGACCGAACGATCCCCTGGTGACCGAACGATCCCCGCACACCGCTCTAACTCGGCAACGGAGGGATCGCTCGCACGCAGGACCCCCTGCCCATGGCAACAAAGGGATCGCTCGCACGCAGGACCCCCCTGCCCATGGCAACAAAGGGATCGCTCGCACGCAGGACCCCCCTGCCCATGGCAATAAAGGGATCGCTCGCACGCAGGACCCCCGGCCACCGGCGACAGAGGGATCACTCCCGCGGGCAACCGGCTCTCAGTGGCCGCACAGGGATCGCTCACGCGCCGGCCCCCGAGCCCCCGAGCACCCGGTCGAGTCAGGCGTTGCCCTCGAACAGCGAGGTGACGGAGCCGTCGTCGAACACCTCACGGATCGCGCGAGCGAGCAGCGGGGCGATCGGCAGCACCGTCAGCTGGGGGAAGTGCTTGTCCGCGCTGATCGGGAGCGTGTCGGTCACGACCACCTCGCGCGCGCCGGACTCGGAGAGCCGCTGCGCCGCGGGGTCGGACAGCACCCCGTGCGTCGCGGCGACGATGACGTCGGAGGCGCCGGCGGCGAGGACCACCTTGACGGCCTCGGCGATCGTCCCACCGGTGTCGATCATGTCGTCCACGAGCACCGCGGTGCGGCCCTTGACGTCACCGACCACCCGGTTGGCCACCGACTGGTTCGGCCGGCTGATGTCGCGGGTCTTGTGCACGAACGCCAGCGGCACCCCGCCCAGGCGTGCGGCCCACTGCTCGGCCACACGGATGCGGCCGGCGTCCGGGGAGACCATCGCGGCGTTGGAGGTGTCGATCCGGGTGCGCACGTAGTCGGTGAGGATCGGCATGGCCCAGAGGTGGTCCACCGGACCGTCGAAGAAGCCCTGCGACTGCGCGGCGTGCATGTCGATGCTCAGCAGCCGGTCCGCCCCCGCGGTCTTGAACAGGTCGGCCACGAGACGGGCGGAGATCGGCTCGCGCCCGCGGTGCTTCTTGTCCTGCCGGGCGTAGGGGTAGAAGGGCGCCACCACCGTGATCCGCTTGGCCGAGCCGCGCTTGAGGGCGTCGACCATGAGCAGCTGTTCCATGAGCCACTGGTTGATCGGCGAGGTGTGCGACTGCAGGACGAACACGTCCGAGCCACGCACCGACTCGTTGAAGCGGACGTAGATCTCGCCGTTGGCGAAGTCGTACGCCGAGGTCGGCAGCAGGTCGATGCCCAGCTCCTGCGCGACGTCCGCCGCGAGCTGAGGGTGGGCGCGGCCGCTCACCAGGACCAGCCGCTTCTCACCCTGGGTGATGATGCCCGTCATCGGACGCTGTCTCCTTCTGCCGAGGTACCCGGGGCCGTGCGGTCCCGCGGGGTCGTGGAACTGCCCTGGGCGCGGCGCGCGCGCTCGGCCCGAGCCTGGGGGGAGAGCCCGCCCGGGGCGACACCGGCGTCCGCGTCGGCCTCGGACATCCCGAGCGCGCGAGCGGCCGCGCGCGCGGCGGCCGTGCCGGGCCGGCGCCGGAAGACCCAGCCCTCGATGATGCGCTGCGAGGCGCCCGTGACGGAGAGCGCGCCCGGCGGCACGTCCTCGCGCACCGTCGTACCCGCGCCGGTGTAGGCGCCGTCGCCGACGGTCACCGGCGCGACGAACATGTTGTCCGAGCCGGTGCGGGCGTGCGCGCCGATCCGGGTGCGGTGCTTCTCCACGCCGTCGTAGTTGACGAACACGGAGGAGGCGCCGATGTTCGTGCCCTCACCGATGTCGGCGTCACCGACGTAGGTCAGGTGCGGCACCTTGGCGCCGGCGCCGATCCGGGCGTTCTTCACCTCGACGAAGGTGCCGATCTTGCCGCCGCTGGCCAGGTGGGTCCCCGGCCGCAGGTAGGCGAACGGCCCGACGTCGACGCCGTCCTCGAGGACCGCCGACGAGCCGTGCGTGCGGCAGACGGTCGCCCCGGCGCCGACGGTGACGTCGGTGAGCGTCGTCTCGGGCCCGAGGGTCGAGCCCTCGCCGACGCTCGTCGACCCGTGCAGCTGGGTACCGGGCAGGAGGGTCACGTCGCGCGCGAGCTCGACGTCGACGTCGACCCAGGTCGTCGCGGGGTCCACGACCGTCACGCCCGCCCGCATCCACTCCTCCACGGTGCGCCGGTTGAGCTCGACGCCGAGCGCCGCGAGCTGGGCGCGGTCGTTGACCCCCTCGACGAGCCAGGAGTCCTCCACGGAGATGGCCTGGACCCGCAGCCCCTTGCCGTGGGCGAGCGCGACGACGTCGGTGAGGTAGACCTCGCCCTGGTCGTTGGCGCGGCCGACGCCGCCGAGCGCCTCGCGCAGGACCGCGGCGTCGAAGACGTAGGTGGAGGTGTTGATCTCGCGGATCTCCCGCTGGGCGTCCGTGGCGTCGCGCTCCTCGACCACGCCGACGACGGCGCCCGTGCCCTCCTCGCGCAGGATCCGCCCGTAGCCGTACGGGTCCTCGACCGTCGTCGTGAGCACCGTGACGGCGTTGGCGTCCTCGGTGTGGGCGCGCAGGAGCTCACCGAGGGTGTCCGCGTCGAGCAGGGGCGTGTCGCCCGCCATGACGACGACGGCGCCGGACAGCACCGGCGACTCCGCGGAGTGGTCAGGGACGCCCGGACCCTGGTGCCCGGCGACCGCGGCGCCGAGCGTGACGGCGTCGAGCGCCCCGAGCGCCACCTGGACGGCCCGTCCGGTGCCCGGCACGGCGTCCTGGTCGACGATCATGACGCCGGGGTCGACCTCACGGGCGTGGGCGGCGACGGCGTCGCGGCCGTGCCGCACGACCACGGCCAGGCGCGCCGGCGCCAGGCCGCGCGCGGCGGTGAGGGCGTGGCCCAGGAGGCTGCGGCCCCCGATCCGGTGCAGCACCTTGGGGGTGCGCGACTTCATGCGGGTGCCCTCACCTGCGGCGAGGACGATGACGGCAGCAGGTTGGGTCGGGCTCACGCCGGCTCCCTCGGTTGTCTCCGCCCGTGATCGCCCCGGGCGTCGTGCACGGATCACTCTAGCGGCGTCCGGACGACCGGCTCCGCCCCCAGGATTCGAACCCGGACCGCAAGGCACCAAAGGCCTGCGTGCTGCCGTTACACCAGGGCGGACCGCGCGTGCGCGCCCGACAAGTGTGCCAGCACCGGGCGCTCTCACCGCCTGCCGCGGGCTCGTTCCGGCCTGCCCCTTGCCGCGCACGGCATGATGGGGGGCATGTCCGAGCCGCGCCGCGCCCCGCGGGTGCGCATGACCGGGAGCCAGCGGCGTGAGCAGCTGGTCACGGTCGGGCGCGCGCTCTTCGCCGAGAAGGGCTTCGAGGGCACCTCGGTGGAGGAGATCGCCGCCCGGGCGGACGTCTCCAAGCCGGTCGTGTACGAGCACTTCGGCGGCAAGGAGGGCATCTACGCCGTCGTGGTCGACCGCGAGGTGCAGCGCCTGCTGGGCATGCTCACCGAGCAGCTCAGCTCCGGCGGCCACCCCAAGGACGTCGTCGAGCGGGCGGCGCTGGCCCTGCTGGACTACATCGAGGACAACACCGACGGCTTCCGCATCCTCGTGCGCGACTCCCCGGTCGCGCAGGCGACCGGGACGTTCTCCTCGCTCATCGGCGACGTCGCGAGCCAGGTCGAGCACCTCCTCGGCGCCCAGTTCCGCGGACGCGGTCTCGACCCGGAGGCCGCCCCCATGTACGCGCAGATGCTGGTCGGCCTCATCGCGCTCACCGGGCAGTGGTGGCTCGAGGCGCGCCACCCGGCCAAGCGGGACGTCGCGGCCCACATCGTCAACCTCGCCTGGAACGGGCTCTCCGGTCTGCAGCGCGACCCGCGCCTGCGTTCGCCGGAGTCCGGCCCCCGGGCGCAGCGGCCGCCGCGGGTGGCGACTCCCGGTGAGGCGACGCCGAGCCCCTCGACGCCGAGCCCCTCGTCGCCCAGCCCCTCGACACCGAGCACGTCGACGACACACGAGCCGAGATCCACACCACCGACGCCGTCCGTGCCGGCCTAGCCCCTCAGGCCAGCGTCCACCCCGGGACGAGCGTGTGGTAGTCGAAGAACCGGCTCGCCACCACGTGCAGGGCCACGTAGTACGCGGCCACCGCCAGGTACGTCAGCACCAGCTTGGGCAGCGTCGCCTGCAGGAGGACCAGCATGAGCAGGGCCGCCGCCACCAGCGGGACGGCGATCACGGCCGTGGCCGAGCCGCCCAGCATGGTCGTCACGACCCCGAGCGTGACGACGGCGAAGCCGACGGCGGCCGCCTCGAACCAGCGCAGGCGACGGAACAGCGAGCGGTCACCGAGGAAGACGCTCAGGGCCGTCAGCGCCACGGCCACCGCGTACACGACGAGGTCCGGCATGGGCACATCATGTCCGCGACAGCCGTCGCCGTGGGGGACGTTCGGCTCAAGATTTCGGCAAGAACCCCGCCCTCCCACCGGGGCGCACCCCACAAGGTCTCTCGACGTCAAGTAATCTTCGGGGATGAGCGCAGCGCAGCCGAACGGGATCGCCGTCCCTGAGGGCGCCCGTCCCGCGGCGGCCGAGGCACCCGCGCCCACGGAGGGGCCTGCTGTCCCTGGTGACGTCCGGCCCGCCGCCACGGACGAGGTCGACCGGATCGTGGCGGCCTGGCAGCGCGAGCGCCCGGACCTCCAGCCGCTGCCGCTGCACATCTTCTCCCGTGTCACCCGCCTCGCCCGGCACCTCGACCTCGCCCGGCGGGCGGCCTTCGCCCGCCACGGCATCGAGGCGTGGGAGTTCGACGTGCTCTCGGCGCTGCGCCGCGCCGGCGAGCCCTACGAGCTCACCCCGGGCCGCCTCATCGCCGAGACGCTCGTCTCGTCCGGGACCATGACCAACCGGATCGACCGGATGGTCGACCACGGCCTCGTCGTGCGAGCTGCGGACACCCAGGACCGCCGGGTGGTCAAGGTCCGCCTCACCGCCGAGGGCCGCTCCCGGGTCGACGCGGCGATGTCCGCGCTCCTGGCGTCCGAGCGAGAGCTCCTCGCCGGGCTGTCCGCGGAGGACCACGACCGGCTGCGCGACCTGCTGCGCGCGGTCCTGCTGCCCTTCGACCGCGGCCCCGTCCCGCCGGCACGGCCCGGCGGCCCGTCCGTCTGACCGGGCCCGCGGCCCGTCCTGGCGGGTGCTACCCCGCCGCCTCGGCGGCGAGCAGCCACTCCTCCTCGAGGCTCTCGTGCTCGGCCTCGGCCGCCCGCGTCTCGGCGGAGAGGGTGGTCAGCCCGTCGACGTCGCCCGCGGCCGAGGCGGCGGCGAGCCGGTGGTGCAGGTCGTCGATGCGCGCGGACACCTTCGCGAGCTGGCGCTCGAGCCGTGCCATCTCCTTGCGGGCGGCCCGCTGCTCCGCGGGCGTGAGGCCGCCGGCGCCGGTGTCGCTCCCGGCGGTGCGGTCCTCGGCGACCGGGGCCGGCGCCGCGGCCGACTGCCGCTCGAGCCGGTGGCGCAGCTGCAGGTACTGGTCGATGCCGCCCGGCAGGTCGCGGACCGAGCCGTCGCCGAGCAGCGCGACCTGGTGGTCGGTGACCCGCTCGAGGAGGTAGCGGTCGTGGCTGACGACGACGAGGGTCCCCGGCCACCCGTCGAGGAGGTCCTCGACGGCGGCGAGGGTGTCGGTGTCGAGGTCGTTGGTGGGCTCGTCGAGCAGGAGCACGTTGGGCTCGGCGACGAGCAGCCGGAGCAGCTGCAGGCGCCGCCGTTCCCCGCCCGAGAGGTCGGCGACGCGCGTCCAGGCGCGTTCACGGGTGAAGCCCAGGCGCTCGACGAGCTGGCCGGCGGTCAGCTCCTTCCCGCCGACCTCGACCCGGCCGCGGACCTCCTCGACCGCCTCGATGACCCGCAGGTGCGCGACGTCGTCGAGCTCGCGGGTCTCCTGCGACAGCTGGGAGACCTGCACCGTCTTGCCACGCCGCACCCGGCCCGCCGTGGGGTGCTGGGTCCCGGCGAGCAGGCGCAGCAGCGTGGACTTGCCGGCGCCGTTGACCCCGACGACGCCCACCCGCTCCCCCGGCGCGAGGCGCCAGGTGACGTGGTCGAGCACGACGCGCGTGCCGGTGCCGGTGCCGGTGCCGGTGCCGGTGCCGGTGCCGGTGCCGACATCCTCGCCCGGGCGCAGCGGGTAGGTGACGGTGACGTCCTCGAGGTCGAGGACGTCCTTGCCCAGCCGGGCGGTGGCCAGCCGGGTCAGCTCGAGGGGGTCGCGCGGGGGCGGCTCGTCGGCGATGAGCGCGGCGGCGGCGTCCAGCCGGAACTTCGGCTTCGAGGTCCGCGCCGGCGCACCGCGGCGCAGCCAGGCGAGCTCCTTGCGCACGAGGTTGACGCGCTTGTCCTCCATGACGGCGGCGGTGCGGGCCCGTTCGGCGCGCGCGAGCATGTACGCGGCGTACCCGCCGTCGTAGGTCTCGACCCGGCCGGCGACGGGCGAGCGACCGCCCGCGCCGTCGTGGCCGGGCACGACCTCCCAGACCCGGGTGCAGACGGCGTCGAGGAACCACCGGTCGTGGGTGACGACCACGAGGGCACCGGTGCCGCGCGAGTACCGCTCCTGCACGTGCCGGGCGAGCCAGTCCACGCCCTCGACGTCGAGGTGGTTGGTCGGCTCGTCGAGGATGAGGACCTCGGCCGGGGTGGTCAGGACGCGGGCCAGGGCCACCCGCCGCCGCTGGCCGCCGGAGAGGGTGCCGACGTCGGCGTCGAGCCCGACGTCGGCGAGGAGGCCCTCGTGGATGTCGCGGACGGACGCCTGGGAGGCCCAGACGTGCTCGTCGACGCCGGGGTGGACGACGTCACGCACGCGGGTGCCGGGCGTCAGGTCGTCGGCCTGGACCAGGACGACCACGCGGGTGCCGCCCGCGCGGGTGACCCGGCCGGTGTCCGGGGTCGTCTCCCCTGCCAGGACGCGCAGCAGGGTGGACTTCCCCGCGCCGTTGCGCCCGAGCACCCCCACGAGCATCCCGTCGTCCAGGCCCAGCGTGATGTCGCCGAGCAGCGGGCGCGAGCCCACGACGACGCCCACGCCCTCGATCCCGAGCAGGTGCGCCATCTAGCGGATCTCCCTCGTCGTCATGGCACCAGTGTCCCAGGGCCGCGCGGGCGTGGACGACGGGCGGGGCCGGCCCGGCCCGGCGGGCGCCGGGCAGCCGCCCGATCCTCCCCGGACCCGGGCGCAGCCCGGGCCCGGCTCAGCGGTGCCGGAGACGCTCGGTCAGACGTGCCAGGTCCTTGGTCATCGCGCGCCTCATCGCCGTCGCCATGACGGGGGCGGCGACCTTGGCGAAGCCGCTGGGCGCGCCTCGGTTGCGCAGCCGCATCCGGGTCCCGCCGGGCACCGGTTCCCAGGTGTAGGTGGTCTCCATCGGGAACGGACCGTCGGCGGTGCGCATGACCAGCCGCCGTCCCGGCTCGAGCGCGACCACCTCGTAGGTGTAGCTCAGCCGGCGTCCCAGGAACGTGGCCACGAAGTCCATCCGCGAGCCCAGCGCCAGCGGCGGCGGCGTGCGCCGGTCGACGGAGACGATGTTGGCGTACCACGTCGGCGCGTTCCCCGGGTCGCCGGCGTAGGCCGCGACCACCTCGGGCGGGTACGGGATGACGGCCTCCACCTCGACGTCGACCTCCATGCCACCGAGTATGCGCCCGAGCCTCGGGGCCGAGCACACCCGGGGCATCCGAGCAGCACCCGCGCCGGGACGCCTCGCCGCGCCCTGCGGGCCGCACCGAGGCGCCGAAGGTCGCCGGGCCACCGATATGCGCCGGTCCGCCAGTCGCGACGGAGCGAGCTCCGCCCGACGCCCCGGGCACGCGGACTCGCGGTAGGGTGCGGAAAGCGCTCGCCAGCCACGGCTTGACCGGACAAACTCGGGCGCGGACCGTTTCATCCTGTGTGGCGGACACCGCCCCCGCCCAGCCCAGCCGCAGACGAAGGAGTCCCCTTGGCCAGCTCGACCGCCGCGACCACCGGTACCGCAGACGTTCCCGCCGACGACGCCCCCGGCGCCGCCGCGGCAGCCGCGGACCGGGCCGCCACCCTCGTCCTCGACCCGGCCTTCAGCGTCGGTCCCGTCCGCCGGCGGACCTTCGGCGCCTTCGTCGAGCACCTGGGTCGCTGCGTCTACACCGGCATCCACGACCCCGGTCACCCCACCGCCGACGAGGACGGCTTCCGTGGCGACGTCATCGACCTCACGCGCGAGCTCGGCGTCTCCACGGTGCGCTACCCGGGCGGCAACTTCGTCTCGGGCTACCGGTGGGAGGACGGCATCGGGCCGGTCGACCAGCGCCCGGCCCGGCTCGACCTCGCCTGGCACTCCACCGAGCCGAACACCGTGGGGGTCGACGAGTTCATGCGCTGGGCCAGGAAGGCCGGCGTCGAGCCCATGATGGCGGTCAACCTCGGCACGCGCGGCGTCCAGGAGGCCCTGGACCTCCTCGAGTACTGCAACATCGCGTCGGGCACCGCGTGGTCGGACCTGCGCCGGACCAACGGCACCGAGGAGCCGCACGGCGTGCGGATGTGGTGCCTGGGCAACGAGATGGACGGCCCCTGGCAGATCGGGCACAAGACCGCCGAGGAGTACGGCCGCCTCGCCACCGAGACGGCCCGAGCGATGCGCATGGTCGACCCGGGCCTCGAGCTCGTCGCGTGCGGCAGCTCCAGCACCTCGATGCCGACGTTCGGCGAGTGGGAGCGCATCGTCCTCACGGAGGCGTACGAGGACGTCGACCTCATCTCGGCCCACGCGTACTACTGGGAGGAGGACGGCGACCTCGCCAGCTTCCTCGCCTCGGCGGTGAACATGGACGGGTTCATCGACGACGTCGTGGCCACCGCCGACGCCGTCCGCGCCGCCCGCAAGCTCACCAAACGGATCCACATCTCCTTCGACGAGTGGAACGTCTGGTACCTCAACGCGTCCCCGTCCCAGGCACCGAAGGACGACTGGCCGGTCGCCCCGCCCCTGCTCGAGGACCACTACTCGGTGGCCGACGCCGTCGTCGTGGGCGGTCTGCTCATCTCGTTGCTCCGGCACACCGACCGGGTGCACTCGGCCAGCCTGGCCCAGCTCGTCAACGTCATCGCCCCGATCATGACCGAGCCGGGCGGGCGGGTGTGGCGGCAGACGACGTTCCACCCCTTCGCCCTGACGTCGCGGCACGCGGCCGGGGAGGTCCTGCGGGTCAAGCTCGACTCCCCCACGCACGAGACCGCCAAGTTCGGCGAGACCCCCCTCGTCGACGCCGTCGCCACGCACGACGCCGACTCGGGCGAGGTCGTCGTCTTCGCGGTGAACCGGCACACCACCGAGCCGGTCACCGTCGAGGTGGACGTGCGAGCCTTCGGCGCCCTCGGCGTGACCGAGGCGCTGACCCTGTCCGCTGACGACCCCTACGCCCGGGCGAGCGCCGACGACGACACCTCTCTGGCGCCTCGGCCGAACGAGACCGCCACGGCCGAGGGCGGCACCGTCCGCATCGAGCTCCCGCCGGTGTCGTGGAGCGTGCTGCGACTCGCGCCGGCCGGCGCCTGAGCCGTCGCCGCGCGCCAGGGCTCCTCCTTGCCCGGGCGCGCGGCGACCACCACGGCGCGGTCCGTCCGCCCTACGGCCGGCGGCTGTGCACGTGCTCGAGCACCCGCGCACCCGGCACCGGTCCGGTGACGAGGAGGATCTCCCCGGCCACCTCCGCGGCCCGCATGACCCCGGCGACGCTGACGGCGTGGGCGTGGTCCAGGGCCAGCGCGGCGACCGTCGGCCCCGACCCGGACACCAGGGCGGCGAGCGCACCCGCGCGGTCGGCGGCGGCCAGGACGTCGCCGAGCTCGGGCCGCAGCTCCAGCGCCGCCTCCTGCAGGTCGTTGCCCAGCTGGCGGGAGAGCTGGATCGGGTCCCCGGAGAGGAGCGCGGCGAGGACGGCGTCGTCCAGGCGGGGGGCGGGGCCGTCGTCGAGGTCCAGGGGCTGCAGGCGGTCGTGCTCGCGGAACACCTCGGGAGTCGAGAGGCCCTCGTCCTGCACCGCGAGGACCCAGTGGTAGGTGCCCCGGCTCATGACCGGGGTGATGAGGTCCCCGCGGCCGGTCCCCATCGCGGACATGCCGGTCAGGGCGAACGGGACGTCCGCGCCGAGCTCGGACGCCAGCTCGGCGAGCTCGTCACGCGAGAGCCCGGTCCCCCACAGCTGGTCGCAGGCGAGGAGGGTGGCGGCGGCGTCGGCCGAGCCGCCGGCCATGCCGCCGGCGACCGGGACCTGCTTGGTCAGGCTCAGGTGTGCCCCGGCGCGCGTGCCCGAGGTCTCGCGCAGGAGGACGGCGGCCCGGACGGCGAGGTTCGTGGCGTCGACCGGCAGGTCCTCCCCGCGGCCGTGGATCTCCAGGCTGATGCCGTCGGCGCGGGTGGCGACGACGTCCTCGTAGAGGGAGACGGCCTGGAAGACGGTGGCGAGGGGGTGGTAGCCGTCCGGGCGCGGGGCGCCGACGCGCAGGGCGAGGTTGATCTTGCCCGGCGCGCGGACCTGGACCGCGATGGGGGTGGCCGTCACGTGGCCAGCGTGCCAGAGGGGCCCCCGGGTCCGCGCGGGGAGGGCCGGTGCTCGGCGATCCTGGCGAAGTCAGCGATGGCGAGCTTCTCCCCCCGTTCGGACGGCTCGACCCCCGCGGCACGGAGCGCCTCCTCCGCCGCCGCGGGCGACCCGGCCCACCCGGCGAGGGCGGCTCGGAGCGTCTTGCGGCGCTGGGCGAAGGCGGCGTCGACGACGGCGAAGACCTCCTCGCGGGTCGCCGTCGTCGACGGTGCCGGACGCCGGTGCAGCCGCACGAGGGCGGAGTCGACGTTGGGCACCGGCCAGAAGACCGTCCGGGAGATCGTGCCGGCGCGCTCGGCAGAGGCGTACCAGGCGGCCTTGGCGGAGGGGACGCCGTAGGTGCGCGAGCCGGGCGGGGCGGCGAGCCGGTCGGCGACCTCGGCCTGGACCATGACCAGGACGTCGGTGACGCTCGGCAGGTTGCGCAGGAGCGTGAGCAGCACGGGCACGGCGACGTTGTAAGGCAGGTTCGCCACGAGGCGGGTGGGCGCCGCGGGCCCGGGCAGGTCGTCGGGCCCGGTGATGGTCATGGCGTCCGCGGCGAGGACGTCGAGGCGGTCGGCGGCGTCGGGCAGCCGCGCGGCGACCGTCTCGGCGAGGGCCCGCGCGAGCGGCGGGTCGATCTCGACGGCGACGACGTGCGCGCCCGTCTCGAGCAGGGCGAGGGTGAGGGAGCCGAGCCCGGGACCGACCTCGAGGACGACGTCGCCGGGGCTCACCCCGCCGGCCCGCGCGATCCGCCGGACGGTGCCCGCGTCGTGGACGAAGTTCTGCCCGAGCGTCTTGGTGGGCCGGACACCGAGGGCGGCGGAGAGCCGGCGCACGTCGGCGGGGCCGAGGAGGCCGGAGTCGGAGGCGGGCACGCCGCGAGCCTACTGGGGCCGGGATGGCCGGACGCACGACGGCGGCGCCCCCCTGTGGGGACGCCGCCGGTGGTCGTGCGCGAGGTGCCTAGAGAAGCCCGAGCGTGGACGCGCAGTGCGGCCACTGGCCCCAGCCGGAACGGGCCTGGAGCGTCTGGGCGCGCATGGTCTGCTCGGCCGGGGACGCCTGGGAGGGCAGGCCGGAGCCGCCCACGGACGCCCAAGTGCTCAGCGAGAACTGGTACAGGCCGTAGTACAGGCCGTTCGCGCTCACGGCCGTGGGGTTGCCGCCGGACTCGCACTGGGCGAGCGCGGCCCACACGCCGGACGTCGGCGCGGCCGGGGCCGACGGCGCGGGGGCCGCTGCGGGCGCAGGCGCCGACGACGTGGCAGGCGCGGGCGCCGGCTCGGGAGCGGGTGCCGGGGCGGGACGCTCCTTGGTGCCCACGGCGATGACCTTGTCCACCGGCGCGGTGGTGACCTCGTCGCCGGTCTGGGCGGAGTGCACCTCCTTGCCGTCGACGGTCACGACGGAGAAGGTGAGGGTCCGCACGCCGGCCTGGCCCTCCTGGACCACCTTCGTCTGGCCCTCGTACAGCGCGTCGTCCGCGCGCTCGACGGTCGCGAAGTCGACCGGCTGCTCCTCGGTCCGCTCCCCCCGCACGACGCGGGTGACGACGACCTCGGGGGTGCCGTCCTCGGCGGTGCCGATGACGACGCGGTCGATGCGCGAGACCTCGACCCCGGCGGCCTCGAGGGCGTCCGCGAGGTAGGCCTCACCCTCGAGGGTGACGCGCTCGGTGGTGCCGTCGGCGACGACGTCGACCTCCCCGTCGATGACGAGCGGGAGGTCGAGTGCGTCGCGGGCCAGCGAGCGGGACGCCGCGACGGTGACGTCGCGACCCGACTCGAACATGCTCCGGACGAGCTCACCCTGGGTCTGCGCGGTCGTCCACACGTCCTCGGGCTTGCCGTCGACGTCGACCGTGACCTGCCGGGCCGTGCGGAAGACGATGTCGGCGCCGTCGCGCAGTGCGGTGTCGGCGGCCGGCGCGAGGAGGTCGTGGCCGCGGACCTCGATGCCCTGCTCGTCGAGCAGGCCCTGGACCGAGCCGGCGAACGTGGTGAGGGTGTGGCTCTGGCCGTTGATCTCGAGATCGATGCTCTTGTGGGCCTGGGCCGCGACGGCGGAGCCGGCGACGAGGACCGGGACGATGCCCAGCGCCAGCCAGCCGAGGCGGCGCCTGCGGGGGGCCTCGACGCTCGTGGCGGAGGCGGGGGTGGTGTGCTGCGGGTTCTGGGGGCTCTTGGCGCTCACGGGGTTCCTTCGACGCGCTGCCCGGTCACAGAGCGACGTCGGTGCTCGGCTCGCACCTCGGCGCGGCCGGCCGACCCCGGGGGCGGGGCGGCACGACGTGTCGGTCTGATCCGGCTGTCGGGCGGGCCGGAGGAGGCCCACGGTGCGGCCCGAGCTGGCGAGCCGAACGCAACCGTAACCGATTCGTTATCTTCCGGTCTACGTGCGTTGCGCCACACGAGCGGACGCGCGCTCGCCTCGTCCGGCGGACGCTCGTCCGTGCACCGGCGTCCAGCGACTGCACGGCCGACGGCGATGCCGCCCAATGCCCCGGACTCCACACCGGCCCGGCGCACGCACGCCCGGCGGCGTGCCCGCCCACCGCTGAGCCGCCCAGCGGCAGGACCGCCGGCCCATCGCTCGTTCTCCGGCCGTGGCCTCGCGCGCGAGCGATCCCTCCGTCGCCGAGTGAGAGCGCCGTTGCCGAGCGAGAGTGGTGTGCGGGGATCGCTCGGTCACCGAGGGATCGCTCGCGCGAGCGATCCCTCCGTTGCCGAGCGAGAGCGCCGTTGCCGAGCGAGAGTGGCGTGCAGGGATCGCTCGGTCACCGAGGGATCGCCCGGCAGTGATCAGTCAGCGACAGAGACCCATCACCAGGGCGCTCGGTCGCGCCCCGGCGCTCAGTACCAGTTGACCGCCTGCGAGTGGGACCAGGCCGCGCACGGGGTGCCGTACCGGCCGCCGATGTAGTTCAGGCCCCACGTGATCTGGGTGGCGGGGTTGGTGAGGTAGTCCGCACCGACAGTGGCCATCTTCGAGGCGGGCAGCGACTGGGGGATGCCGTAGGCGCCGGAGCTGGGGTTCTTCGCCAGCGGGTTCCAGTTGGACTCCTTGGTCCACAGCGCGTCGAGGCAGCTGAACTGGTCGGCGCCCCAGCCCCGGGCGGCGGCGAGCTCGCGACCGAGCGCGCGCGGGTCGCCGGAGTAGGTCGCCGCGGCGGGCGCAGGAGCGGAGCTGGCCGCGGCGGCGGGCGCCGGGGCCGGCTCGGGCTCGGGCTCGGGTGCCTTGGTGCCCACGCGCACGACCTCGTCGACCTTGACCGACGCAATGACGGAGGCGAGCAGCGTGCGGGAGAGCTCCTCGTCGCCGGCGCGGAGGATCTCGAAGGTGGACGTCGTGACGCCGTCGACGCCCTCGGTCTCGACCTCGCGCTCGCCCTCGGGCAGCGACGGGTCGTCCTTCTCCACGGTGGTGAACGGCTCGACCGTCTCCTCGGTGACCGTCTCGCTGGTGACCCGGGTGATCTCGACGGTCTCCCCGGCCGGCACCGCGCCGGAGATTGGGGCGGACACACGGTCGTCGGCGCCGAGGACGATGCCGGCCTCGGCGAGCGCCTCGGCGAGCGTGGCCGCCGTCGTGGTGATCTTCCGCTCCTCGCCGTCAACCGCCACGGTGAAGGTCCGGGCGCCGTCCGCCTCGAGCGCCAGGCGCCCTGCGACCTCGGAGCGGGAGGCGACGTCGCCGGCCCGCAGCGCCAGCGTGCCGCTCTCGGCGGCCGCCACGTCGACGGCGTCGGCGGGCTCGGCCGCGACCTGGGTGAGGGTGAAGGCTCCGGTACCGGCGACGACGACGCCCAGCACACCCGCGCGCACGGCCTTGAGGGCGGCGCCCGGCATGCGGGACGACTGACCCGCGGGCGTCACGGGCAGGGCCTCGGTGGGGTGCTCCTGCGCGGCGCGCAGCGCACGACGGGAGCCGGGGGCGGGCTCGCCGAGGACGACGGTCGAGGACTTGTGGGCGCTGGCGCGCTCCGCGGTGTGACGGGGCAAGGGTGGGTCCTGTCCTGGAGGGAGAGACGGTCCGGGGTCGACCGTAACCGATTCGTTATCTGGAGGGAAGCCGTCGGGTGGACACCTGTTGATGTGATCTTCTCCACACACCTGCCGGACCAAGGTCCGTGGACATGCCCCGGACGGCCGGCGCCGGGTGTGCCACACGGCGCTGACCTGCAACGACACGAGGCTCCCACCGGCTCCGGAGCGGACGGTCGTCCGCGACGAGCACCCGCGAGCCTCACGGGCACCTGCGGCGGTTCCGAGCGGACGGTCGTCCGCGACGAGCACCCGCGAGCCTCACGGGCACCTGCGGCGGTTCGGCGCGGACCGTCCTCGATGAACGCCGCCGCCGTCCCGCCGATCTACCAGGTGCCGTACACGGCGTCGGTGTTGGCGGTGAGCACCCGGCAGGTCTCGCCGACCGCGAGCCCGAGCTGGTCCGCGATCGCCCGCACGGTGATCGGCATGACGTACGGGGCGTTGGGCCGCCCCCGGTACGGGGTGGGCGTGAGGTAGGGCGCGTCCGTCTCGACGAGCACGAGCGAGGGCGGCAGTGCCCGGAGGGCCTCGCGCAGCGAGTCGTTGGCCTTGTGCGTGACCGGGCCGGCGAAGGAGGCGTACCAGCCGTGCTCGGCGAGCACGGCTGCGAGCTCGGCGTCGCCGGAGAAGCAGTGGAAGACCGTGCGTTCGGGCGCACCGTCGGCGAGCAGCGTGGCCACGACGTCGGCGTGCGCGTCGCGGTCGTGGATCTGCAGCGGCTTGCCGAGCTCCTTGGCCAGGGCGATGTGGTCGCGGAAGGCGCGCAGCTGGTGGGCTCGCCCCTCCTCACCGGTGCGGAAGTGGTCCAGCCCGGACTCCCCCACCGCCACGACGCGCTCGTCCCGCGCCAGCTCTGCCACGCGGGCGAACGCCTCTGAGAACGACAGGGCGTGGTGCTCGCGGACCGCCGGGTCCAGGCCGTCCGGGGCGATCTCGCGCACCCCGGCGTGCAGCGGCGCCTCGTTGGGGTGGATGGCCAGCGCGGCGGCGATCTGCGGGTGGTCGTGGGCGAGACGGACCGAGCCGACGAGCGAGGGGACGTCGCACCCCACCGTGAGCACGCGCACCACGCCCGCCGTGGCCGCCCGCTCGAGCTGCTCGGCGGTGGTCAGCGGCGCCTCACCGGGCGGGAGGGCGACGTCGTCGTCGTCGACGGGCCTGCCGTCGTCGTCGAGGACGGGCAGGTGGGCGTGGTTGTCCACCACCGGGCCCGGCAGCGGCTCGGGCGGCTCCGGCCAGCCGCGGGACCCGCGCCCCATCAGCCCTGGTCGCGCAGGCGCGCGAGCTCGTCGTCGACGACGGAGTCGTCCAGCTTGGTGAACACCGGTACGGGCTTGGCCACCGGCGTCCCGGGGGTCACCGGACGCGGGCCCCACGCCGGCACGACGTCGCGGCCGTAGCTACCGGTGATGATCGGGTACGGGTCGCCGCCGTCGAGGTCCTCGACCTCCTCGATCCGCGGCATGGGCGCGACGTCGCCGGGCCCGCCGAGGACCCGGTCGACGGCGTTGGCCGCGTGCGGCAGGAACGGCGAGAGCATGACGTTGAGGTCGGAGACGGCCTGGGCGAGGGTGTGCAGGACGGTGGCGAGGCGCTGACGCTGCTCGGGGGCCTTGAGCTTGAAGGGCTCGGTGCGGGTGACGTAGGTGTTCGCCTCCCCCACCAGTCGCATCGCCTCGGCCAGCGCGGCACGCTGGCGGTGGGAGCCGATGGACTCACCGACCGTCGCGAAACCCGCCCGGACCGTCGCGAGCAGCTCGGCGTCGATCGGCTCGAGCTCCCCGGGCGCGGGGATCTCGCCGAAGCTCTTCGCGATCATCGCCGCGGTGCGGTTGACGAGGTTGCCCCAGCCGGCGACGAGCTCGCCGTTGGTGCGCCGGACGAACTCGGCCCAGGTGAAGTCGCTGTCCTGGTTCTCCGGGCCGGCCGCGGAGATGAAGTAGCGCAGCGCGTCGGGCTGGTAGCGCTCGAGGACGTCGCGGACGTAGATGACGACGCCGCGGGAGGAGGAGAACTGCTTGCCCTCCATGGTGAGGAACTCGCTGGAGACGACCTCGGTGGGCAGGTTGAGGGTGCCGTAGGAGCCCGGCGCCCCGCCGCGGTCGCCCTCGCCGTTCTGCGCGAGGAGCTCGGCGGGCCAGATCTGGGAGTGGAAGACGATGTTGTCCTTGCCCATGAAGTAGTAGGACAGCGCCTCGGGGTCGTTCCACCACCGTCGCCACAGGTCGGGGTCGCCCTGGCGGCGCGCCCACTCGATCGAGGCGGAGAGGTAGCCGATGACGGCGTCGAACCACACGTACAGCCGTTTGGTGGGCTGGTCCTCCCAGCCCGGGACGGGGATGCCCCAGTCGATGTCGCGGCTCATCGCGCGGGGGCGGATCTCCTCGAGCAGGTGCTGCGAGAACTTGATGACGTTGGGGCGCCAGGTGCCCGAGGCGGCACGGTCCTCGAGCCACTTTCCGAGCGCGCCGGCGAGCGCCGGCAGGTCGAGGAACCAGTGGTTGGTCTCGACGAACTCGGGGGTCTCACCGTTGATCTTGCTGCGCGGGTCGATGAGGTCGGTGGGGTCGAGCTGGTTCCCGCAGTTGTCGCACTGGTCCCCGCGCGCCTCGGGGTAGGCGCAGATGGGGCACGTGCCCTCGATGTAGCGGTCGGGCAGGGTGCGCCCGGTCGACGGGCTGATCGCGGCCTGGGTGGTCTTCTCGACCATGTAGCCGTTGTCGCGCACGGTGCGGAACATCTCCTGCACGACGGCGTAGTGGTTGCGCGTCGTCGTGCGGGTGAACAGGTCGTAGCTCAGGCCCAGCGCGACGAGGTCCTCGACGATGAGGCGGTTGTTGCGGTCGGCGAGCTCCTTGGCGCTGACCCCGGCGGCGTCGGCGGCGACGAGGATCGGCGTGCCGTGCTCGTCGGTGCCCGAGACCATGAGGACGTCGTGCCCGGCCATGCGCATGTAGCGGGAGAAGACGTCGGAGGGCACGCCGAAACCGGCGACGTGGCCGATGTGGCGAGGCCCGTTGGCGTACGGCCAGGCCACGGCGGAGAGGATGCGCGTCATGGCGACCAGCCTAGTTGCGGCGGGGCGGCCCACCCGCCGTGGCCCGTCCGCCCGTCAGAAGACCGGCTTGCCGCCGGTGACGCCCAGGACGGTCGCCGAGACGTAGCTCGCCTCCGAGGGTGAGGCGAGGAACACGAACGCCGGCGCGAGCTCCGCCGGCTGGCCGGCGCGGCCCAGCGGGGTGTCCCCGCCGAACGACTCCAGGTGCTCGCCCTCCTGCGTCGCGGGCTGCAGCGGCGTCCAGATCGGCCCCGGCGCCACGGCGTTCACCCGGATCCCGCGCTCGCCCACCTCGGCGGCGAGGTTGACCGTGAAGTTGTTGATCGCCGCCTTCGTGGACGCGTAGTCCAGCAGCGTCTGGGAGGGCTGGTAGGCCTGGATGGAGGACACGTTGATGATGCTGGCGCCCCTGCCCAGGTGCGGCAGGACGGCCCTGGTCAGCCAGAACATGGCGTAGAGGTTGGTCTTGAAGACCCGGTCCATGTCCTCGGTGCGGAGCTCCTCGAGACCGGTCGTGCGGGCCATCTGGAAGCCGGCGTTGTTGACGAGCACGTCGAGGCCGCCGAGCTCGGCGACGGCCCGCGCCGCGACGTCGGCGCACGTCTGCTCCTCGCGCAGGTCCCCGGGCAGGAGGACGGCGCGGCGCCCGGCCCGGCGGACCCACTCGGCCGTCTCGTCGGCGTCCTCCTGCTCCTCGGGCAGGTAGGAGATGGCGACGTCGGCACCCTCGCGGGCGAAGGCGATGGCGACGGCACGCCCGATGCCGGAGTCACCACCGGTGATGAGGGCTCGCAGTCCGGCCAGCCGGCCGTGGCCGACGTAGGTCTCCTCGCCGTGGTCCGGCCGCGGGTTCATCGCGCCGGTCAGGCCCGGCGGCTGCTGCTCCTGGGCGGGAAAGCCGCCCTGGTCGTTCGTCAGGGCTGCCGCCCGCTCGGCGACGACGGACGTCGTGGGGTCCTGCTTCGAGGTCTTCTCGTCCATCTGTTGAACGTATCCCCGTGGTCGCGGTTCCTCATCCGGAGAGACGTCGCGGACCGGTTCAGACCGGGCGGGCGCAGCACCTCCGCACCCGAACAGGCACGGTCACTCTCGTTCCTCGCAGAGCCACCGCTCCCGTTTCTGGGGCACTGTTCGTGCGTCTCGTCGCGCCCTCGCCGTCACGCCCGGGACAATGGGGTAGGTCGAGATCGAGGAGGCACCCCATGTCCAGCAGCACCCGCGCCCTGATCGTCGTCGACGTCCAGCCCACGTTCTGCGAGGGCGGCGCCCTGCCGAGCCCGGGCGCGAACGCCGTCGCCGAGCGTGTGGCGCGATACGTGGAGCAGCACGGCGGCGACTACGCCGCCGTCGTCACCACGCAGGACTGGCACGTCGACCCCGGCGCACACTTCTCGGACGAGCCCGACTTCGTCGACACCTGGCCGCCGCACGGTGTGGCCGGCACCGCCGAGGCGGAGCTCCACCCGGCCCTGGCCGGGCTGGACTTCGATGCGTCCGTCAAGAAGGGCATGTACGCCGCCGCCTACTCCGGCTTCGAGGGCGTCGACGACGAGGGCCGGTCACTGGAGGACGTCCTGCGCGGACGCGGCGTCACCGCCGTCGACGTCGTCGGCCTGGTGGAGTCGCACTGCGTCAAGGAGACGGCGCTGGACGCCCGGCGTCGGGGGCTGGAGGCACGGGTGTTCACCGATCTCACCGTGCCGGTCACGCCCGAGCTGGGGGCCCAGGCGCGCACGGTGATGGCCGCGGCCGGCGTGGAGCTCGCCGAGTCCGGCACCTGACGCGGCCCGGAGCCGCCACCCTCAGGTGGTGCGGCGCTCCAGGGCGGCCTGGTAGAGCTCGCGGCGCCCCAGGCCGGTCTCGGCGGCGACCGTGGCCGCGGCGTCCTTGAGCCTGGCTCCGCCGTCGGCGAGGGCGACGACGCGGTCGACGTGGTCCTCGACGCTGGCGGCGACCGGTGTCGCCCCCGCGACGACGAGGGTGATCTCCCCGCGGACCCGCTCGGCGGCCCAGTCCGCGAGCGCGGCGAGCCCGCCGCGCCGGACCTCCTCGTAGGTCTTGGTCAGCTCCCGGCAGACAGCGGCGGGCCGGTCGGGGCCGAAGGCGGCGGCCATGTCCGTCAGGGTGGCGGCGAGCCGGTGCGGGGACTCGAAGAAGACCATGGTGCGCGGCTCGGACGCGAGCGCCGTCAGCGCCCGCGCCCGGTCGCCGCCCTTGCGCGGGACGAACCCCTCGAAGCAGAAGCGGTCGGTCGCCAGCCCCGAGATCGCCAGGGCCGTGAGGACCGCCGACGGGCCGGGCAGCACACTGACGGGCACCCCGGCGTCGGTGGCCGTGCGGACGAGGCGGTACCCCGGGTCCGAGACGGACGGCATGCCCGCGTCGGAGACGACGAGGACGCGGCCGCCGTCACGGGCCACCGCGACGAGGTCGCCCGCACGCTCGCCCTCGTTGTGCTCGTGGAAGCTCAGCACGCGTCCGGTCACGCGGACGCCGATGCGTGCCGCGAGGGCGCGGAGACGGCGGGTGTCCTCGGCGGCGACGACGTCGGCCTCGGCCAGCGCCCGGCGCAGACGTGGCGGGGCGTCGCCGGCGTCGCCGATGGGGGTGGCGGCGAGGAGGATGACGCCGGGCGTCATGGGGCGCGCGCCGGGCTTGTCGGTGCCGTCCACGTCGGGCACGTGGTCGGCGGTGCGGTCCACGTCGGGCACGTCGTCGGCGTCGGGTACGGCGTCGGCCTCGGTGTCGGTGTCGGGTACGTCGTCGGCGTCGACCGCACCGTCCGCATCCGGTGCGCCGTCGTCCGTCTCCATATCGCGCTCGAGGCCGGGACCCAGGTGGTCGCCGGCTGCGTGCTCGACGGCTCCGTGCTCGACGGCTCCGTGCTCGACGACGTCCGGCCTCTCCTCGGTGCTCACCGGCCCAGTCTTCCCCACGGCACGCGGACCCGCGGCTCCGGCCCCCGCGCCGGGCGCACCGACCTAGACTCACCGCGTGACCGAGCCGGGGACCGACCACCGCGAGCCGCCGGGCGAGCCCGGCAGGTCCGAGGTCCGCCGGGTCCAGCTCAGGGACCGGCTCGCGAGGATGGCCGCGCCCGGCCCAGCCGGAGGGAACCACGCGCTCGCCACGTCACCGGACGCGCCCATCGATGCGGCGGACGACGCGGCGTCGGAGCCCGGCTCGGGGCCCGGCAGCGCCGGGTCGGCGGCGCCGCCGACCGAGGACGGGCTCCGAGTGCGCCTGGGGCTCCTCCCCCTCGCCGCCAGGCTCGATCCCGCGACGCTGCTGTGGGGGTGGGTGGGCCCGCTCGCCGTCGCCACGCTCGCCGCGGTCGTGCGCCTGGTGGGGCTGACGCACCCCGGGCGCCTCATCTTCGACGAGACCTACTACGTCAAGGAGGCCTTCTCCCTCCTCACGCTCGGCTACGAGGGCGACTGGCCCGCCGAGGACGCCAACACGCGCTTCCTCGCCGGCGACTACTCGGCGCTGTCCACCGAGGCCGACTACGTCGTCCACCCGGCGGTCGGGAAGTGGATGATCGCGCTCGGGATCCAGCTGTTCGGCGCCGACAACGGGGTGGGGTGGCGGTTCTCGGGCGCCGTCGTCGGTGCGCTCTCGGTGCTGCTCCTCGCCCGCATCGCGACGCGGATGTTCCGCTCGCCGCTGCTGGGCACCACCGCGGGTCTGCTCCTCGCCCTCGACGGCATCCACCTCACCCTGTCCCGCACCGCCCTGCTCGACGTGTTCCTCAGCTTCTGGGTGCTCGTCGGGCTGTGGTTCGTCCTGCGCGACCGCGAGTCCAGCCGCGCCGTCCTCGCCCGTCGCGTGGCCGCCGAGACCGCGTCGGGCCGCACCCTGAGCGCGTGGGGCCCTCGCGTGGGTCCGCGCTGGTGGCTCGTGGGCGCCGGCGTCGCCCTCGGCCTCGCGTGCGGGGTGAAGTGGTCGGGGATCTACGCCGTCGCGGTCCTCGGCGTGCTGGCCTTCGCCTGGGACGTCGCCGCCCGTCGCGCGGTGGGCACGCGGCTGTGGCTGGGGTCGGGGGTCTTCCGGGGCGGTCTGCCCGCGTTCGTCGCGCTCGTGCCGACGGCGGCCCTGACCTACGTCGCCGGCTGGTTCTCGTGGTTCGCCCAGCCCGACGCCTATCGCCGGCAGTGGGCGGCGGACCTGCGCGCCGCCGGCGACGTCGTCCCGCGCGGGTGGCTGCCCGACGTCGTCAACTCCTGGTGGGAGTACCACCTGGTGATGTGGCAGTTCCACAACAACCTCGACTCCGAGCACACGTACGAGGCGCACCCGGCGGGCTGGCTGCTCCAGCTGCGGCCGACGTCGATGTACTGGCCCGACCCGGCACCGCCGCCCGAGGCCTGCGGGGCCGCGCGGTGCGTCGAGGCGATCGTCGCCCTGGGCAACCCGGCGGTGTGGTGGGCCGGTGCAGCGGCGCTGCTCGTCGTCGTCTACCTCGCGGCCCGGCGGGACTGGCGGGCCTGGGCGGTCCTGGCCGGGTACGGCGCGATGTACGTGCCGTGGCTGTTCTACTCCCACCGCACGATCTTCACCTTCTACTCCGTCGCCTTCGTCCCCTACGTCGTCCTCGGCCTGGTCATGGCGCTCGGCTGGGTCATGGGAATCGTCCGCCCGCCCGGCGCGGCGCCCGCCCGGCCCGAGGACGACGACGCGGGCGTCGTCGCCACCGGCTCGCCCTCACCGCTCGCCTGGGTCGTTCTCGCGCTCGTCGTCGGGCTCACGGTGGCGCTCTTCGTCTTCTTCTGGCCGGTGTGGACCGGCCAGACCATCGCCTACGACGCCTGGCACCTGCGCATGTGGCTGCCCCGCTGGGTGTGAGGGCCCACAATGGGACGCCCACCCGAGCCAGCTCCCTGGAGGACCGTGTGACCCCGACCGTGCGCGGAGCACGCATCCTCATCACCGGCGCGAGCCGCGGCATGGGCCGCCTCTTCGCCGAGCGCGCCGCCGCCGAGGGGGCTGCCGCGCTCGCCCTGTGGGGCCGCGACGCGGACGCCCTCGCCGAGGTCGCGGCAAGCATCGCCCGGCCGGGTCTGCGCGTGCGCACCGACGTCGTCGACCTGGAGGACCTGGCCGGCCTCGACGCCGCGGCCGAGGCGGTGCTCGCGGACCTCGGCGGCCTCGACGTCCTCGTCAACAACGCCGGGGTCATCACGGGCAACCGCTACTACTGGGAGCTCGAGCCGGCTGCGGTGAGCCACACCCTGCGGGTCAATACCCTGGCCCCCATGCACCTCGTCTCCCGCCTGCTGCCCGCGATGCTGGCGGAGCCCGGCCGGGCCAAGCGCATCCTCAACGTGGCCTCGGCCGCGGGCATCGTGCCCAACCCGCGGATGTCGGTCTACGCGGCGTCCAAGGCGGCGATGCTGAGCTGGTCCGACACGCTGCGGCTCGAGCTCGAGCAGGCCGGTCACCGCCACGTCAGCGTGACGACGTTCAGCCCGTCGTATGTCGCCACCGGGATGTTCTCGGGCACCAGGCCCGTAGCGCTCACCCCGGTCCTGACGCCCGAACGGGCCGTGGACCGCGCCTGGCGCGGGATGCTCGCCGGCCGGGCGCACGTGGTCACCCCGGCCATGGTCCTCGTCGCGCGGGCCGCCCGGGGCGCGCTGCCGACGCGTGCCTGGGACCGGCTGGCACGGACCTTCGGGGTCCACCGGTCGATGGACGGGTTCGCCGGCCGCCACTGACCGCTCCGCGGGGGCACCACCGGGTCGACGTCCCGCGGCCGCCCCACGGGGTCAACCGGCGACACCCATCACCGCGTCAACCGGCTCCCCCACGAGGTCACCTGCCACCCACACGGGTCAGCCGGCTCCACCCACACGGGTCACCCAGACGGCGCCGGCCGCGGGCAGGCCGATCTCGGCGGGAGCGCCGCCGTCCACCCGGACGCTGACCGTGCCGGCGAACTCCCGGCGCTCGAGCACCTCGAGCTCGGTGTCGAGGGCGACCCCGAGGTCGGCGAAGTAGCGCAGCACCTGGGGGTCGTCGTCGGAGATCCGCGCCACCCGCACCAGTGAGCCGTCGGGCGCGCGGTCGAGCGGGGCGGCGGGCGGTGCGGGCACGGTGCCGTCCGCCGTCGGGATCGGGTCGCCGTGCGGGTCGCGCTCGGGATGACCGAGCCGGGCGTCGAGGGCGTCCACGAGGCGGTCGGAGACGGCGTGCTCGAGCACCTCGGCCTCGTCGTGCACCTCGTCCCAGGCGTAGCCGAGCTCGGCGACGAGGAAGGTCTCGAGGATCCGGTGCCGTCGCACCATCCCCAGGGCGGCGGTCCGGCCGGCCGCCGTCAGCTGGATCGAGCCGTACCGGGCATGGGTGAGCAGGCCCTGCGCGGTGAGCTTCTTGACCGCCTCGGAGACGGTGGAGGGCGAGTTGCCGAGCTTGCGGGCGAGCATGGTGGTGGTCACCGGGTCGTCGGACCACTCCTGGGCGGACCAGATGACCTTGAGGTAGTCCTCGGTGGCAGGCGTGAGCTCGGGCACGACGCCACGCTACGCGAACCGGACATCACCGGGCCCTCCCGCTCGGGTTCGCTCGACCGCGGCCTTGCCGCAGCGCACCGAGTGTGACGTTGTTGCGGCCCCGAGGCCTCCGGAACAACAACAACGTCCCACTCGGCGGGCTGGGCGCAACAGCACGCCGGGCGCGACAGCGGGCCGGGCGCGACAGCGGGCCGGGCGCGACGGCGGACCGGGCGCGCGACAGCGGGTCCCACCGCGCCTGCTCGTGGTTCACTAGGGTTTCGGCGAGCCGAACTTCAACCAGAGGGGTATGCGAAACATGGTGACCGACGTCCGAGCACGTCCCCGCCGGACGCTGCCTCTTCTCGGGCCCGCGTTCGTCGCGGCGGTGGCCTACGTCGACCCCGGGAACGTCGCGGCCAACATCACCGCCGGCGCCCGTTACGGCTTCCTCCTCGTGTGGGTGATCGTCGTCGCGAACGCCATGGCCGTCCTCGTCCAGTACCAGTCGGCGAAGCTGGGACTCGTCACGGGCCGGACCATGCCCGAGCTGCTCGGGGAGCGGCTGCGCCGCCCGGCTCGACTGGCCTTCTGGGGGCAGGCCGAGCTCGTCGCGGCCGCCACGGACCTCGCGGAGATCATCGGCGGCGCCATCGCCCTGTACCTGCTGTTCGGGACGCCGCTGCTCGTCGGCGGGGTGATCGTCGGCGCGGTCTCCATGCTGCTCCTGGCTGTCCAGACCTACTTCGGCCAGCGCCGCTACGAGTTCGTCATCATCGCTTTCCTCCTCGTCATCACCGCGGGCTTCCTCTCCGGTCTGATCGCCGACCCGCCGTCGGCCGCCGACGTCGCCGGCGGCCTGGTCCCCCGCTTCGCCGGCACCGACTCCGTCCTGCTCGCCGCCAGCATGCTCGGGGCCACGGTCATGCCCCACGCCATCTACGTGCACTCCGACCTCGTGCGCGAGCGCCACCTCGTCGAGGGCCCGCCCACCGAGACCGTCCACCTCCTGCGCGCCACCCGCGTGGACGTCCTCGCCGCCCTCGTCCTGGCCGGCGCGGTCAACCTCGCGATGCTCCTCCTGGCCGCGACCAGCCTGCGGGGGGTGCCCGGGACGGACAGCATCGAGGGCGCGCACGGCGCGATCGTCGCCGCGCTCGGGCCGGGGATCGGCCTGGTCTTCGCCATCGGGCTGCTCGCCTCGGGGCTCGCGTCGACGTCGGTGGGCAGCTACGCCGGGTCGACCATCATGGCCGGGCTGCTGCGGCGCCGGATCCCCATCGCCCTGCGCCGGGCGATCACGATGATCCCGGCCCTGGTCCTCCTCGGCCTCGACGTCGACCCGACCTGGGCGCTGGTCATCAGCCAGGTCGTCCTCAGCTTCGGCATCCCCTTCGCCCTCGTGCCGCTCCTGCGCCTGACCTCCGACCGGTCCCTCATGGGCGCCGCCGCGAACACCGCGCTCATGCGCTGGGCGATGACGGTCGTCGTCCTGCTCATCTCGGCGCTCAACGTCACGCTGGTCGTGCTCACCGTCAGGGGGTCGTGAGCGCGGGCGTCCGCGCACCGGGTGCCGCGTGGTCGCCGGCGGGCAGGAGCTCCTCCTCGGCCCGCTCGGCGGCGCCCGGGCGCGAGGCGAGGAGCGCCCACAGGATGCACGCGAGGTCGACCCCCTCCTGGGTCCACGCCCCGACGATCGCCGGGAGCAGCCCGACCGCGGCGACCACCATGAGCCCCACGGAGAGCGCCACGCCCAGGCCGATGGCCTGCCACGCCACTCGCATCGTGCGGCGCCCGATCTGGACCGCACGGACGGTGCGGGCGAGGTCGTCGAGCATGATGACGACGTCGGCGGACTCGCTCGCCGCCGTCGAGCCCCGCGCCCCCATGGCCACGCCGACGTCGGCGACGGCGAGCACCGGGGCGTCGTTGACCCCGTCGCCGACCATCATCACCGGCCGGTCGCGCAGCCCGCGGACCGCCTCGACCTTGTGCTCGGGGAGGAGCTCGGCGCGGACGTCGTCGATCCCGATCGCCGCGCCGATGTGCCGGGCGGTGGCCTCGGCGTCACCGGTGAGCATGACGGTGGTCCGGACGCCGGCGCGGTGCAGGGCGGCGAGGGTCGCCGGGGTCTCACCGCGCACCCGGTCGGCGAGCCAGACCGTTCCCGCGTACCGCCCGTCGACGCCGACGTGCACCGCGGTGCGGCCGGGCGCCAGAGTGCTCCCGGGCGCGGACCCGGGACCGGGCGCCGACCCAGCACCCAGCGCGGACCCGGAACCGGGCGCGGACCCGGGACCGATCGCGGACCCGTTCTCGGGCGCACGTGCCACAGGACGATCGGTGACCTCGGCCGCGACGAAGGCCTCCTTCCCGACGACGACCCGCCGGCCCGCCACCGTGGCCCGGACCCCGTGGGCGGTGGTCTCCTCGACCTCGGTCGCGTGGCGCAGAGGCAGCCCGCGCTCCCGGGCCGCGGCCACGACGGCGGCCGCCAACGGGTGGGTGGAGTACTGCTCGACGGCGGCGACGAGCCCGAGGAGCTCGTCCGGCCCGAGCCATGGCCCGGGGAGCACGGCGGCCACCTCGGGCCTGCCGTAGGTGAGGGTGCCGGTCTTGTCGAAGGCGGCCGTGCGTACCCGGGACAGCTGCTCGAGGGTGCCGCCGTTCTTGACGATGATGCCGCCCAGCGCCGCCCGGGACATGCCGGCCATGAACGCCACCGGCGCGGCGATGATGAGCGGGCAGGGGGTGGCGACGACGAGCACCTCGGCGAACCGCACCGGGTCCCCGGACACCGCCCACGCCGTCGCCGCGATGCCCAGGCTCACGAGGGTGAAGGGGACGGCGACCCGGTCGGCGAGGCGGACGAACGGCGCCTTCGAGCCCTGCGCCTGGCGGACCAGCTCGATGATGCGCTGGTACTGGGAGTCGGCAGCCGCGGCCGTGGCACGCATGCGCACCACCTCGCGCCCGTTGACCGAGCCGGAGAGGAGCGAGTCACCGCGACCATGCTCCACCGGCAGCGACTCGCCCGTGAGGGACGACTCGTCGAGGTACGCACCGGCGGAGGTGAGCACGCCGTCGACGGGGACGATCTCGCCGGGCTTGACGAGCAGCTCGTCACCGGCGTGGACGCGCGCGACGGGCACGTCGGCCACCGAGCCGTCGGCGGCGACGAGGTGGGCGATGACGGGTGCCCGCTCGAGGAGGGCGGACAGCTCACGCCGCGCGCGGCCGGCGGCGTAGTCCTCCAGCGCCTCGCCGCCCGCGAGCATGAGGCACACGACCAGGGCCGCCCAGTGCTCCCCCACCGCGACGGTCGCGCCGATCGCGGTGACCGCCAGCACGTCGACGCCGTACGTGCCGGCGCGCAGGTCGGCCACCATCGCGCGGGCCTGCCGCAGGGCGACGGCGACGGCGAAGACGGTGAGGAGCCAGCGGGCGAGGAGTGGCTGGCCACCGACCTCGAGCACCGCGCCGACGGCACCGACGGCGACCGTCGCGGCGACGAGCGGGTAGCCCCGGAAGAACCGCACGAGCGGGCCCATGCCCTCAGTGTCCGGCGGGGCGGGGCGGCGGTCCAGCAAGGAGAGGCTGCCCTTGGCTCCGGCACAGCAGGAAGGCGGGCCGTGAGCTCGCGCTCACGGCCCGCCCTGTGGGGGTGCTGAGCTGCCTCAGTCGTCGCTGTCGTCGGCGGACGGGGCCGAGGCTGCGGACCCGGTCGAGGCGGCGGACCTCGCTGACTTCGCGGACGCCGCGGACTGCATCGAGGCGGCTGACGGCATCGAGACTGCGGACCGCGCGGACGGCGCGGAGACCGTGCTCGGGGCGGAGGCGGGCGACGGCCCGCTCGGCGCGGAGTGCGGCGCGGTGGTGGCGGCCGTCGACGTTGTCGACGCGACGTCGGCCGTGGCGGCGGAGCCGACGGTTGCTGCCGAGCCGGACGTGGCGGCGGAGCCGGAGGTGACCGCCGAGCCGGTGGTCGTCGCCGATCCCGCGGTGAGGGAGGCAGGGTCGGTGGCGCGCTCGTCGGTCGCAGCGACGACGTCGACAGGCCCGGTGATGGGCGCCTTGCCGGGGAGCACGAGCTCCTGCTTGGTCACCGGCGCCGCGATGGACACCGGTGCGATGGCGTCGGAGTCGTCCGTGGCCGGGTTCGCGGCGGCGACTCCGAGCCCACCGACCACGCCGAGGGCTCCGAGAGTGCCGCCTGCGATCCAGAGCCGTCTCGTGTCCATGACCTTCTCCTGATGACGACCGCACCGGGCCGGCCCCCTGCGCCGGCCCGGTGCGGTCATTGGTGATGGGAACACTGTGGGGCACCCAGGTGAGAGCTGAAGGAACGCTTCATGAGGAAGTTCTCATCCGCCCCGAGCACGGGTGGCACGGCGCGGTCGTGGCGCGATCCTCAGGCGTACGGGTCGGCGATCCCGACGTAGACCGTCTCGAGGTACTCCTCGATGCCCTCGTGCGAGCCCTCCCGACCCAGACCGGACTGCTTGACGCCGCCGAAGGGCGCCGCGGGGTTGGAGATGACGCCGGAGTTGAGCCCGAGCATGCCCGTCTCGAGGACCTCGGCCATCCGGAGCCCGGTGTCCAGGCTCCTGGCGAAGACGAAGGAGATCAGGCCGAGCTCGGTGTCGTTGGCCATGGTCACCGCCTCCTCCTCGGTGGTGAAGGAGGTGATGGAGACGACCGGGCCGAAGATCTCCTCGCGGTGCAGCCGCGCCCGCGGACCGGCACCGGTGAGCACCGTGGGCGGGTAGAACCAGCCGGGCCCGTCGGGCACGGTGCCGCCGAGCAGCACACGGGCACCGTTGGCGACGGCGTCGTCGACGAGCTCGGCGACCTTGCTGCGCTGCTTCTCCTCGACCAGGGCACCGAGGGTGACGCCCTCCTGCACGCCGGGTCCGAGCCGGATCTCGCGCACCTTGGCCACGAGCTTCTCGGTGAACTCCTCGACGAGCGAGCTGTGCACGAGGAACCGGTTGGCGGCGGTGCAGGCCTCGCCACCGTTGCGGAACTTCGCCGCCATCGCGCCGGCGACCGCGGCGTCGACGTCGGCGTCCTCCAGCACGAGGAACGGGGCGTTGCCGCCGAGCTCCATCGAGGTGCGCAGCACCTGGTCGGCCGCAGCGGCGAGCAGGTGCCGCCCGACCTCCGTGGAGCCGGTGAACGACAGCTTCCGGGTGCGGGGGTCCGTGAGCAGCGGACCGGTCGTCCCCCCCGCCTGTGAGGTGGGGATGACGTTGACGACGCCGGCCGGCACACCCGCCTCCGCGAGGATGTCGGCGAGGAGGAGGGACGTCAGCGGGGTGAGCCGGGCCGGCTTGAGCACCACCGTGCAGCCGGCCGCGAGCGCGGGGCCGATCTTGCGGGTGCCCATCGCCAGCGGGAAGTTCCACGGGGTGATGAGGACCGACGGGCCCACGGGCCGCTTGGTCACCAGGACCCTGGAGCGACCGTCGGGGGCGATGGAGTACCGGCCCGGGGTGCGGACCGCCTCCTCGGCGAACCAGCGGAGGAACTCCGCCCCGTACGTCGCCTCCGCCCTGGCCTCGGCGAGGGGCTTGCCCATCTCGAGGGTCATGAGGAGCGCGAGGTCGTCGGCGCGGGCCGTGACCGTCTCGAACGCGCGCCGCAGGATCTCCGAGCGCTCGCGCGGGGCCGTGCGAGCCCAGGAGGCCTGGGCGCGGTGGGCGGCGTCGAGCGCGGCCAGGGCGTCGTCGGCGGTGGCGTCCGCGACCGTGGTGAGCACCTCGCCCGTCGCCGGGTCCTCGACGGCGAAGCGCCGTCCGCTGCTCGCGTCCCGCCAGGCGCCGTCGATGTACAGGCCGGTGTTCAGGGACCCGAGCAGCGTCTCCGTGCGCCGGGTGATCTCCTGGGCGGTCGTCGTCGTCATCGTGGGCTCCTCTCGTCCCCCTCGAGGCTAGCCGCGGGCGTCCGTGCGAGCAGGGCGAGCGGCGGCAGGGCGGGGAAGGGCGAGGGGCGGCGGGGCGGGAACGACGAGGGCGGGGCGGCCGGTGAGGGGACGATCAGGGCGAGAGACGGGCGCAGGCGGCGTCACCGCGGCAGGTCGACGCCGTTCCGCGCTACGGTGACGGCGGCGGCCGTCCGGAACGCCCGACATGTCCCGCCCGCCGCCGCACCGCCGCGGCACGACCCAGGAGAGGCGATGTCGCGCGCGAACCGTCCGCTCGGCCCGGCGATCCTGCTGGCCGGGATCGTGCTCGTCGCCGTCAACATGCGCCCGGTCATCACCGCCGTCGGACCGGTGCTCCCCCAGGTCGGCGACGACGTCGGCCTCGGCGCCGCCGCGCTCGGGACGCTCGGCGCCGTGCCCGTCCTCGCGTTCGCCGTCGTCTCCCCGTTGGTGCACCCGCTCCTGAGGCGCTTCGGCCTGGAGCGCACCGTGCTCGTGGCGCTGCTCGTGCTGGGTCTGGGCACCGTGCTGCGCTCCCTGCCCGGTCCGGCCGCCAACCTGTGGGTGGGGACGGCGGTCATCGGGGCCACGGTCGCCGTGGGGAACGTCGCCCTCCCCGTCGCGGTGAAACGGGACTTTCCGCTCCAGGTGCCGCGTACGACCGGGACCTACGTGGCCACCCAGACGGTGTTCGCGGCCCTGGCCTCCGGGCTGGCGGTCCCGCTCGCCGGTCTGGGCACGTGGCGGCTGTCGTTGGGGATCTGGGTGGTGGCGATCGCCGCTGCGGTGGCGCTCTGGCTGCCCCGGCTCCGCCATGGCACGTCCGGCGCCAGGACCGATGGCGTTCGGGCGGACGGCCGTGCGCCCGACGACGCCGCACGCGGGCCGGCGGACGGTGCCGCGCGGCGCGACGCGCCCGGAGCCGCTCGGCGCGACGGGCCCGGGGCCTCGCGGGGCGGGGTGCGCGCGGGCGCCACGCGAGGCGAGGTGCCCGGCGGCATCGGGTCGGACGTCCAGCGGCACCGTTCCGTGTGGCGGGCACCGCTGGCCTGGCAGGTCGCGGCCTACATGGGCCTGCAGTCGACGCCGTTCTACGTCCTCATCACGTGGCTGCCGAGCATCGAGCAGGACCTGGGGATCGGCGCCGCCGAGGCGGGGTGGCACCTGTTCGGCTACCTGGCCGCAGCCATCGTGGCGAACCTCCTCGCGCCGTCGCTCATGCGCATCGGCAAGGACCAGCGCTTCGCCGCCGTCGCCGTCGCCGCCCTCATGGTGGTCGCCACGCTCGGCGTGACGCTGTGGCCCGGCGGCATCGTGCTCTGGGTGGTCGTCATGGGTCTGAGCAGCGGGGCGGCGCTCGTCGTCACCCTGTCGCTGGTGGGCCTGCGCTCCTACGACCACCGCACCGCGAGCCAGCTTTCCGCGATGTCGCAGTCGCTCGGCTACGCGCTCGCCGGTTCGGCCCTCGTCCTGGCGGGGCTCCTGCGCGACGCGACCGGTCCCGGCCCCCTGCTCCTGGTGTGCCTCGCCGGGGTCGCCCTCGCCCAGCTCGCGCTCGGCGTGCTCGTGGGCCGGCACCAGGTGCTCCTCAGCGGCGCCTGACCGGCGTCCGTGCCGGGCGCGCGCGGCGCCTCAGGGCCCCGCGAAGAACGACACCGGGCCCGCCACGACGAGGCCGACCTCCTCCTCCGACGGCAGCGGCCCCTGGGTGCGGCACAGCACCGGCACGCTCATGCCGTCCGCACCGGCGACGGACAGCCGCACCGACGCATCGTGGCCGTAGAAGGTCGTCCCGAGCACCTTGGCGGTGACTCCCCCGCGGCCCGAGCGCACGATGTGCACCTGCTCGGGCCGCACCGCGACCAGCCCGTGACCGTCGCTGACCTGGTCGCCGCGCAGCAGCGGCAGCCGGCCGAGCGCGGTCGTCGCGACCCCGCCCGCGACGTCGGCGGGGAGGATGACGGCCTCACCGACGAACGTGGCGACGTCGAGGTCGGCCGGGGCGCGGTAGAGCTGCTCGGGCGCCGCGGCCTGGACCACCTGGCCCGCACGGACGACGGCGACGACGTCGGCGATGCTCAGCGCCTCCTCCTGGTCGTGGGTGACCAGGACGCCGGTGGCGCCGGAGCTGTGCAGCGCGTCGCGCACGTCCTCGCGCACCGACGCGCGCAGCCCGGCGTCGAGCGCGGAGAAGGGCTCGTCGAGGAGGACGACGTCGGGGTCCGGGGCGAGGGCGCGGGCGAGCGCCACCCGCTGCTGCTGCCCGCCGGAGAGCTCGGCGGGCATGCGGGAGCCGAGGTCCGCCAGACCCACGAGCGCGAGGAGCTCACGCACCCGTTCCCGCCGGCGCGCGCCCTCACGGCGCGGCATGCCGAACGCGACGTTGGCCGCGACCGACAGGTGCGGGAAGAGCGCGCCCTCCTGGGGGACGACGGCGACCCGGCGGCGCTCGGGCGGCAGGCCCTGACGCCCGGTGGCGACGACACGGTTGCCGATGCGGACCTGACCGGCGTCGGCGTCCTCGAACCCGGCGATGACGCGCAGGAGGGTGGTCTTGCCGCACCCGGAGGGGCCCAGGACCGCGGCGAGCGCCCCGGAGGGGACGTCGAGGTCGAGCCCGCGCAGGACCTCGGTGCTCCCGAAGGACTTGCGCAGCCCCGTGATCTGGAGTCGCTTCACGTCTCCCCTCCCGTCTCCTCCACCACCCGCGTGGCGGCGTCGTCCGACACCAGTGAAGCCTGTACGCGCGACAGAACAAAGGTGGGCACCGCCGCGAGCAGGACCAGCGCGACGGCGTAGGGGGCCGCGGCCGCGTAGGCGCCGACCCCCGTCTCGGTCCACAGCCGGGTGGCGAGGGTGTCCATGCCCGTGGGCCGCAGCAGCAGCGTGGCGGGCAGCTCCTTCATCACCGTGAGCATCACCAGCGCGAACCCGGCGGCGATGCCGGGCCCGGCGAGCGGCAGGGTGACGTCGCGCAGGACCCCCAGCGGGCTGCGGCCGAGCGAGCGGGCGATCTCGCCCATGCTGCGCGGGCTCTGGGCGACGGCGGCGCGCACCGACCCGATCGCCGCCGGCATGAACAGCACCGTGTAGGCCAGCACGAGCAGCGGCGTGCGCTGGTAGATCGGCTGGGCGTAACGGGCGCCGAAGAAGACGAGCGCGAGCGCGACGACGATCCCCGGCAGGGCGTGGCCGGCGTAGGTGGCGTGCTCGATGAACCGGCCGCCGCCGCGGGGGAACCGGGCGGCGATGATGCCCACCGGCACGGCGAGCGCCGTCGCGGCGAGCGCGCCGAGCAGGGCCACCCACAGCGTGGACACGCCCGCGGGGAGGAGCCGCTCCCACTCCACGCCGGCGGAGCTGCCGCGGCTGACCCAGTAGCCGAGCACCGCCGCGGGGTAGCCCAGCGCGACGGCGGCGACCCCGCCGGTGACGAGCAGGGCGAGGGGCTTGCCCCGCCCGAGCCGGACCGTGCGCAGGGCGCGCGCGCTGCCGCCGCCCACCCGGGCGTGCTCGGCCCGGCCCCGGCTGCGGGACTCAGCGACGGTGATCGCCACGGTCACCGCCACCAGGACGAGGGACAGCACAGCCGCCGGGGTGCGGTCGAAGGAGGCCTGGTAGGAGGTGTGGATGACGCGGGTGAAGACGTCGTAGCGCAGGAGGGACGGGGTGCCGAAGTCGCTGAGCGAGTACAGCGCCACCAGCAGCGCCCCGGCGGCGACGGCGGGGCGCACCTGCCGCGCGGTGACGGTGAGGTGGGTCTGCCACGGGCCACGTCCGAGGGAGCGGGAGACCTCCTCCAGCGCCGGGTCGACCCGGCGCAGGGCCGCCGCGACGGGGAGGAACACGTACGGGTAGGTGCTCATGGTCAGCACCAGCCAGGTGCCCAGGAAGCCCGAGACCTCCGGGACCACCGAGACCCAGGCGTACGCGGCGACGAAGCTCGGCACCGCCAGCGGCAGGGCCGCGACCACGCTCCACGCGCCGCGACCGGGGAGGTCGGTCCGGGTGGTCAGCCAGGCGAGGGCGACGCCGACGACGACGGCGGCCGCCGTCACCGCCCCCGCCAGGCCGAGGCTGCGCAGCACCAGCCAGAGCGTCCGGTCCCGCCACAGGGTGTCCCAGATCGCGGGCCCGCCCGCCTCCGCCGTCCGCAGGAGCAGGTAGCCGATCGGGAGCAGCGCGACCGCGGCGGCCACCGCGGCAGGGACGAGGAGCACCGCCGGCGCGCGACGGCCGGCGGTGCTCCTCGTGCGGCGCGGTGGCGCCGGCGCTGCGGTCATGCTCAGGTCAGCCCGACCTCGTCCAGCAGCGCCAGGGTCTCCTCGAGGGAGTCCAGCTCGTTGAGGTCGATGTTCAGGCCCTCCCCGAGCGGGGCGAGGTCGTGCTCGGTGGAGCTGACGCCCTCGACCACCGGGTACTCGGCGGTCTCGTCGGCGAAGTACTGCTGCGCCTCCTCCGACAGGAGGTACTCGACGGCCGCGAAGGCCGCGTCCTCGGCGTCGGAGCCGTTCAGCACACCGACGCCCGCGACGTTGACGAGCGCGCCCGGGTCGTCGCTGTCGAGGAACCGGATCTCGGCCTCGACGGCGTCGGCGCCCTCCTCGGCGATGCGCTCGTACCAGTAGTAGTGGTTGATCAGGCCCACGGAGACCTGGCCGCCGTTGACGGCGTCGAGGACCGCGTTGTTGTTCTCGTACGCCTGGGGCTCGAGAGCGGCGAAGTCCTCGAGCCACTGACGGGCGCCGTCCTCGCCGCGGTCGACGCGCAGGGCGGTGACGAAGCTGTGGAACGAGGCGTTCGTCGGCGCGTAGCCGATCGTGCCGCGGTAGGCCTCGTCGAGGATCTCGTCGATACCCGTCATGTCCGCGACCTCGGGAGCCTGCTCCGGGTCATAGGCGAGAACACGCGCCCGGGCGGAGGTGGCGACCCAACGCCCGTCGGCGTCGCGGTAGCCCTCCTCGACCAGGTCCAGGACGTCCTCGGGCAGCTCGGTGAGCATGTCGGCACCCGCCAGGGCGCCCAGCGCACCGGCGTCCTGGGAGAAGAAGAGGTCGGCCTGGGTGCCGTCGCCCTCCTCCAGGAGCTGGGCGGCGAGCTCGCTGGAGCCGGCGTAGCGGACCTCCACCTCGGTGCCGACGGCGGTCTCGAGGTCCTCGAGGATCGGGCCGACGAGGTTCTCGTTGCGGCCGGAGTAGATCGTCAGGGTCGTGTCGTCGGAGCCGGCGGCGGTGGCGTCGCCGGTGGCCTCCTCGGCCGGCTCGTCGGCGCTGCAGGCGGCCAGGCTCGCGACGGTGGCGAGGGCAACGGCGACCGTGGCGGCGCGGCGGATCGTGAGGGACATGGGTTCTCCCGGTCGTGGGGGCGGACGGCCCTGGGGCGTCCGCGTCGTCGGACGGAGCGTAATTAGGTAAGGCTCCCCTTAGCAAATTCCGTGAGGGGGACGACACCCCACCGTCCGCCGCGCGGCCGGGGTGCGACACGGGCCCCCCGGGTGCGACACGGGCCGGGGTGCGACGCGGACCCGAGTGCGACGCGGCCCGCGCACCGCACGGACCGCGTACCGCGTACCGCACGGACCGGGTACGACAAAGGCCGGAACCGCGTGGGTCCGGCCTGTCGCGGATGTCATGGGACATCACATCGGTGGAGCTAGGGGGATTCGAACCCCCGACCTTCTCGGTTGGGGTCGCCCCCTTCGCACCGCCTGTGAGGACGTTCTAGTTACCCTGCCGAGGGCCGCGGCTGGGCACCAAGATCGTTGGAGTTCCAATGATCTTCGTAGGTCACCGTCATCTTCCCACCCCGCCGTCACAGTAGGCAACGGCAGGCACTAGTTGGCCGGCGACGCGTTCGGCAAGGCGTACGGCGGGGAGCATGGCGTACGCATGGCGTACGCGAGTTTCGAACCGCCGCGGCCATCCATTAGCGTCACCCACGCTGAACCCGAGGTCGACCTGACCGCCATCGAGTCTGCGGCGGTACGCCGAGATGGCAGATTCTTGCGCGCTGGCGTAGCGCATCTGGGACTCGAGGGGATAAGTGATCACATGGAGAAGGTTCAGCCGAGCCCCCGGCGCCAGAGCTCTCGCGAGGTGGACGGACGTCAACGACGCCGGCAAGAAGTCGACGGCGACGAGCACCGAGTCGTACGCAGCGGCCGCGGCATCCTTGACGACCAGGACCCGGGCACGGCGCCGTGGCGGAGAACCTGCGAGCTGGTCGAGCCGTAAAACCACCGCTCGAGCAGGCCGCTGCTCCGGGCGCCGACGAGCGGCAGGCCTACGTCCTGCTCCTCAGCGGTCGCTACGAGCGAGGGTCCGGGCGCACCCGTCCGGACGAGGGTGTGGGCGGATTTAAACCGTGGAAACAGACCGAACCGCGGCGTCGAGCCTCTTGCCTGCCGCGTCGAGCACTCGGCGGCGGATCTCGTCCGGGTCCTCGCCCAGGAGCGAGCGGAGGGACGTCGCCAGGTCGGGTCCGATAGCGTGCTGCACCGAGAGCCGTGCGCCAGGTGGTCCCGCGCACCTGCGCCGCGCGCCGGAGCACCGCGATGCTCGCACCCGCCTCGGGGTCCACCCCCGCAAAGATGGGAGGATGCTCGTTTCAGCCACGCTGCTCAGTCCCCTTTCTCACCTTGCGGTTCTGAGCAAAGCTCGTTCCGCCTCGCTCAAGGCCTCCTCGCTTCCCACCAGTACCACGACGTCCCCTTCCTCGATGCGGTGACCGGACACCGGCGCTACCACCACCCGATGCGGTCCCCGCTTCAGCGCGGAGACCGCCACGTCCACGCCCTCGAGCGACTCAATGGGTCGGCCGACCATGACGCCGTCGACGGGTACGACCACGGTCCTGACGGCTCGGCTCGCGCCGACAGGGGCGCCCGTGGGCTCCGAGCCATGGAAGAACTCTCGCATCAGGGTGTACTGACCGGAGCGCTGCTGACGCACGTGGCTCTCCACCCGGGCGGCGGGCACGTCGAGGAGGAGCAGGACGTGCGACGCGATGGCCAGGCCGGCTTCGAGGGTCTCCGGGACCACCTCCGCGGCCCCGGCCGCCCGCAGCTCCGCGGTGTGCGCCTCGTCCCGGGTCCGCACGACGACGGGCAGTTCGGGCCGGGTGCGCTGGACGTGACCGAGTAGCACCAGGGCCGAGGGGATGTCATCGTGGGCGATGACCACGAGGCTCGCCCGATTCAAGCCCACGGCCTCGATCAGGGAAGGGTCGCCGGCGTCGCCGTAGTAGACGGGCTCGCCGACGTGCCGTGCCGCTCGCACGCGGTCTGCGTCGAGGTCGACGGCGACGTATGGGAGGGCCTCCTGCTCGAGGAGGTGCGCCACGCCCTGACCGATGCGTCCGTAGCCACAGATGACGACGTGGCCTTGAAGGTCGGTGGGCAGCAGCTGTGTAGTCCCGTCTGCTTCCGCCGCGGCAGTGCTCCGGCGGCTTACGGCGTTGCCGATGGCCCGGTTCTTCCGGATGAGGAATGTGCCAACGATCATCGACAGCAGGACAGAGGCGAGCCCGATTTGACCGAGCTGCTCGCCGATGACGCCGCCCGTGAGGGCGATCGAGAGCAGCGCGAGGCCGAACTCCCCGCCGACAGCGAGGAGGAGCCCGGTCCGTGCCGCGACCGCTCGCTCCTGGCCCGATGCGGCGACGAGGATCGTGACGAGGAGTGCCTTCGTGACCACGAGGACGACGGCGCCGAGCAACGCCCAGGCCCAGATGTCAGGCAGCGCGGAGGGCTGGAACTGCATGCCGATCGCGACGAAGAACAGCCCGAGCAGGACGTCGCGGAACGGGCGGATCGTCGTCTCTGCGGCGTGTCGGAACTCAGTCTCACCGAGGGTCATCCCGGCAAGGAAAGCCCCGAACGCGAGCGAGAGGCCGAGGCTGTTGGTCGTCATGGCGGCGACGAGGACGACGAAGAGCACCGTCAGCGTGAAGGTCTCCGTAGAGCCACGCCGAGCGACCACCCGGAACAGAGGGTGCAGGAGCCGTCGACCGAGGACGAACACCAAGGCGATCGCCAACGCCGCCTTCGCGGTCGCCAGGATGAGCTCGGGGCCGAGCGTGCTCACCCCGGAGGCCGCCGCGAGTGCGGGGATGACGACGACGAAAGGCACCGCGGTGACGTCCTGAAAGACCGACATGGCCAGGCCCAGGCGTCCGGAACGCGTGTTCTCCTCCCCCTGCTCGGCCAACTGCTTGCCGATGATCGTGGTGGAGGACTGGGCGAAGACCGCGCCGATGACGAAGGCAGCCGCGACGGGAAGCCCGATCAGCCACGCTCCGAGAGTGACCAACGCCGTCGTCAAGACGACCTGACCGGTGCCCAGCACCGGGAGGAGCCGGCGCATGCTCCGCAGTTCCGGCAACGAGTACGACAGCCCGATGGTGAACAGGAGAAAGACGATTCCGAATTCGGCCACGGTGTCGATGTAGGCCGCATCCACGACGGGCCCGATGGTCCCGGGACCGAGGATCACACCGACGAGCAGGTAGCCCACGGTGGAGGGAACATTGAACCGCTGGAGAGCGACGACCACAGCCACGGCTAGCCCTAGAAGCAACACAATCTGGGGAAGGGCTTCCATTCCCTCATCGTCGCACGGGAGGGTCAGCCCGATATGCGGGTCCAGGTGATGCAGGCTGAGCTGAGCCTGGATCCACCGATGGGATGGGCCGGGAGAGTGGGCGCGGGAACGCGAGAATGCCCTTCTGACCTGGGGAGATACGACTTGTCTAAGGTCCGTATCGCCAGTTCAAGAAGGGCATCTCGTAGATGCAACTTTCTCACACCTCTGCGGTGGTCTCCGCGTCGTTCGACGAGCCCAACCTCGTGTCGGCCGCCGGGCTGGTCCCGCTGATGGCCCTGGCCCGGCGGGCGGGCCTGCGTGAGCTGGCCGAGGAGCACCTGAGCGTGCCGACGGACAAGGGCGCCAACCCAGGGTTGAAGCTCTCCTCGTTGGTGGCCGGCATGGCCGCCGGGGCGGACAGCATCGACGACATGGCCCTGCTGCGACACGGCGGGATGGGCAAGGTCTTCACCGGCGCCTACGCGCCCTCGACGCTGGGGTCGTTCCTGCGCTCGTTCACCTTCGGCCACGTCCGCCAGGGCGACGCCGTGGCCTCGAGGTTCCTGCTGAACCTCGCCGAGCACACCGACCTGCTCGGCGCCGCGGGCGATGTCGGGACGGTGATGGTCGATATCGACGACACCATCGTCGAGGTCCACGGCTACGCCAAGCAGGGCGCCGGGTTCGGCTACTCCGGGGTCCGGGGCCTCAACGCCCTGCTCGCCACCGTCTCCACCGATCAGATCGCCCCGGTGATCGCCGCCCAGCGACTACGCAAAGGCAGTGTCGGCTCCCCACGCGGGGCGGCCCGGCTCGCCACCGACACCCTCGCGCTGGTCCGCCGCAGCCAGCTGGCGGGCGGGGCCGTGCTGGTCCGCGCCGACTCGGCGTTCTACTCCCAGGCCCTGGTCGCCGCCGCCATGAAGGCTGGCGCCGACGTCTCGGTCACCGTCCGGCTGGACCCGGCCGTGCGGCGTGCCATCGCCACCATCACCGACGACGCGTGGACGACCATCAAGTACCCCGACGCGATCTACGACGAGACCACACAGACCTGGATCTCCAAAGCCGAGATCGCCGAGATCCCCTTCACCGCGTTCACCTCGAAGAAGAAGACCGAGCAGGTCCCGGGCCGGCTCATCGTCCGGCGCATCCCCGACCTGAACCCCAAGAAGGGCGACGGGCAGGAGACGTTGTTCGAGACCTGGCGCTTCCACGCCTTCTTCACCACCACGCCCGCCGACCGGCTCGACACCGTCGCCGCCGACCAGACCCACCGCCGGCACGCGATCATCGAGAACGTCCACGCCGACCTCAAGGCCTCCGCCCTGGCCCACCTGCCCTCCGGGAACTTCAACGCCAACGCGGCCTGGCTTCTCTGTGCCGTCATGGCCTTCAACCTCACCCGCGCCGCCGCCACCCTCACCACCGCCCCGTCCCTGGTCCGGGCCACGACCGCGACGATCCGCCGCAAGCTCATCACCGTCCCCGCCCGGATCGCGACCTCGGCACGACGCCTACGCCTGCACCTGCCCACCGCCTGGCCCTGGGAAACGGACTGGACCACGCTCTACCAAGCCGTGCTCCCGCCGCGAGCCCGAGCGACCTGAACCCCACCCACCGCCCCAACGACCGAGGAACCCCAGTGGAAAAGCCGGGCAGACCGGCGATTACCTCGCGCCCGAGAACCACCACAGCCACCAGCCCGACCTCACCGACCAGCCCCCGGGCCCGTCGGTGGATCGAGGCTGAGAGGACGGTGGCAGCGCGGTAAGTGATTGCGAGCTTGTCGTAGCAGGTGGCCAGGGTTGAAGAGGTTAAAGGAGCGTTCGAGTCGGCCGCGCCCTTGCGCTCACGGGCCGCGAAGGAGTCCCTCTTCTCCGGGGATCGCTGCGTTGATCCGCAGGCGCGCGGGTGCCGGCGGAGACTGGACCGGCAGGGTCCGCACCGGTGTGCTGGCGCTTCCAGATCGTCATCTGCAGGGCGTCCAGCGCCCAGATCGGTGTAGAGCGAGGTCGCGACCTGCCAGCCGACGACGACCAGCCGGGAGAAGACGTCGATGACGAACGCGGCGCAGAACCACCCCGACCGGACTTCCTCAGTTGGATCTTGTCGGAGGGCCTCCACACCGGCGCTCTGGTCCGCGCTGGATTCCATGCGTGCAACTCCGGTCGAGGCGTGGGGCGCCCTACAAGCTGCGTCCGCTAATGCGCACACGCCTCGCTGCTGTCCCCTGCTCCTGGGCGACTGCCTGGGCGCGGCGCAGGGCTTCGGCGGCCCGGCGCCGGTCGCGTTCCTGGATGAGGGTTCGGGTGGAGGCTCCGAGCGGAGGGCCGGTGATGCCGTAACGGTCGCGGTAGGCGGCGACGACCGCGACCTCGGCCAGCCACCGTTCGCGGTCGCCGGCACTGTGCGGCCGGTCACCGATGCGGCCCACCCACGGCGCCCCGTCGCGGATCGCAACCTTGGCGAGCGTGCGGGCGCGAGCCTCGATGAGCTCGCGGCGTTCGGCGAGCGCTCGGGCGGCGTCGGCGGGCAGCGGCCCGCCCGCAGCGGGGATAAACCCAGCGATGAGATCCGGCGTCGTCCCGCGTGCGGGTCGCCGGGTGGCTCGGGCGAGGCGGGTGGTGAGGACGGCGGCGATGTCGTCCGCGTCGAGCAGGGTGCGCTGTGCGGCCAGCCGCGGCAGGAGGGTCTCCACGTCGTGGTGGTGGGCTTCGGCGCGGCGCAGCTCGGCCATGAGGACGGTGAAGGCCTCGGACGAGGTGACCTGGCCAGCCTCGGCCGTCGTGAGCCCGCCTGTGCGGGTGAGCGTGTCGGTGACGAGGCGGGTCCAGCGGCCGCGTTGGGCGGTGGCGGCGATGGTCTCGTACTCGGCCGCGAGCTGGGCGATGCCGGTCCACCGCTCTTGCTCGGCGGTGATGGTCTGGTGGGCGGAGAGCTCGAGACCGGAGTGGTTGAGCACCCCGAACAGCACGGTCCGTGCGGAGGTGACGGTCTCGGCGGGGGTGACGTGGAGGGGGTCGGGCTGGTCGAGGGCGACGTAGGCGGTGTTCGCGTGCCGGCCGCGGGTCATGGACACGTAGAGGTTCTCGCGGGTCGTCGAGGGCGAGACGACCACGTGCGCGGTGTCGACGGTCAGGCCCTGGGCGCGGTGGGCGGTGACGGCGTAGCCGAGGTCGACGTGCCGGGCGACGTACCCGGCCGGCAGCCTCACCCTCGCGCCATCGCCGGCTTGGCAGACGTCGAGCGTGCCGTCGTGTCCGACGTGGGTAACGGTCCAGCGGTCGCCGTTACGCACCCAGGTGCCGGGGCCGGTGCGGAGGCGACGGTCGTTGCGGCGTGTGATGACCACATCGCCGACGGATGCGCGTGCCTCGTCGCGCAGCCGGACCTCGCGGTCGGTGGCGGTCGGGCCGGCCTGGATGCGTTCGGCGCGGGCGCGCTCGTTGAGCTGCCGTACCGATTCCGCGGCCTCGGTGACGAGGATGGAGGACCTGCCGGCAGTCAGGTCGTGCTGCCACGCCTGGTAGGCGGCGTCGGTCATGGCCTCGGTGGTGCCCTCGACGATCCGGCCGTGGCCCGCGTATGCGTCGATCGCGGCCGGGTCGCCGTCGCGCAGGGCGAGGGAGGCGTCCTTCTCCCATGCGTGGACGAAGCGCCGCACCTCCACCAGCTGTGCCAGGTCGTCGCCGCGGGCCTGGGCGAGCATGTTGAACGCGCCGCCGGCGTCGACGGACTGCAGCTGGGCCGGGTCCCCGACGAGGACGACCTTCGCGCCGACCTCGCCGGCGCGGGTCGCGATGGTCTCCAGGGTGCGGGTGGAGGCCAGGGTGGCCTCGTCGAGGATGACGAGCTGGCCCGGGCGGAAGTCCGCCCGGCCGCGGGCGTGGTCGTGCACCCACTTGGCGGTGTTGTCGCACCCGATGCCGATGTCGTCGGCGAGGACCTGTGCGGCGGCGGCCGACGGCGCCATCCCCACCACGGATCCGGGCCCGTGCGCCGTGGTCCAGGCACCGGCCAGGGCGGCCATCGCGGTGGACTTCCCGGTCCCGGCCGGACCGACCAACAGATCCAGGCGTCGGCCCGAGGTGAGGATCTGCGTGATCGCGGCGGCCTGCTCCCCGCCGACCACCACACCGTCACCCCGGCCGCCCTGCACGGTCTCGACGATGGGTGGCGGGACGACGAGCGCCGGTTCGTGGTCTTCGGCCAGGGCGAGGAGCCGGTCCTCCGCGGCGAGCAGACGCTCGCTCGAGTAGTACGTGGAGTGCCGGGGGCGCAGGGTGCTGGTGCCGTCGTCGCGCCGCATCCCCGCCGGGGTGGTGGCCACCTCGGCGGGGGTGAGTTGGACGGACCGCCGGGTGGCGGCGTCGGTGATGAGCGCGATCGCCTGTTCGCGGTCCGCGGGGGACTGGAAGCGCCAGCCCATGGTGCGGCGCGAGGCCTCGGCCCAAAGGTTCCAGTGCCGCCAGGTCGACCGCCGCTCCGACACGGCGTCCACGACGTCGGCGGCGGCCTGGTCGATCAGGAACATCGGCACCGACTCCCCGGTCAGCGCCCGCGCCGGCTCTCGGGTGGTGGTGAGGTCGCGTGCCCACTCGGTCGGGTCGCCGCCCACGATGTCCCGCGCGCGCGTCCGCCACTCGGCGGTCAGCTCGGTCAGTGCGCGGATGGTCTTCTCGGGCCGGGTCTTGAGGGTGGCCTGCGCGCGCAGCTGCACGATCCGTCGGCCGGTGGGGCGGTGGCCGTGCTCGGCCACGTAGTGAGCGATCTTCGCGTCGGTGGCGACGTCGATCGCGCGGGCCCGGCTGGAGAACTCGGCGATGAGGTCCTCGCCGACGCCGCGGATCTCCCACTGGCCGGTGCGGTCCTCGCCGCGGTCGCGCCGCTCCCACGACAGCCCGAACGTGCCGGTGAGCCGGTCGGCGAGGACGGCGTTGTAGTGCTCGGACAGGCCCACGATCGCGTGGTGGACGGCCCGGGAGTCCAGGGTCCGCCACTGCCCGCCATCGTGGGCGGTCATCACCTTGTTCGACACGACGACGTGGGTGTGGAGTTGTGGGTCGTTCGCGCGGGAGTCCCAGTGGTCGTACGCCGTGGCAGCGATCCCGACGACGGGCACCTGCGCGATGCCGGCGTGGCCGGTGCGGGTGGCGGCGACCTCTCGCTCGAACAGGTCCAGCACGTCGGTCACGGCGGCGTGGTGGGCCTCGACGATCAGCTCCTGGGTGTTCGCGTCGGCCAGGCCCCACAGCACCGACACCGACTTCGGCACCGAGAACGTCAGGTCGAACCCGGCCGTCGCGGTCTGCGGCCCCCGGACGGCCTGCTCGGCCTGGATGCGGGTCACCTCGGCGTCGAACTCCCCCGCCGGCAGGGCCCGGTCGACACGGCAGGTCAAGGCCGCGGTGCGCTCAGCCGCGGTCGGGTACTCCCGGAACGGCCGGCCCAGGTTCGCCCCGGTGACCGGGTCGCTCCCGCGCCCCAGCAGCGTCTGCAGCTGCTCCGGTGTCACTGTCATGCCGGGGCGCAGCTCGCCCGCCCCGAAGTACGCGACCCCGTTGCCCATCCACACCCCGGGCGGGGTGCCGGCCTCGGTGAAGTACCGCGTGAACCCGGCCGCCTGGGTCGCGTCGCCGTCGCCCTGCACCACCGACCGGAGCAAGTACCCGTACCCCTTGCCCGCCGAGACCACCCGCATCGAGACCGTCACACCCACCAGGTGTGCGACTCAGTCCGCCTCGGGTGCCAGAGGTGTGAGGACCACAACCGCCGGTGTCTCGGACCCTCACGGATGGCTCGCACGCGGGCAAGCCGTCCACGCGGGCGTCGGCTCCGCCACCGCGTCTCCGGTCGGCGCCGGACGTTCGGAGCCGCGGTGGCTCGGCCCATGGCGCGGGCGGCGCACCTGGTAGTCGAACAGGCCTTCTCGGGTGCTGTTGCCGGCATGGGCGCGCTGGTCGACGAGCTACCGCAGGAAGGCGGAGAGGAGTGAACTTAGGTCCGGTCGTCGACACGCGGCGACCTTCTCCCCGTACGCACCCTGACCTGTGCCGATATGCGCGGTCGTAGTGCGTACGGGGTGCGTACGGGGTGCGTACGGGGTCGGGCACCCCGTACGTTCTCGGCAATGCACCCGCGCGAGAGTAAGACCCATGAAATCCGCGCTCACACATGCGAGCCGGACGCCGGCACCGCGGGGAAAAGAGCGGTGGTGATGAGTCATCACGACCGAGGAAACGCCGCCGCCGGGCAGACGACCCGCTTCGGTCGAGACCCCGACCTCGGGGGGAAGAGAACGGTGGTGACGACTCGTCACCACCGCGGACACGGCCACCATCCCAGGCAGCTGCGCTTCGGTGGAGACGGCATCTCGGGGGGAGGAGAACGGTGGTGAGGACTCCTCACGATCGCGGCCGCCTCGACCGGGCACCAGGCGATGGGTTCATGTGGAGCCGGCAACCTTGCGGAAGACAGCGACACGGTGGGGGACGACGTCGTGCTCGGCGCCCTGGAAGCGTGTCCGCTCGGCCGTGACGAGAGTCCTCGACCGGCTCAACACCGCCCCAGACCGGCAACGGGCTGCGCCGCGCTTCACCCGCACGGCGGAATCGGCTGGCTCGCCCCGATTCCGGTCGACGGGATCGACCACGTCATCGACGCCCCCTCACCATCCCGATACTTCCTCGACCATCGCCGCGACTTTGACGGTCCTCGACGCCGTCGCACGCTCGGTAGCCGCAAGGATGGTCGGCGCCGGCAGGATCGCGGCCTGCCCTTTCAGACGCCTCTCCTTCGCGGCCTCCCACTTCGCACCCTCCTCCTCCGCAATCTCGACGAGCTGTTCCAAGACGTCGGAGACGTCCGGAGCCACGCGGAGTCGCTCGATGTAGTGCTTGCCAGTGACGCCGGCATTGATCTTGTGGCCGAGGACCGATGCGGCGTCGCCCGCACCGCGCTCCCTTGCGACGTACGTGGCCACGGTCTTGCGCAGCAGGTGCGGATGGACCTCCCCGCTCATCTTTGCCAGATCAAGTGCAAGCCGAAGCGTCCGGCGAACGTTGTGGGTCGTCTGCGGCTTGCAGGAGACCCTGCCGTCCCTGAACGACCTCGACGGAAACACCGGTGTGGTCGGCTCAGGGCTTGCGGGCCGGATGGCCTCGAGCGCATCTACAGCGAACCGTGGCAGCACGATCGTGCGCTCGCCCGCATCCGTCTTTGCCTTCGTCTGACGGATCGTGCCCTCGCCCTTGACGTCGACCAGTGTCGCGACGACCGCGACCGTGGGCCGCGGTCCCGTGAGGCTGACCTCGCCCCACTGCAGCGCGAGCACCTCGCCGATACGCAGGCCCGTGCCGAGCATGAGATCGACCGCGGCCGGCAGGCTGCCCGTCGGTCTGGGACCGGGTCTGCCGATGCGGGACGCCTCCCAGTCGCGTACGGCCTTACGCAGCCGGTAGATCTCGATGACCGTCATGGCCCTGGGTACGGGTGTCGACGGTCGCGGGGTCTTGACCTTCTCGACCGGGTTCATGCGCATCGCGTCATGCCTGATTGCGCGATCGAGCACGGCCGTGAAGCAGAACTTCGCCTGATCAGCCGTCCAGATCAGGTCGTGCGGCCCCGACCTGCCCCTCTCGATGATTCCGTCGATCCACCTCTGACACATGGCGGTCGTCAACTCGTTGAGCTTCTTCTTGCCGAGCACTGGGATCAGGTGGTTGCCCAGGAGCAGTTCGTACCCGTCGACGGTCTGCGGCCGGACCGGCGGATTGGGCCACCTCGACTGTGCCCGCAGCTCGGTGATCCACTGCCGTGCGGCCAGGCCGACCTTGCTGTCGGCTTGCAGGTCCTCGGAGCCCGTTGGGGCGTTGAGGACCTGCTCGATCTCTGCCTGTGCAGCGAGTCGAGCCGACTGTCTCGTGGATCTCGTACGCGCGATGAAGGTCGTCGAGCCGTCGAACAGCCGCAGCCGCACACGCGCCTCGTGCTTGTTCGCGCCGACCTCACGGATGAAGATCTCGCCGTGCTCGCCCGGCCTCAGTCCGGGATTGGCCATGACGGTCACCAACCCGTCTGTGAGCCGGCGTCGCCGCGCTCCCTTGCTGCGACCGCCGCGCGATCTGCGAGCCAGGCCCTGACATCGGCCTCCTCGAACATCAGGTGCCGGCCGATGCGGTATGCCTTCGGAGCCGTCCCCCGCTTGCGCCACGTGTGGACCGTGGCCGGCGTCGTATGGAGCTTCGTGCACAGCTCCTCCAGGCTCCACAGCGGCGTGCGACTCAGCGGGGGTTCGATGTGCTCGTTCATGTAGCTCAGGTGCGCGAGCACCACCGGCACACCTAGGCACGTGGGGGCATTCGCGAGCAGTGCTGCCAGGCCAAGGCGTACGGCATGGCGTACGGACATGGGGTTTCACCGTCCTTCGGTCGGTGTCCTCCCAGGCAAGCGAAAGGCCGCTGACCTGCACTTTCGGTGCTGATCAACGGCCTCTCAGGAGTGGAGCTAGGGGGATTCGAACCCCCGACCTTCTCATTGCGAACGAGACGCGCTACCAACTGCGCCATAGCCCCATGCTCTCTCGAGCAGAGACAACTCTAGCAAGACGCTCCGGTCCCGCGAAATCGGCCTGATCACTCGCCGGCGGCGCGGCGACGCGCGAGGACGGCGTCGAGGTCGAGCGCCGCCGGGCTCCCGGCCACGACCGGCGCAGCCGGCTGGGCGGCGGCCGCCGGAGTCTGCACGGGCGGCTCCGGCGCGGCGTAGGGCGCCACGTCTCGCCGCGGGGCCGAGGGCTTGAGCGTGTAGCTCGGGGCCGGCAGCGGCACGGGTGTCCATGACTCGCCGCGCCCGTCGCCGGCGGCTTCCTGCCCGTCGAGGAGGTCGTCGACCTCGGTCGCCTCACCCTCGGCGTCGTCGGGCTCCACCGGGGCGCCGGTACCGGCCGAGGTGCGGTCAGCCGGCTGCTCCGCCTCGCCCGCAACGACCACCGTGGCCACGTCCGCGACGGTCACAACGTCGGAGACGGTTGCCGGATCGCCGACGGTTGCGACGTCGGCGGGGACACCGGTGCGGTCGGCGGCTGCACCAGCCTCGACGTCCTCGACGACGTCCTGCGCCGGAACCCGCGACGACCCGGCGCGGGCGACGACGGGGCCGGTCGTCCGCGCAGCCGTGCGCGACCCGGCCTGAACACCGCTGCGCGCACCAGGCTGGCCCGACACGACCGCGGGCTGACCCGGGCGGGCCCCGGCCTCACCCGACCGGACCGCGGGCTGGCCCGACCGGCGCGGCAGCGCCCGCAGCCGGGCCTCGAGCCGGGCCATCTCGGCGCGGTCGCGCTTGTCGTGGGCGGCCGCCTTGACGGCCGTGCGACGCCCGAGCACGAGCACGGTGACGAGCAGCGCCGCGGGCACGGCGCCCAGCACCCAGGAGGTGCTCGCCATGGCGAAGCCCGCCCAGCCGGCCGCCGTCGCCGCGAGCAGGACGATCGTGAGCGCGAGACGTCGCCGCGCGGCGGCCGCCCGGCGGGCGACCCGCGCCGCCCGAGCCGCTCGGGCCGACGCCAGTGCGCGCGCGTCGTCGGTGCGCTCGGAACGGGCTCCTGGCCTGTTCATGGGGGCCTCCGGTCGGCGGGTCGGGTCGTGCAGGAAGGGCCGGGCAGCCGGCCGGAAGTGCTGTCCGGGCTCGCCTGCCCGGTTGACGGGGACCGGCCGGCTCGCGCCGGTGGTCAGGATCCGCAGATCGCCGGAGAACCGGTCCTCCACGCGGCAGTCGAGCGCGAGCTGCCTGCTGCGCACCAGGTGCGGGAGCAGGAAGCCCAGAAGGATCAGGGTCAGGCCGATGACCACGAATCCCTGGAGCTCCACGGCTCAACGCTAGGTGCGCCGGGTCGCACGGAGCCTGAGCGGCCTCGGCGTGTCTGCCGCGCGTCTGTGCTGGTCGCGCCGACGCCACCCCGCACCGCCCGTCAGCGCACCGACCCGCCCGCCTCCGCCCACCGGCGCACGAGGCCGCCGGGCACCTCCTCCACCGTCAGGGCGAAGCTGCGGTGGTCGCGCCAGTCGCCCTGGATGTGGAGGAACCGCCGCCGCAGCCCCTCGTCGCGGAACCCGAGCTTCTCCACGACCCGCAGCGAGGGTGCGTTCTCGGGCCGGATGTTGATCTCGATGCGGTGCAGCCCCGCCTCGTACCAGGCGTGGTCGGTGGCCATGGCGACGGCGAGCGGCATGACTCCTCGGCCCGCGACGTGCTGGGACACCCAGTACCCGATCGTCGCCGAGCAGAACGACCCCCGGGTGATGGAGGAGACGTTGAGCTGGCCCACCATCTCGCCGTCGAGCTCGATGACGAACGGCAGTGACACCCCGGCGCGCGCCTGCCGGTCCAGGGCCTGCACGTAGGACCGGTACGACACCGGCGGGCCGCCGGTGGGTGAGGTGGCCTCCCACCGCTCGAGCCAGGCGGCGTTGCGCCGGCGCAGCTCCTCCCAGTCACCGCGGTCGCGCCGGCGCAGCGGGCGCAGGGCGACCGGTCCCTCCACGAGGGTCACGGGCCAGGCCGGGGGCGGGGTCCGGTCCACCTCAGGCGTCCAGGAGGAGGCAGTGCAGCCGGTCGCCGGGACGCACGTCCGTGACGTCCTCCGGGACGACGGCGAGCGCGTTGGACCGGGCGAGCGCCGAGAGCAGGAGCGCGGCGGGGGCCCCGACGGGCTGGGCACGGTAGCCCTCCGCCGGACCACCGGTGACCTGGACGCGGACGAACTCGCGCCGTCCCGACGGCGAGTACCAGCCCCCGGTGACGGCCGCCTGGACCGAGGGCCGGTACAGCTCGGCGTACCCGGCCATCGCCCGCAGCGCCGGTCGCACGAAGGTCTCGAACGCCACCTGCACCGAGACCGGGTCGCCGGGCAGGGCGAAGATCGGCGTCCCGTCGCCGACGTGCCCGACGCCGAGCTGGCGCCCGGGCCACATGGCCACGTTGTCGAACCGCACGGTGCCGAGCGGGCCGAGAACCTCCTTGACGGTGTCGTTCGCGCCGTGGCTGAGACCGCCGGTCGTGATGACGAGGTCCGCCCGCACGAGCTGGTCCTCGAGCGTCTCGCGCAGCTCGCGGTGCTCGTCGGGGACGGCGGCGACGCGGTAGGTCGCGCCGCCGGCGTCCTGGACTGCGGTGGCGAGCGCATGGCCGTTGGCGTCGTAGACCTGGCCGGGCTCCGCCGGCCGCCCGGGCTCGACGAACTCGTCACCGACCGAGACGATGACGACGCGCGGACGCGGGTGGACGCTGACCCGGCCCCGTCCGGCGGCGGCGAGCAGCGCGACCTGGCGGGCACCGACCCGCTCCCCCGCCGGCAGGACGATCTCACCGGCGCGCAGGTCCTCCGCCTGACGCCGGACGTTCTCGCCCGCCGCGGACGCGGTCCGCACCTCGACCCGGGCCCGGCCGAGGTCCGTCTGCTCCAGCGGCACGACGGCGTCGGCACCGACCGGCAGCGGCGCCCCGGACGCGATGCGCACGGCCGTCCCCGGTACGAGGTGGAGGCGGTCCGCCGCGCCGGCGCGGACCTCGTCGGTCACACGCAGGGTGACCGGCGCCGTCGGCCGGGCGCCGTCGAGGTCGGCCGAGCGGACGGCGTACCCGTCGATCCCGGCGAGGTCTGTGACCGGCAGGTCACCCCCGGCCAGGACGTCCTCGGCCAGGATGCAGCCGACGGAGTCGGGCAGCACGACGTCGAGCGGCGGGAGCGGTCCGACCGCGGCCAGGCAGGCCGCGAGGTGCTCCTGGACCGATCTCACCGGGCGCTCGGGCTGCCCTGCGACGGCTCGGCGGCCCGGCCGGACCCGGCGGGGTCGGACGCCAGCTCGACGTGGCGTCCGGCGACGAACTGCTCGAGCCAGCCGCCGAAGTCCGGGCCGAGGTCCTCGCGGTCGACGGCCAGGCGCACGACGGCCTTGAGGTAGTCGAGCTTGTCGCCGGTGTCGTAGCGCCGGCCGCGGAAGACGACGCCGTGGACGCCGCCGCCCTCGGCGGGGTCCGTGCGGGCGAGGACCTGCAGCGCGTCGGTGAGCTGGATCTCCCCGCCCCGGCCGGGCGCCGTCTCCTCCAGGACCCGGAAGACCGACGGGTCGAGGACGTACCGGCCGATGAGGGCGAGGTTGGACGGCGCCTCGTCCACCGGGGGCTTCTCGACGAGCTCGGTGACGCGCACGACGTCGCCGTCGGCGAGCGTGCCCACCGGGGCGTGGTCCACCGGCTCGACGGCGGCGGCGCCGTAGAGGTTGATCTGGTCGGGGTCGACCTCGAGCAGGGCGATGACCGAGCCGCCCAGGGCCTCCCGCACGGCGATCATGTCGGTGAGGAGCGGGTCGCGGGCGTCGATGAGGTCGTCGCCGAGCAGGACGGCGAACGGCTCGTCGCCGATGTGGTCCCGGCCCTGGAGGACCGCGTGGCCCAGGCCCTTGGGGATGCCCTGACGCACGAAGTGGATGTGGGCGAGGTTGGTGGAGCGGCGCACGAGGTCGAGCCGCTCGGTGTCCCCCTTGTGCTCCAGGGCGGTCTCGAGCTCGCGGGTGTGGTCGAAGTGGTCCTCGATGGCGCCCTTGCCCCGGCCCGTGACCAGCAGGACGTCGGTGATCCCGGCGTCGGAGACCTCCTCGACGACGTACTCCACCGCCGGCTTGTCCACCACCGGGAGCATCTCCTTGGGCATCGCCTTGGTGGCGGGCAGGAACCGGGTCCCGCGGCCGGCGACGGGGATGAGGGCCTTGCGCACTGACGCTTCGCTCGCAGACATGGTCCGACGATATCGGGCGACGCCCACGCGCACCCGTCCGACGACGCCGTACCCGGGTCACCCCCGGCCGCGCGCCTCGGTGGCCGCGTGTCCCCTCCGGCTGAGAGACTGGACACATGGAGCGCCCGCAGATCCCCCTGCCCCGGACGGACGGTTACGAGGCGGAGGACGCGAAGCAGATGCTCCGCCAGATCATCCGTGAGCACCGCGCCCAGCGCCCCCCGCAGGAGCGCGCCGAGGTGGGCCGGTCGCTCGTGCCGCACGTGCTCGAGGCGGTCGGCGCGGCCCGCACCGTCGCGGCCTGGGTCTCGCAGGGGACCGAGCCGAGCACCCTGGCGTCCCTGGCGGCCCTGCACGAGCAGGGTTGCACCGTGCTGCTGCCCGTGCTCGGCCCGGGCCTGAACCGGACGTGGGGCCACTACACCTCGGAGCAGGACCTCGCCGTGCGTGCGCCGGGCCGCCCACCCGAGCCGTCGGGGCCCGTGCTGCCTGCCGAGGCCGTCGCGGACGCCGACGTCGTCCTCATCCCCGCGCTCGCGATCGACGCGCACGGCACCCGCCTGGGCCAGGGCGGCGGCTGGTACGACCGGGTGCTCGTCCACACCCGCCCGGGCACACCGGTCTTCGCCGTCATCCACGCCGAGGAGCTCGTCGGCGACGTCACGCTGCCCCGGGTGGAGCACGACGTGCCCGTCGGTGCGGTCATCACCCCCGCCGAGTGGTTCCTCCTGGAGGGCTCGGCCTTCCGGGCGGAGGCCCTCGCGAACGGCGCCTCCGCGGTCGACCACCTCGCGGAGCGCTGAGACCGGCTCCCCTCCGCAAAGCGCTGAGACGCTTCCCCTCTGAGCGCTACTCCGGCGGCCGCAGCGTCAGGGTGGCGCTCGCGACCTCCTCGACCGCCTCCCGTGAGGACGGCCAGGGGTAGGTCTCGCCCTGCGCCCAGGCGCGGAGCTGGTCCGTGTACGCGTCGGCACCGGGGTGGCCGGAGGTGCCGGTCGAGATCACCCAGGTGGAGGCGTCGGGCTCGGCCAGGTCGGCGACCAGACGCACGGCGGGGCCGGCGGTGACGGTGTACTCGCCACGGCCCAGGTCGTCGCGGGCGGACGCGTCGTAGTGCGTGGCGTTGACGACCGCGCCACCCCCGGCCACCCCGATCGGCGCCGGGTTGACCAGCCGGCGCACCGCGGCGGGCACGCTCTGCCCACCGAGCACCGGGTGCTGCGGGGCGAAACGGTGCAGGTTGCCCCACTCCCAGTCCTCGGCGTCCTTCCCGAGCGAGTTCGTGAGCTGCTGGCGGGCCGTGAACATCGCCTGGCGGAGGATCTCGTCCCGGCCCTCGACGAGGTTGACCGTGGTGCGGTCGTCCCACCAGGGGTTGGACGGGTCCTCGAGGAGGTTGGTGATCACGCGGAGCCACCGCCCGCCGCCGTCGGGCGCCTGGGACGCCGGCAGGTCGTCGGCGAAGGTGAGGTCGAGGAGGTTGGCCCACACGGCGTTGAAGTACGCGGCGCCGGAGGAGTCCGCGCTCGTCGGGAAGCCGGCCGCCGACCACGTCCGGAGCTCGTCGACGGCCTCGGAGACGAAGGGGTCGTCGATGTCCACCTGGAGCAGCGCCGGCACGACGGCGGGACCGAAGGGGCTGGCGTCGTCGAGCATGATCTCGTTCATCGCCGCGACGTCGAGCTGCTCGCCGGCGGCGATGCGTCCCTCGAGGATCGTGCGGATGCGCTCGGAGCGGTAGCCGGCGGACCAGTCGGAGGTGAGGAAGGGGCCCTCACCGGCGGGCATGACGGCCTGGTTGGCGGCGACGACGAAGCCCTCGCCGGGGTTGAGGACGGCGGGCATCTGCTCGGCGGGGACGAACCCCTGCCAGTCGAACCGCGGGTCCCAGCCGGGCCGCGGCCAGGAGCCGTCGGACGGCACCGGTGAGTCCGGCACCGCCCCGCGCACAGGGATGCGCCCCGGCGCCTGGTAGCCGATGTCGCCGTCGGCGGTCGCGAAGACGATGTTCTGCGAGGGCACCTCGAGCAGCGCCGCGGCGGCGGCGACCTCCTCGGCCGTGGTGGCGCGGTTGAGCGCGAAGATCGCCTCCGGCGTGCGACCGGGGGTCAGCGCGGTCCACTGCAGGGCGACGGCGTAGCCGGAGAACCCGGCGGGCGGCGCCCCCTCGGGGACCGGCACCGAGCCCGCCGCGTCGACGTCGGGCAGGACCTCGGAGACGATCGGACCGTGCGCCGTCGCCGAGACGGTGATGACGCGCGAGGCACCGCCGTTGACCTCGATCGTCTCGCGCCGGGTCTCCAGCGCGACCCGCTCGCCGTCACGCAGGTACGTGCCGTCGTCGTAGAGGCGCTCGAGGGTGAGGTCGGTGACGTCGGCCGGGAGCGTGGTCAACCCCCAGGCGAGCTCGGGGTTGCGGCCGATGATGACACCGGGCAGGCCCGAGAAGCTCACACCCGTGACGTCGAAGGTGCACGTGGGCGACGGCTCGGTGCAGTGCAGACCCACCTGGGTCCACAGGCTCGGCGAGGGCAGCGCCATGTGCGGGTCGTTGGCGAGCAGCGGCGCGCCCGTGGTGGTGTGCTCGCCGGAGACGACGAAGGAGTTCGACCCGATGCCGCTGCCCTGCCCCAGCATGCCCGGGACGGCCCGCAACGCGGCCGCCGCCTGGCCCAGCGCCGCCGACGCGGCGGAGACGGCCGCGTCCGAGGCATCGCCCGGCTCCTCGGGGCGGTGGGCGGCGGCCTCGACGCTCTCGCCCTGCGGCGCGACGATCGGCGTGGCCTCCTCGTAGGCGTACTCGGGGTAGAGCTCCTCGACCCGGGCGACATTCCCGGCCAGGGGCCGCAGTGCCGCCGCCCGCCCGATCTCGTCGTCGAGGTTGCCGCTGAGGTCCCACGCCATGGCCTTGAGCCACGCGATGGAGTCCACCGGGGTCCACGGCTCGACCGGGCGCAGCTCGGTACTCATCCCCAGGATCGTGTACTCCAGCCCCAGCTCGGAGGCCTCACGCCGGTCGAGGTAGGCGTTGACGCCCTCCGCGTAGGCCTCGTAGAGCGCCCGGGACTCCTCGCCGAGCAGGTCCCACTCCTGCTCGGCGACGTGGCGCCAGCCCATCGTGCGGATCGCCGAGTCGGCGTTCAGCGCCGCGTCGTTCTCGCCGACCAGCTCCGACAGGCGTCCGGCGGTGACATGCCGGCGGTAGTCCATCTCGAAGAACCGGTCCTGGGCGTGGACGTAACCCTGCGCGCGCATGAGGTCGGTGTCCGAGGACCCGTACAGGTGGGCGACCCCGCGCTCGTCACGGATGATCTCCACCTCGGCGCCGAGGGAGTCCAGGGTGGCGGCGCCGGCGTGGTCCGGCAGCGGGCGGCGCACGAGGACGGTCGCCAGACCCGCGCCCACCACGAGGACGACGACGACCAGCGCGGCCACGACGATCGCCACCTTGCGCACCACAGACATCCGCACGTCGAGAGCCTAAGGGACGACGCCGGTGCCGCCCACGACCCCGAGGGCCCGCGCCGTGACGACGCGGTAGGATTGGCACTCGGTGAGGTGGAGTGCCAGCAGCCGCCCCGAGTCCCCTGGAGGTTCCCGTGCCTACCTATGCGTACCGCTGCACCGTGTGCGGTCACGAGTTCGAGGCCAAGCAGTCGTTCTCCGACGACGCCCTCACGGTGTGCCCGGAGTGCGGCGGTGCGCTGCGCAAGCTCTTCTCGTCGGTGGGCGTGGTCTTCAAGGGGTCGGGCTTCTACCGCAACGACTCTCGCTCGACGAGCACCTCGACGGCACCGGCGAGCGAGCCTGCCAAGACCGCACCGCCCAAGGAGACCGCGAAGCCGGCGTCCACGACCGCAGCGCCGTCGACCGCTGCGAGGTCGACGGCGGCGAAGTCCGCAGGCTGAGGCCCATGCGCTGACGCGCTGGTCTGCTCCCGACGGGTCTCTGCTCCTGAGGCGGGTCTGGTCCTGACGCTGGTCCGCTCCCGAGGCGGCGTCCGTGCCCCCGCGCGACCGGGCCGGCGTCCTCCACAGGTACGCCGGCCGCCGACGGGCCCACAGCGCCCCAGGTACGACTCGGCGGTCCAGACCCGCCCGCCTAGCGTCGCTCGGGTGCGCAGAGAGACGGTCCCCTCCCGCTCGGCGGCGGCGGTGCTGCGTCGGACACTCTGGCGCGGGCGCCATCTGCTGGCTGCCCTCTGCCTCGGTCTGGCGGTGAGCGTCACCGTCTCGACGCTCGCTCCGCCACCGCCGGCCGGGGTGCCGGTCCTCAGCCTCGCCCGCGACATCCCGGCCGGCACCGTTCTGACCGATGCCGACGTCGCGCCCCGCACCCTGCCGGCTGCCGCCGCGCCCGCCGCCCTCACGGCTCCCGCCGACGCGGTCGGCCGCACCCTTGCCGTCGGGCTGCCCGCAGGCACCGCACTCGTGGAGGGCATGCTCGTCGGGCCTGGGCTGGCCGGCGCCGCTCCGGAGGGCATGGTCGTCATTCCTGTCCCGCTGGCTGACGCGGGCTCGGCCGCCCTGGCCGAACCGGGACGCCGGGTCACGCTCGTCGCCGCGGACTCCGATCTCTCGGGCACGGCCGGGGCCGCCCGGGTGGTGGCCCGCGACGTCGTCGTCCTGGCAGTCCAGCCGCCTCAGGCCGGCGGGAACCTGCTCGACCCCGGCACCTCAGGCGTGACGACGATCTTCGTCGCAGCCCGCGAGGCCGACGCCACCGCACTCGTCGGCGCCGGTGCGTGGGCGCCTCTTCGGGCGGTGATCAGGTGAGCACCACCCGCGGCGAGGGCGGCGCGTAGGCACCTCTGCGCGGTGCGTGGGCGCATCTGCGGGCGGTGATCAGGTGAGCACCACCCGCGGCGGCGGTGCGTGAGCGCCTCTGCGGCGGAGCGTGCGGGCCTCTGCGGCGCCGATCCGGCGAACACCGCCCACGCTGGCCTCCCGCGCGTCGGTCGGGCCGCGGTGCGACGGACCCGGCCCAGTCGGCCCCCTGAGCTGCTCGATCCCGGTGATCGGCCCGATCAGACCTGGCGACGCTCGCGGAGCGCGTCGCGGATCTCGCGAAGCAGGGCGATCTCCTCGGCGACGGCCTCGTCCTCCGCCGTGGGCTTCGTGAACCGCGTCTTCGCCGCCTCGTAGGGCTTGACGATGAAGAAGTAGACGACGAACGCCAGGATGACGAACGCGACAAGGGCGGTGAGGAACGGCCCCACGGTCGTGAAGCCGCCGGGTGCCCACTCGTCGAAGTTCGGGGCACCGCCGGCCTTGGCCAGCGCCTCGAGGACGATGGCGGTGAAGGCGGTGACCACGGCCGCGAACGCCGTCGCCATGATGAAGGCGACGGCGAGCTCGACGAGGTTGCCGCGCATGATGAAGTCCTTGAAGCCCTTCACGGGATCCTGCCTCCTTCACGGGAGCGTCCGGCCGATGGCTTCGGCGCGGGGACTCACGCTAGCGGTGCTGTCCTGCCGGTTGGCGACGCGAAGGCTTCGGCCGCGACCGTGGCGTCTGCGGTTGTCCTCTGCCCGGACGCGGCAACACCACCACGCCACAACCCACGGCCTGGGGCGCGTGTGGTCACGGCCCCAGGACGTGGGTTGTGTACGTCAGTTGGTGCGGAAGGTGGTGGTGCCGAGGAGGGTGCCGTCGCGGCGGTGGAAGGTCCATCGGTCGGTGTGTCGTTCGATGGTGATGTGGCGGTTGTGGACGTGGTCGTGGTGGTGCCAGCAGAGCAGGATGCCTTTGCGGAGGTCGGTGGGGCCGTGCTGGCTGTACCACCACAGGGAGTGGTGGATCTCGCCCTCGCCGGGTGGTGCTGAGCAGTCGGGGTACTGGCAGTGGCGGTCCCGGGCGATGATCGCCCTGGTCTGGGCGGTGGTGTAGAGGCGTTCCTCGCGGCCGACGTCCAGGGGTTGGGAGTCGGGCCCGAACACGACGCGGTGGATGCCGGAGGAGCAGGCCAGGCGGGCCAGGAGGGCGGGGGGCAGGGGGGTGCCGTCGGGGAAGGTGGCGGGCTCCGCGGCGGCCATCGCGGCCAGGTCGACGTCGGCGCTGATGAGCGCCTCGGGGGCGCCGCAGGTACAGGGGGCCGCGGCGGCGGTGTCGGTGCCGCCGGTGACGCCGGTGGCGGTGTCGGTGGTGTCGTTGGCGCCGGTCGTGACCGGGGTGAGGCCGAACGCGGCGCCCGGGCCGCTGGCGCCGGGGCTGGTGGGGCCGGGGCTGGTGGTGCGGGTGGCGGGGCAGGAGGGGTGGTGGGGGGTGGGGGTGGTCTGGGCGAGCAGGGCCAGGGTGGTGAAGGGGACGGTGACGCAAAGGTGGGGTCGGACCCGGGCGAAGGGTTTGAGGACGCCGGCGTCGAGGGTGAGGTGGGCCAGGGAGCCCAGGGCGCCGGCGCGGCGCTGGTTGGGGGTGCGGGTATCGGTCGCGGCGGGGGTGCCGACCCGGGCGTCGAGGGCGGTCAGGAGCGCGGTGCCGGTGGCTTTGGAGAGCCACCCGCCGGGGACGTAGCCGTCGGTGGTCTCGGCGAGGTAGAACTCCTCGCGGTCGGCGTCGGCGCGGTAGGCGCGGTCGGCGGCGTCGGGGTCGGCGCGCAGGGCCCAGTGGCGCAGGGCCAGGGTGAAGCCCTGGGCGTCCATGGTGGTGGCGTGGCGCAGGAGGAAGTCCTCGCCGACCTCGTGGTGGCGCAGCAGGGCCTGGCGGGCCGGGGTGTCGGTGGTGTGGCGGACCAGGGCGGCGGCGTGGTCGACGCTGATCGCGCCGGTCGCCAGGGCGGTCGCGGTGGCGGGGAGGTGGTCGCGCAGGGCGCGGGCCTGGCGGACCTTGCGGGCCGCGGCACTGTGGTGGCGGCCGGAGCGGTTGCGGTACCAGGTGGCCATGGACCGGGCCCCGTCCAGGGCCCACCGGCCGTCGGCCTCGATCGCGGTCAGGGCCTGGGCGGTCAGGGCCTCGACCTGGCGGCGCAGGGTCTCGGCCTGGTCGAGGACGTCGAGGGCGACCTGGGCGGGGTGGTCGAGCAGGTCGGTCGTCAGGACCGCCGTGAGGGCGTCCTGCGCCGTGGTGAGCAGGGCGGTGGTCTCGCTCCCGGGCAGCTCGGCGGTGACCGCCATGACCGTTCACCTCCCTCGTCCGTGTTGACCCTCACCGTATCGAACGGGCGTTCGGCAGGTCTAGAGGAACGGCGTCATTCCGCCAAATTTGTGGACACCCACGCACGAACCACACCTGTGGAGGAACAGTCGGATGGACCGTGGCCGCCTGAACTTTGACGGGTGGATAGTGGCGGCCTGAACCGGGGCGAGTCTGATTCCGGAGCGAGTAGAACGAGGATGCGAACTGACGTTGCCGGTGCCGGCTTGACCACAACCGCCTGCCCTCCGCACCTGAGGCGCTCGAGTCGGTGACGCCGAGAGATGCGCCGTATCATCGCCGGGCCAGCGCGGGCGCGTTCCCCGCGCGCCCGGACCGAACCGGGGAGGACGCTCGATGCTGCAGGGATTCAAGGAGTTCGTCGCGCGAGGGAACGCCGTGGACCTCGCCGTGGGCGTCGTCATCGGCGCGGCTTTCGGCGGGGTGGTCACCGCCATCGTCGAGAAGGTGCTCAACCCGCTCGTGGCGGGGATCGTCGGGCAGCCGAACTTCGACGACGTCCTCGCCTTCACCCTCGGCGACGCGACCGTCCAGCCCGGCGCCGTCGTCACCGCGCTCGTGAACTTCCTGCTCGTCGCCGGCGCGATCTACTTCCTCGTGGTCACCCCCATGAACAGGCTGGCCGCGAGGCGTCGGGACGAGGAGGCCGAGCCGGCCGCCCCGGCGGACGACGTGCGAGTGCTCACGGAGATCCGCGATCTGCTGGCCGCCCAGGCGAGCGCCCCGGCCGACGCCGAACGCCGCTGACACCCAGGTTCAGGGCTCAGGGCTCAGGGCTCAGGGCTCAGGGCTCAGGGCCAGCGGCTCATCGGCAGCGGCAGCGGCAGCGGCATCGGCAGCGGCAGCGGCAGCGGCAGCGGCAGCGGCAGCGGCAGCGGCCCTCGAGTGTGACGCCGAGCAGCTCCGGCCGAGGCACCGACCGGACCGGCCGGCGCGTTCCATCCCCGTCTCACCGGGCGACCGCGCCACCAGCCCACCCCTGCACCCGGCGTGGCTACTGCCGCCCCCAGTGCGGCGGCACGTCCTCGATGAGCCTGGCGTCGTTCGCGCCCGCGGCACCGGACGGAGCCGGGCGCGCGACGGCGCCCGGGTCCCCGGTGTGCAGGGCCTCGGCCTCCCCGGATACCTCACCCGATGCGAGGCGCCGTCGATCGGCCTCCGAGAGCGCGATGACCCGCCGGTGACGGCGGCGCCGAGGAGCCTCGCTCACGGCCGCCGCCGCACCACGTGCCCGAGCACGGCGTCGACCTGGGCGCCGCGCAGCGTGAGGGCCAGCGCGCCGCGCAGCTCCTCGACGAGCTCGGCGTCGTCGCGCTCGGCGCCGTCGGAGACGACCCAGGCCAGGAGGTCGTCGAGCTGGTCGTCGCTGTACGCGGCGAGCGGCAGTCCGGCCACGACCGGCGGCCGGGGCCCGCGCTCACGTACGGGCCCGCGTCGGGCCACGGCGCCCGGGTCGTCGGTGCCGGAGAGAGGGCCGGGCACCGCGCCCTCCGTCGGCGGAACGTCGGCGCCGGCCACCCGGCCTGTGGCACCGGCTCCCGGTGCCGCTGCCGGGTCACCGGCAGCCGCGTCGTCGACCGGGGCACCGTCAGGACGGGGCCCACCCCCACGCCGGCCACCGTCATGCGGCTCGGCGCCGTCACCGTGCGCCGAGGCACCGTTCGAGTGCGCACCGTCGTCGGTGCCCGCGCCGCTCCGGTGCGCATCCCCCGCCGCGTACGTGTGAGGCAGCGCGGAGCGGGCGGGGGTGGCGGCGGCCAGGGCGGCCTCCGCCGCCGCGCGGCGCTCCTCGACGACGGCGAGCACCTCGGCGAGGATCGCCTCGGCCTCCGCCTGCGGGTCCATGAACACCGCCGTCGAGAACGCGGTCCGGACCCGCCAGCCCCGGGCCGTGAGCCGCTGGACCCAGTGCCGGTCGCGCCGGCGCAGGCTCTCCTCGGCCACGTACTCGGCATCGTCGGTGAGGACGGCGACGACGAGCTCCCCGGGGAGCTCGGGGTGACCGATCGCGAGCGGGATGCGCACCCCGCCCGGCAGCCCGTAGCGCGGCACGACGGTCAGTCCGAGGCGCCACAGCCGCTCGGCGAGGTCGACGAGGAGCTGGTCGGGCTTCTCCCCCGGTGCGGCGGTGGGCGTCTCGCCCGGCAGCGCCCCGGTGGCGGCCTGGTCGAGGAGGTCGGCGAGCAGCTTCGGCCCGGCCTGGCTGACCCTGCTGCGGTCGATCTCACCCGGGCCGATGCAGCTGACGATGACGAGCTGGTGGCGCACGGCGTCGAGGGCGTCGACGAGGCACGCGAGGCCGTCCGGGCCGGAGACCGGGCCGAAGCGGTGCAGCACCCGCCCGTGCGGGGTCTTGCCGAACCCGACCGAGAGCACGACGACGTCGCGGCGCAGCCCGGCGGCGCCATCGACCTCGAGGACCGTGAACGGCTCGGGCCGGTCGGGGGCGAAGAAGCCGGCGACGGCGTGGCTGTCGGCGACGGCGGCGCGCACGGCCTCGCGCACCCGGTCGGCGTGGCGGGCGTTGAGGGCCACGACGGCGAGGGACTGCTCGGGGGTGGTGAGGGCGTGCTCGACGACGAGGTCCACGACCCGGTCGACCTCGCTCTGCACCGACTCCACCGCGTCGGAGCCGGGCGCCGGCATGCCGAAGCCCTCGACGAGGTCCAGGCGCATCCGCGACGCCGACGGCGGCGCGGGCACGGAGCGGATGACGTCGCCGTAGCCGTGGGCGGAGAGGAACGCGGCGATCCCCTCGTCCCGCTCGGCCCGGCCGGTCGGCAGGGTCACGGCAGGCAGGAGCGGGGCGAGCGCACCGACGAGACCGTCGCCGCCGCGCCGCGAGTCGCCCACGAGGACGACCTGGCGGGCCCGGGCCAGCAGGGCCACGGCCTGCTCGACCGGCAGGTTCTGCACGCCGTCGAGGACGAGGAGGTCCACGCTCGGCTCCTCGGGCGCGAGCTGGGCGACGAGCATGGGGGCGACGAGCCACACGGGCCGCACGACGCCGGTCAGGCGCGGGTGGGCGGCGAGGGTCTCCCGCAGGTTGGCGCCGCGGTCGGCGCCGAGCGCGTGGTAGAGCCGGGCGGCCTCGTCGCGGTGCTCACGGACGGTGGCGCGCACGTTGGCGGCGACGGCGCGGCGCACCGGGCCGGCGAGGGAGGCGACCTGGGCCTCGTCCAGCTCCCGGAACCGCTCCGCGAGGGCCGTGAGCGCGGGTCCGTCGTGCCCGGCGAGCGCGGGGTCCGTGCGCAGGATCTGCTCGAGGACCGAGCTCCACCAGGCCAGGTCCAGCTCGGGCCCCACGAGGGAGGTCGGCACGCGCCGCTCGGTGAGGTCGTCGACGAGCGCGCCCAGCCCGCGCGAGCGCAGCGACCCGAGCAGGGCGGTGCGCTCGGGCAGCAGGCGCAGGGCGGGGGCGTCGAGCCCGAGCTCGCGCATCCGGGTGGTCAGCGCCGGGAGCTCGAGCGTGAACAGGTCCTCCCGGCCCGCGCCGGCGCCGACGACGTCCTGCAGGGCGGCGAGGTCGGCGTGGGCCTGGGCGGCAGTCGTCTTGATCTCGGCCAGGCCGTCGGGAAGGCGGGGCCAGCCGCCGGCCGGGTCGTAGCGCCGCCAGATCTCGCGCTGCTCCTGCACGCGCACCAGCTCGGCGTTGAGGTCGGCGACCGGACGGCCCGGACGCAGGAGGTCCTTGGCCTGCTTGCGCAGGCGCCGGCGCACCGACCATTTCATCGACAGCCCGCGGTCCTTGCGCCAGCGGCGGGTCGCCGTCGCGACGACCATGTCCGCCGCGGAGCGCTCGAAGATCTGCGGGAGGAAGACGTCCAGGGCCTCGGCGACCCCGTCGAGCATCCCCAGCTGCTCCTCCCACTGGGTGAGCGTGGTGGCGCGCTCGATGCCGGTCTCGCGCACGACCCGGTCGACCTGGGCGGTCACCGCCGGGAGGGTGAGCTCGCCGAGCCGCTGGGTGCGCTCGAGCGCGGTGGAGGCGGCGGGCGCGTCGGACAGGCGCGCGCCGTACCAGGGGGTGTCCGAGGGGCGCAGCGTGAACGCGCCCAGCACCGACGCGCGGGCGAGCTCCTCGTGCGCGGCGGCCAGGCCGCCGTCGACGAGGGATCGCAGCGTGCGGGCGTCCAGGCGCACGCGGGTGCGCGGGCCCGGCCGGGCGGCGGTGAGCTCGGCGAGGGCCTGGAGGGCGTCGTAGCCCGAGGCGTCCCAGTCCTCGTGGCGGGCGTGCAGCCCCGCCACGTAGCTGCCCAGCCGGTTCCGCACATCCACCAGCTCGGCGCGCAGGGCGGCGTTGGCGTCGTCGTCGACCTCGACCTCGTGGGCGTCGAGACCGGCGCGGAGCGAGGCGGCCGCCGAGGTCCGCCAACGGCTGTCGGTGGACAGGTCGAGCACCAGCTCGCCGAGGCCGAGCTCGGAGATCCGCTGGAGCAGGGCGCGGCCGGTGCGCCGCGAGCCGGGTACGTACATGGCGGTCCGGCCCGACGCGGCGGCGTCGGCCAGGATCGCGGCGACGGTGCCGGGGACGTCGGCGCCGGGCGGGGCGTCGAGGAACACGTGCGCACCGGAGGCGACGGCGTCGACGGCGTGGGCCTGGTCGACGTCGAGGTCGCCCGCCCCGCGCTCGGTGGCGGGGTCGCGGTCCACGGGGACCCGGCGGGGCAGGTCGACCGTGAGCTCGGCGCGGGCGTCGGCGTCCCCGGCGAGGGCGGCGACCACCGTGGCGGCGGGCAGGTGCGGTGCCATGGCGTCGAGGTCGTCGACGAGGGCCTGGCCGGGATGGACGAAGGGGCCGACGACGATCCGCTCGGAGAGCTCGAAGCCGGGCAGGTTCTCCCGGCCGAGCTCACCGAGGCGGGCCAGCGCCAGGCGGGGCATGAAGCCCTGGTCGGTGTAGGCGGACCTGCCGACGGCGGTGACGTCGTCGTCGACGCCCGCCGCCCGCAGGGCCCGCACGAGCACGGGGTTGACCTCGATGGCGGACTCGAGGTCGATGTCGAAGTCCGACTCCCCGGGGTGGGCCTCGAGCCGCACGGCCCGCAGGAGCACCGGCGCGTGGACGGTGCGGACCCGGGTCCGGGCCGCGTCCTCGGCCGTTTCGGGGGTGCGCGTCGGCGGGGCCACCGGTGCGTCCGCCGAGGCGCCGCGGTGCGGCTGGTCCGCCCCGGCAGTCGTGGCGGCCTCGTCGTTCGGCGTGGCGACGGCGTCCGCTGGGGCCGCGTCCGGGGTCATCGCACCGTCCGGGGTGGTCGCTCCGTCCGGGGTGGTCGCACCGTCCGGGGTGGTCGCACCGTCCGGGGTGGTCGCACCGTTCGGGGTGGTCGCACCCTCCGTGGGAGCCGCAGCGTCCGTCGGCGTCTCGTCGTCCGCGACCACGGCACCGTCCGTGGTCACCGTGCCGTCGCCGAGCCCTGCCTGGTCCGGGGTGCCGGCCGAGGAGCGGGCGGTGGCCGCGTGGTCGGCGTGGGCCGTGCCGGGGTCCGCGGAGACCTCCAGGACCAGCGAGCCCGTGTCGGTGAGGTCCGGCGCCACCGGGTCGGGCAGGACCGTCCAGGTGGCCACGCCGATCGCGAGGTAGGTGGGGGCGACGCCGTACCGCTGGGCGAGCTCGTCGGCCCGGGCACGCACGGTCCGGGCGGCGCGGCGAGCGGCGAGCTGCGCCCCGCCCTCGCGCACGAGGTTGTTGAGCCGCGTGGTGCGTCCGGCGTACAGCTGGGCGATGCCGGACGGGTGGGCGGCCGTGAGGTCGATGACGGCGTCGCCGAGGAGGGTGATGTCGGCCAGGGTCGACGCCCCACCGAGACGGACGAGGCTCTCCCGCCAGGTCGCGGCGGCCCTCGCGACCAGCGCGGCGCGCTCGGGGTCGACGTCCCGTGGCCGCACGGGGCGGAACGGGCGGGCGACCGAGCGCCGGGGAGTCCGGCCCTCGCGGCTGAACGCCGAGCCCGGTGCCGGCCCGTCCGGGACGACGGCGGGCTCGTCGGGCGATGCGGTCGCGACCGCACCACCGCGGCGTCCGTCGTTGCGGTCCTGGGCGGCCCGAGCGGCGTGGCGCCGGGCCTGCCCGCCTCGGGAGAAGAGCGCAGGAGGGGTCATCCCACCACCGTAGGCAGGGCCGGGGCGGGGCGCGTGGTGCCGCGCCGAGGAGCGGGACCCGGCGCCCGCCGGCGGCACCCGGCGCACGCGCGGGGCTCTCCACCGGCACCGAGGCCGGGCTGCGCCAGCACCATCGACGAGGGTGGCGGGACCGCCGTGTCGGTGCTCTTGTCGGTGTTCCAGGTCCGGGGTCCCGGGCCGGCGCGCCCTGAACGGAGCGCGACGCGCAGGGGGGGTTCGGCATCGCGCCCCGTCCACCGCCATCCTCGCTCACCCGGCGGACCCGGTCAACGGACTCAGCCCAGCCAGCCCCGCACCTTCGTGCGTCCGAGCCGCCGCCGTGCGCGCGGCACCCGGGCCTCCGCCCGGTCGGCGAGGTCGCGCTCGACCAGCGCGACCCGGGCGTGCAGCCACGTCTCGGGCTCGGTCGCCGCGGGCCGCAGCCCCTCGAGCAGCGCCCGCGCGGTGACGGCGTCCTGGTGCTCACCCAGCACCTCCTGCAGCTCCTCCGCGGCCGCGGCGAGGCGGACCGCCGGCTTGCCGACGGCGGGCGCGACCGCCTCCGCGGCGTACCTCAGCCGCTTGGCTGCCTTGCGGGCCTCGTGCAGCAGCGGGTCGCGGACGGCGGGGTCGTCCTCCGCGAGCGCCGCCTCGAGCCGGCGCACCACCCGGCGGTGGTCCTTGCGGACCCGGCGCCTCAGGTCCTTGCCGGACGTGCCGGGGACCAACGGCCCCGCACGGAACCGGTCCAGCGCACGGGTCAGGTCGCCGGCGCGCGGGGAGTCCAGCGCCTCGACGAGCTCGGCGTGGGCGGCGCGGTGCCGCTCCTCGAGAACGCGCGCGAGGGCGGCGACGGCGTCGTCGTCGCCGAGACCGGATGCGTGCTCGGTCAGGCGGGCGGCCATCACCTCGGCGTCACGGACCGCCCCGAGCCGCCGGCCCAGCCACCTGGCGTCGTCTCGGAGCCGGTCCGCCGGCTCGAGGAGCGGCCCGAAGGTCGCCAGCGCGCTGCGCAGCCGCCGCGTCGCCACCCGCATGCGGTGCACCGCGTCGGGCTCGTCGGCCCGGACGGCGTCGACGAGCTCGGTGAGGGTGTCGACCTGCGCGCGCAGGTACCGCGCCACGGCCCTCCGGCCGCGCCGCCCTCCCACCTTCCCGCCGCCCAAGACGCCCCCTCAGCGCACCCGCGGCCAGAGGGTCTCCACCGCGGCGTCGTCGGCGTCGCGCAGCACCCGCAGGACGTTGCCGCCGACGAGCGCGGCGAGCTCCGCCCGGGACCAGCCGCGCTCGGCCAGGGCGTCCAGGAGCCGGGGGTAGCCCGAGACGTCCTCGAGCCCGTCGGGGAGCCGGTCGACGCCGTCGTAGTCGCCGCCGAGACCGATGTGGTCGACCCCGGCGACCTCGCGGGCGTGCTCGACGTGCCGCACGACGTCCGCGATGCCGACCGTGGGCCGGGGGTGGTCGGCCTCCCACCGGGCGAGCTCCTCCTCGGGCACCGCCGTGTGCAGGGCCGTGTCGTTCTCGACGACGGCCACGGCGGGGTCCTCCCCCGGCCGGGGTGCCCGGGGCCACGGGAAGGCGTGCTCACCGAGGGCCTCCTGGGCCTCGCGCCACCACCGGGCCGCCGCCACGGAGAGGAAGGACGGCACGAAGGTCAGCTGGACGACGCCGCCGTTGCCGGCCAGCCGGGCCAGGACGGCGTCGGAGACGTTGCGCGGGTGGTCGCCCTCGGCCCGGGCGGAGGAGTGGGAGAACATCACCGGCGCGGCCGCGACGTCGAGCGCGGCGTGCTGGGTGGTCTCCGCGGTGTGCGAGAGGTCCACGAGCACCCCGATGCGGTTCATCTCCGCGACCACCGCCCGGCCGGTGGCGTCCAGCCCGCCGGCGACCTCGGTGCCGGTGGCCGAGTCCGCCCAGGACGTGGAGTCGTTGTGCGTGAGGGTGAGGTAGCGCACCCCCAGCCGGGCCAGCGCCCGCAGCACGCCCGCGGAGCCGGCGATGGCGTGGCCGCCCTCGGCACCGAGGAGAGCGGCGATCCGGCCGGAGCTGAAGGCCGCGAGCACGTCCGGCTCGGTGCAGGCCAGGGCGAACGTGCCCGGGTAGCGGGCGACGAGCCGGTGCACGAGGTCGATCTGCTCCAGCGTGCCCACCACCGCCTCCGGCTCGGGCAGGGTGGACGGGACGAACACCGACCAGAACTGGGCGCCGACCCGCCCGGCCCGCAGGCGTGGGATGTCGGTGTGGAAGCCCGTCCTGGGCCGGTCGAGGTCCTCGACGGAGGACCCGGCCCGGCCGCGCAGGGCGTAGGGCCAGTCGTTGTGGCCGTCGACGAGCGGAATCTCGGCCAGGACCTGCTCGACGAGCTCGTGCACGGCGGTCCTCCTGACGGCGGCCGGGGCCCCGCGGGTCCGCCGGGGCGCGGTGGTGCCCATCATCGTCGCCGGGCGACGACGGCGCGCGGGAACCGAGGCCGAGCGACGACGCCGCTCGGGAACCGTCGCCGGGCGACGACGGGCACGAACCGAGCCCATGCGGTCCGGTCGCGGAAATCGATGGCGCCACGCCGCCGGTCACCGGTTCACTGACGTCATGGACGTCGCCACCCTCGAGGGCCTGCCCACCGGCCTCACCCACCGCCCGCTCGTCCCCGGCGACGCCGCCGCCCTCACGGCGATCATCGCCACCGAGGAGCTCGCCGACACCGGCGAGGTCTCCATCGAGGAGGCCGACATCGTCGCGGACTGGCAGCGGCCCGGTTTCGACCTCGCCACGTCCGCCGTCGGCGTCCTCGACGGCGGGCGCCTCGTCGCCTACGCCGAGCACTCCGGCGCCGACCGCGCCGACGCCTCGGTCCACCCGAGCCACCACGGCCGGGGCATCGGCACCGCGCTGGCGGACTGGGTGCGCCGGACCGCCCGGGCCCGCGGCGCCTCGGTCGTGGGGATGCCCGTGCCGGTCGGCTCCCCCGGCGACCGTCTCCTCGACGCGCTCGGCTGGCGCGTGCGCTGGACCAGCTGGGTGCTCAGCCTGCCGGAGGGCCGCGAGGTCCGGCCCCAGCCGCTCCCCGCCGGCTACGCGCTGCGGGAGGCGGCCGCCGCCGACCACCGGGCGGTGTGGACGGTCGTCGAGGACGCCTTCCTCGAGTGGTCGGTGCGGGAGCGGCAGACCTTCGAGGACTTCGCCGCGCAGGTCATGCTCCGGCCCGGGTTCGAGCCGTGGAACCTGCGGGTCGTCACCGACCCGGCGGGCGACGTCGTCGGGGCGTCCTTCGTCGTCGTCGCGCACGGCGAGGGCTACGTGGACCGGTTGGCGGTGCGCCGCGACCAGCGCGGCCGGGGCCTGGCGACGGCGTTGCTCGCCGACTCCTTCGCCCGCGCCCGGGAGCACGGGGCCACCCGGTCGGGCCTGAGCACCGACTCGCGTACGGGCGCCCTGGGGCTCTACGAGCGGGTCGGCATGGAGGCCACCCAGACCTGGGTCAACCGCGCCACGGAGGTCTGAGCCGCCGCGCTCGGCTCCACGCTCGCGCGCATCCGCCGCCGTCGCGCGCGTCCGCGCCCGCGACACGCCCGCCCTTCGCTAGCATCCGGCCAGGTCGGGACGTCGCGGCCACCGACGAACCCCAGGAGCCCGATGAGCCAGCTCGCCATCGAGACCACCGCCCTGCGCCGGACGTACCGCGGCCGGGGCGGGACCCGGGTGGGGGTCGAGGGCCTGGACCTGCGCGTCCCGGTCGGCGGCGTCCACGGGTTCCTCGGGCCGAACGGCTCGGGGAAGACCACCACGATCCGCATGCTCCTCGGCCTCGTCCGGGCCGAGTCCGGCACGATGCGCCTGTTCGGGCAGGAGGTGCCCGAGCACCTGCCCGACGTCGTGGGCCGGGTCGGGGCGATCGTGGAGTCCCCACGGTTCTTCCCCACCTTCACCGGCCGGCGGAACCTCGAGCTGCTCGCCGGCGCGGTCGGCGCCCCGCGCGCCCGGGTCGGTGAGGTCCTCGAGGCCACCGGCCTCGCCGGGCGCGACCGCGACCGGTACAAGGGCTACTCCCTCGGCATGAAGCAGCGGCTCGCGATCGCCGCGACCCTCCTGAAGTCACCGGACCTGCTCATCTTCGACGAGCCGACCAACGGGCTCGACCCCGCCGGCATCCGGGACATCCGCCGCACGATGCGCCGGCTCGGGGACGAGGGACGCACCGTGCTGGTCTCGAGCCACATCCTCGCCGAGGTCGAGCAGGTCGCGGACACGGTCTCGATCATCGGACGGGGGCGTCTGCTCGCCGAGGGGCGCGTGGCCGACGTCATCGGCGACCGTGGGGTCCGGGCGGTGCGCGTGGGGGTGCCCGACCCGGCCGCCGCCGCGCAGGTCCTGACGGCGGCCGGCCTGCAGGTGCGGCCCGAGGGTCCGGCCCTGCACGTCACCGGCGTCGACGACCCCGCCCGCATCACCGAGGTCCTCGCCCGGGCGGCCATCTTCGTCCACGAGCTCACCCCGCTGCGGGCCGATCTGGAGTCGGTCTTCCTCGACCTCACCGCGCCCGGCTGGGGCGCGCAGCCCGGCGGCGGTGAGCAGCGGTGACGCGCCTGCTCGTCGTCGAGCTCCGCCGGCTGTTCTCCCGGCGCCTGGTGGTCCTGGCCATGGCCGGCGCCCTGGTGGCGACGGCGCTCGTCCTGGCGGGGGTGTGGCAGTCCTCCCGCCCGATGTCCGGCGACGCGCGGGCCCGGGCCGTGGCCGAGCTCGAGAGGGCGCAGGCGGACTGGGCGGAGAACGGTGACGAGAACGTCGCGCAGTGCGTGGCCGCTGAGGAGCGCGAGCGCGAGCTCTCCGGCGGGGACGTCGATTTCGGGTGCGACCAGATGGAGCCGCAGGAGGAGTGGTTCCTCGTCACGGCGCCGCCGCTCGAGGACTCCCTGCCCGGGGTGCTCGCCGGGCACGCGTACCTGCTCGTCCTTCTCGCCCTGCTCGTCGGCGCGACCTTCACGGCGGCCGAGGTGAGCACCGGCTCGCTGAGCACGTGGCTGACGTTCGAGCCCCGGCGGCTGCGGGTCTACGCCAGCAAGCTCCTCGCGGGGACCCTCGGGGTGCTGCCCGCGACCGTGGTCCTGGTCGGGCTGCTGGTCGGGGGCGCGTGGCTCGTCGCCCAGGGGTTCGGCCTCGCGGGGACCATGACGTCGCGGGACTGGGGCGACGCGGGCGCGACGGCGCTGCGGGTCCTCGCCCTGACGGCGCTCGTCACCCTGGCCGGCGCCGCCCTCGGCATCCTCCTGCGCCACACCGCCGGGGTCCTCGGCGCGGTCGTGGGCTACGTGGTCGTCGTCGAGCTCGTCCTCGCCAACCTGCTCCCCCGCCTTCAGCCCTGGCTGATGCTGAAGAACGTCGAGGGCTGGGTCGCCGGCGGCACCGTCTACTTCCTCCAGACCTGCACCACCGACGCCACCGGCACCATCTGCGACGTCACCGAGCGCGCGCTGCCGCTGACGCACAGCGTCGTCTACCTCCTCGTCCTGACCGCCCTCGCCGTCGGCGCCGGGGCGCTGGCCATCCGGCGCCGCGACGCCGTCTGAGACCCCGCGCGCAGGTGCTTGTCGACCGCGTCGACGGCGAGCAGCACCGGCCCGGCGGCAGCCGCGACGGCCCAGCCGGCCGCCGGCGGGGCCGCGTGCCCGAGCAGGAGGGCGACCGGCGCGACGAGGAGGACGACGACGGAGAAGGCGAGCTCGACCGTCGCAGCGGGAAGGAGGAGCCGGTTGGTCGTCCAGCCGAGGTCGCCGGGCCACCGGGTGGAGCTGCGGCAGGCGAAGGCGTTGGCGGTCTGGGCGAGCACCACCGTCATGAACGCCGCTCCGGAGGCGGCCGCGAGGTCCCGGCCGGTCGGGAAGGACCCGCCGGGCCGCCACCTGGCGGCGGCGAGGGAGACGACGAAAGCGAGCATCGTCATCGCCGCCACGAGCGGCCCGAGCAGCCCGAACGACCGCCGCAGGACGGTCCGGCTCAGCAGACGTCCGCGCACCGGCGGGCCGTCGAGCAGGTGCCGGGCCGGCGGCTCGGCACCCAGCGCCGTCGCCGAGAGCGTGTCGGTGCCCAGGTCGAGGGCGATGATCTGCAGGACGCCCAGCGCCAGGGGGAACCGGCCGCCCGAGAGCGCCCAGACGAGGAACGGGGTGAGCTCGGCGACGTTGTCGGTGAGGTGGTAGGTGAGGAAGCGCCGGACGTTGACGAAGGTCGCCCGCCCCTGCTCGATGCCCGCGACGATCGAGGCGAACGCGTCGTCGAGGAGGACGAGGTCGGCGGCCTCACGGGCGACGTCGGTGCCGGAGCGGCCCATCGCCACCCCGATGTCCGCCTCGTGCAGGGCCGGGGCGTCGTTGACGCCGTCGCCGGTCATCGCCACGACGTGGCCGCGCGAGCGCAGCGCCCGGGCGATGCGGAGCTTGTCCTCCGGCGAGACGCGGGCGACGACGACGCCGTCGTGGTCGAGCAGCGCCGCCAGGACCCGCTCCTCCGCCGGCAGGTCCGCGCCGGTGAGCAGCGGCGCCCCGGGGCGGCTCAGCCCGACCTCGGCGGCGATCGCCGCCGCGGTCGCCGGGTGGTCCCCGGTGACCATCGCGACGGCGACCCCGGCGCGCCGGCACGCGGCGAGGGAGGCGGCGACGTCGTCGCGCGGCGGGTCCTCCAGCGCCAGCAGACCGAGCAGGCGCAGCCCAGCCCCCGCCTCCTCGGGCGTGGTCGGGAGGTCGCCGGCCAGCGGGGCGCCGGCGACGGCGATCACCCGCAGCCCCCGCGCCGTGAGCGTCTCGACCTGGGCGTGGGCGGCGTCGAGCACCGTGCCCTCCGCCGTCGTCGGGCCGGCGGGTCCGCACAGCGGCAGCACGCCGTCCGGAGCGCCCTTGACGACGACGCCACCGGCCACGACCACCGACATCCGGCGGACCCGCGGGTCGAAGGGGAAGCGCCGGTCGACGGGGTGGCCGCGCCGGTCCGCCTCCGTGTCGACGCCGAGGCGGCGGGCGAACGCGTCGAGTGCCGCCTCCATCGGGTCACCGTGCGCCTCCCAGACGCCGCGCACCTCAAGCGCGTAGCCGGTGGAGCAGCGCACCGCCGCGAGGGCGAGGGCCACGCAGGCCCGCTCGGCGTCATCCCCCGGAGTACCGGCGGCGTCGTGCCCCGACGTACGGGCGCCGTCGTCCCAGGTGTCAACGGCGCCGCCGGCGTGCCCGCCCGGCCGGCGGCCCGGGACCCGGGTCAGCCGGGCGGTCGGCCCGTAGCCGGTGCCGTCGACGACCACCCCGCCCGCCGGCGTCCACGCCTCGACCACCGTCATCTCGTTGCGGGTGAGCGTGCCGGTCTTGTCGGTGCACACGAAGGTGGTCGAGCCGAGCGTCTCGACGGCCTCGAGGTTGCGCACGAGGATCTGCCGCTTCGCCATCTGCTCGGCGCCCCACGCCAGCGAGAGCGTCACGGTCGGTAGCAGCGCCTCGGGGACGAGGGCGACGGTGACGCCGACGGCGAAGACGAACCCGTCCTGCACCGGGTTGCCCACGAGCAGGGAGATCCCCAGGAACGCCGCGCCGACGCCCACCGCGATCCCGGCGACCACCCGCACGAGGGCCCGCAGCTCGCGGGTGAGCGGGGTGTCGGGCGAGGCGGACGTCGTCAGCCGGGCGATGCCGGCGAGGCGGGTGCCCGCGCCGGTGGCCCGCACTCGCGCCTGCGCCTCCCCCTCGACGAGGAACGTCCCGGCGAAGACCGCCTCCCCGTCCGCCACGGCCGCGGCACCGCTCTCGCCGGTGAGCATGGCGGTCTCGACGAGGAGTCGGTTCCCGCGCTCGACGACGGCGTCGGCGGGCACCCGGTCCCCGCTCTCGAGGAGCAGGAGGTCGCCGACGACGACCTCCGCGGCCTCGACGATGCGGCGCCGCCCGTCCCGCCGGACGGTGACCTGGGTGGGGAGCATGGCGCTCAGGCGGTCGGCTGCGCGGTCGGCCCTCGCCTGCTGGGCGAGGGCGAACACCGCGTTGAGGACGACGACGGCGGCGATGGCGGCAGCGAGCTCGGGCAGCCGGCCGAGCAGCGCCAGCCCCGCGGCCGCCCAGAGCATGAGGGCGAAGAAGTGGGTGAGCTCGCCGGCGAGCCGGCGCGCCGCCGAGGGACGACGCGCTGCGGGTAGGAGGTTCGGACCGTCCCGGGCGAGCCGGACCGCCGCCTCCGCCTGGGTCAGACCGGCCATGGCCCCTCCGCCTCACGGACGGTGCACCGCAGGTCCGATGGGGCCGCCGACGTCCGCGGAGGCCGGCGTGCGCCGCCGTCCCGACCAGCATGCGCCGTCGTCGGCCCGCCAGGTCAGGTCCGTTGGTCCCCACGGGTCTGCCGCTCCGAGCGCCACCTCGCGGGAGACGGCCTGCTCAGGTGGCGAGCGGCCAGTGCGGGTGCTCCACCGCGCGGCCCTGGAACGACAGGATCGCCCGGTTCTGCACGACGCCGTCGCGGATCTCGACGGCGCGCGCGATCGTCCGGTTCCGCTCCCAGGCGTCGGGCCCCTCCATGACGGGACGCAGGAAGGGCAGCAGCGCGACGGAGTTCTCCCACGTGGCGGAGTTCCACAGGTAGGACGGGCTGTGGTCGACCGCGTAGTACAGGACGTTCTCACCCACGGTGAGGGTCGGGTCCTCGAACGTCGTCGGGCGCGCCCAGCTGAACCCCATGCCCGCGTCGCAGGAGACGTCGACGACGACCGTCCCGGGCCGCAACGACGGCAGGTCCTCGTCGGTGAGGAACATCTGCGGGGCGTCGGTGTCCTGGAGGACGCAGTTGACGATGACGTCGTGCCCCGCGAGGAACTCGGCCAGCGGGACCGGCCCGTCGTCGGTGGCGACCTCGCCGGTGTGCGGCGGTTCGTCGCTGTCGAAGTGGATGATCCGGGCGGCGTGGATGGGGGCGGCGACGGCCGCGATCTGGCGGTGGGTGAGGACGTCGACGTCGTGCACCCCGAGCGCCTGGAGCGCCGTGACGGCGCCGCGGGCGGTCGCCCCGAAACCGATGACGACCGCGCTCAGCCGCCGGCCGTAGTCACCGGTGGTCCCGGCGAGCTGCATCGCGTGGAGGATGGAGCAGTAGCCCGCGAGCTCGTTGTTCTTGTGGAAGACGTGGAGGCTGAACGAGCCGTCCGCGTTCCAGTGGTTCATCGCCTCGAACGCGATGAGCGTCAGGGAGCGGTCGATCGCCACCTGCGTGAGCTCGTGGTCCTGGACGCAGTGCGGCCACCCCCACAGCACCTGCCCCCTGCGCAGCGCCGCGATCTCCTCGATGAGCGGCTTGGGCTGGAGCACGACGTCGCACTCCTCGACGAGCTCGGCCCGGGTGCGGAAGCCCCCGACCACCCGCTCCAGGGCGGCGTCCGGGACGCCGAAGCGCTCGCCGTACCCGCGCTCGAGGAGGACGTGGCCCCTCAGGTCGTCGGGGATCCGCGCGAGGTGCCTGGGGTGGATGGCGAGGCGGCGCTCGTTCTCCTTGCACGACGACCCCATGACGCCGAGGCTGAGCAGCGTCATCGGACCTCCTCGTGACCGGACGTCCGTCCGAGCGGCGGCGCGGTCCGGCCTCGTCGGCAGCGTACGCCGAGAGGCCGCCGGGCGGACCGCGTTGGCCCGGTCCGGCACCGGCCGACGGGCCGCATCGCGCCGGACCGTAGAATCTCCTGACGGCCCACCGCGGGCAGCCCAGCACCCAGGAGGACGAGTGAGCCAGACGGCCGAGCGCGTCGACGTCGCCACCGAGGCGGCCCGCCGGCGCACGTTCGCCGTCATCAGCCACCCCGACGCGGGCAAGTCGACCCTGACCGAGGCGCTGGCGCTGCACACACACGCCATCGCCGAGGCCGGGCACGTCAACGGCAAGGCCGGTCGGCGCCGCACGGTCTCGGACTGGATGGACATGGAGCAGGCCCGCGGCATCTCCATCACCTCCGCCTCGCTCCAGCTCGACTACCGCGACACCGTCCTCAACCTCCTCGACACCCCCGGCCACGCCGACTTCTCCGAGGACACCTACCGCGTCCTGGCCGCCGTCGATGCCGCCGTCATGCTCGTCGACGCCGCGAAGGGCCTCGAGCCCCAGACGATGAAGCTCTTCGCGGTCTGCAAGCACCGCGGCATCCCCATCATCACCGTCATCAACAAGTGGGACCGGCCCGGCCGGGACGCCCTGGCCCTCATGGACGAGATCGCCGAGCGCACCGGGCTCACCCCCACGCCGCTGACCTGGCCGGTGGGCATCGCCGGGGACTTCCGCGGGGTCCTGGACCGCCGCACCGGGGAGTACGTGCGCTTCACCGCCACCGCCGGCGGTGCGCACATCGCCCCCGAGGAGCGCCTCGACCCCGCCACGGCCGCCGCCCGGGAGGGCCACGCCTGGGACGTCGCCGCGGAGGAGTCCGACCTCCTGCACGTCTCGGGGGCCGACCACGACGACGCCACCTTCCTCGCCGGGATCTCCACCCCGCTGCTCTTCGCCTCCGCGGTGCGCAACTTCGGCGTCCACGCCCTCCTCGACGTCCTCGTCGACCTCGCGCCGGCCCCGGACGCGCGGCCCGACGTCGACGGCGACCCGCGCGAGATCACCGAGCCGTTCAGCGCGTTCGTGTTCAAGATGCAGGCCGGGATGGACACCGCCCACCGCGACCGCCTGGCCTTCGTGCGGGTCTGCTCGGGCGTCTTCGAGCGCGGGAGCGTCGTGACGATCGCCCGCACCGGCCGTCCGTTCGCCACCAAGTACGCCCAGCAGGCGTTCGGCCGCGAGCGCACGGTGGTGGACCTGGCCTACCCCGGCGACGTGGTCGGCCTGGTCAACGCCACCGACCTGCGCGTCGGCGACACCCTCCACGACGGGCGCCGCGTCGAGTTCCCGCCCCTGCCCACCTTCGCCCCGGAGCACTTCGCCGTGGCCCGGGCCGTGGACCCGAGCCGGTACAAGCAGTTCCGGCGGGGCATCGCCCAGCTCGACGCGGAGGGTGTGGTCCAGATCCTGCGCTCGGACCTGCGCGGCGAGCAGGCGCCGGTCTTCGCCGCAGTCGGGCCCATGCAGTTCGAGGTGGCCCAGCACCGGATGGCCACCGAGTTCAACGCACCGATCCGCCTCGAGCAGCTCGGGTACTCCACCGCCCTGCGCACCGAGCGCGCGTGGGTGCCGGCGATCGACGCCCAGCTCGGCGCCGAGGTCCTCGAGCGCACCGACGGCCAGCTCCTCGCGCTCTTCGCCGACCGCTGGCGGCTCCAGACCTTCCAGCGCAACAACCCCGAGGTCGTCCTCACCCCCCTCGTGGCCGCGTGACGACCAACCCGACCTCCGACGAGGTCGCTCCCCTCCCCGGCCCGCACGGGCCGCACCCGACGAAAGACTGACGATGAGCCCCGCTGCCCAGAACAACGCACCCGCCCAGAAGAAGGCACCCGCCCGCAGGAACGCACCCGCGCGGAAGAACGCGTCCGGCCCCGCCGGCGCCCGTCGCGCGCCGGCCGGCCCGCGGGCGTCCGAGGACCGGCGCACCCCACCGGCCCCGCTCGCCCCCGGCGGGCTCCGCATCATGCCGCTCGGCGGCCTGGGCGAGATCGGCCGGAACATGACCGTGTTCGAGCACGACGGCAAGCTGCTCGTCGTCGACTGCGGCGTCCTCTTCCCCGAGGACCACCAGCCCGGGGTCGACGTCATCCTCCCCGACTTCACCCCGATCCGGGACCGCCTCGACGACATCGTCGCGATCGTCCTGACCCACGGCCACGAGGACCACATCGGCGGCGTCCCGTACCTGCTCAAGGAGCGCTCGGACATCCCGCTGATCGGCTCGGAGCTGACGCTGGCGTTCATCACGGCCAAGCTCAAGGAGCACCGCATCACCCCGTCCACGGTGCACGTCGAGGCCGGCGACCGGCGCACCACCGGGCCGTTCGACCTGGAGTTCGTCGCCGTCAACCACTCCATCCCCGACGGCCTGGCCGTCGCGATCCGCACCGGCGCGGGCCTGGTCCTGCACACCGGCGACTTCAAGATGGACCAGTTCCCCCTCGACGGCCGGATCACCGACCTGCGCGCCTTCGCCCGCCTCGGCGAGGAGGGCGTGGACCTGTTCCTCACGGACTCGACGAACGCCGAGGTCCCCGGCTTCACCATCTCCGAGCGGGACCTCATCCCGGCCATCGACCAGGTCTTCGCCACCGCCCCGCGGCGCGTGATCGTCTCGAGCTTCGCCAGCCACGTCCACCGCATCCAGCAGGTGCTCGACGCCGCCCACGCCCACGGGCGCAAGGTCGCGTTCGTCGGACGGTCGATGGTGCGGAACATGGGGATCGCGCGCGACCTCGGCTACCTCACGATCCCGCGCGGCCTCCTCGTCGACGCCAAGAAGCTCGAGCAGATGCCCGACGAGAAGGTCACGCTCGTGTGCACCGGCTCCCAGGGCGAGCCCCTGGCCGCCCTGTCCCGGATGGCCAACGGCGAGCACCAGATCGAGGTCGGCGAGGGTGACACGGTGCTGCTGGCCTCCTCCCTCATCCCGGGCAACGAGAACGCCATCTACGGCGTCATCAACAAGCTCACCGACCGGGGCGTCCGGGTGGTGCACAAGGGCAACGCCAAGGTGCACGTCTCCGGCCACGCGAGCGCCGGCGAGCTCGTGTACTGCTACAACATCGTGAGGCCCCGCAACGTCATGCCCGTACACGGCGAGGCCAAGCACCTGCGCGCCAACGCCGACCTCGCCGTGCGCACCGGGGTCCCCCCCGAGCGCACGGTCATCGCCCGCGACGGCGACGTCATCGACCTCGTCGACGGCCGTGCGCGGCTCGCCGGGCACGTGCCCGCCGAGCTCGTCTACGTCGACGGCGAGACGATCGGCCGTGCCACCGAGGGCGTCCTGGCCGAGCGCCGCCAGCTCAAGGACGGCGGCGTCGTCACCGTCCTGGCGATCCTCGACCCCGACACCAACGCCCTGGCCGAGCCCCCCGAGTACCTCACCCGCGGCTTCGTCAGCGACGGCCCGCTGCTCAAGGGAGCCACCGCGGAGATCACCAGGGCCCTGGCCCGGGAGGCGCGGCCCGACGACGACATCACCCGGCTCGAGTCGGTCGTCGCCCGCGCCGTCGCCCGCCACCTCGGCCGGGCCCTGCGGCGCGAGCCGGTCGTCATCGCGGTCGTCGTCGACGCCTGACCGGAGCCGCCTGACCGACGTCGCCCGCCGTGCGGACCCCGAAGTCCCGACCCGGCGCCCGCGCGGCCGGTAGCGTCGGGGTCGCCCACCACCGACCGATCGAGGAAACGTGACGAGCACGGCCCCGCCCACCACCACCGACGGCGTCATCACCGTCGAGCACCTCACCAAGACCTTCGGGCCGGTGCGTGCCGTCGACGACCTCAGCTTCACGGTCGCGCCCGGCCGGGTCACCGGGTTCCTCGGACCCAACGGGGCGGGCAAGACGACGACCCTGCGGGTCCTCCTCGGGCTCGTGCGCCCGACGGCGGGGCACGCCACCATCGGCGGGCGCACCTACGGCGAGCTCGAGCGACCCATGCGCACCGTCGGGGCGGCGCTCGAGGCCGCGAGCTTCCACCCCGGCCGGACCGCCCTGGACCACCTGCGCGTCTACGCGCCGCAGGCCGGTGTCGGTGACGCCCGGTGCCGCGAGCTCCTCGACCTCGTCGGGCTCGGTCCCGCGGCCCGCCGCCGCGCGGGCGGTTTCTCCCTCGGCATGCGCCAGCGCCTCGCCCTGGCCACGACGCTGCTCGGCGACCCCCGCGTGCTGCTCCTCGACGAGCCGGCCAACGGTCTCGACCCCGAGGGGATCGCGTGGCTGCGCGCCTTCCTGCGCCACCTCGCCGCGGAGGGCCGCACGGTGCTCGTCTCCAGCCACGTCCTGTCCGAGGTGGAGCAGACCGTCGACGACGTCGTCATCATCAGCCGGGGCCGCCTCGCGCACCAGTCCTCCCTGCCCGAGCTGGCCCGGCTCGCCGAACCCAGCGTGCGGGTGGTCTCCCCCGACGCCGACGGCCTCAGCGCCCTCGTCGAGCGGGCCGGCTGGACCGACCGCGCCGAGCGCGACCCGCGCCGACGCGGCGCCGTGGTCCTGCACCGGGTCGACGCCGCCGAGATCGGCGCCCGCGCCTTCGCCGCGGGCCTGGAGCTGCACGAGCTGAGCCCCCGCGACGTCGGCCTCGAGGACGTCTTCCTCCGGCTCGTCGGCGAGCGCGCGGACGAGACCGGACCCGCCGAGGGAGGCGCGCGATGAGGGCCGCCCTGGTCACCGAGTACCGCAAGCTCGTCACCACCCGCCTGTGGTGGGTGCTGCTGGCGTCCATGGCCGCCTACATGGCCTTCCTCGCCGGGGTGATGGCCTTCGCCCTCGTCCAGGACCCCGAGTCGATCGGCGGGGCTCCCGGCGCCGGCCCCGGGGCACCGATGGCGCCCGAGCAGGTCGCCGGCACGATCTACACGCTGGCGACCTCGCTGGGCTACGTCTTCCCCGTCGTCGTCGGCGCCCTGTCGATGACCGGCGAGTTCCGCCACCAGACGATCACCCCGTCCCTCCTCGCCGAGCCGCGGCGCACCGTCCTGCTCGGGGCGAAGATGCTCTCCTGCGTCGTCGTCGGCCTGCTCTTCGGCCTCGTCGGCACCGGCGCCACGGTCGGCGCGGGTGCGGCCACCCTCGCCCTCCTCGGCGAGCCGACCTACCTCTCCGACCCCGCCGTGCTGCGCAGCGCGGGCCTGTCCGTCCTCGCCCTGGCGGTGTGGACGGTCGTCGGCGTCGGCTTCGGCACGTGGCTGACCAACCAGGTCGTCGTCATCGTCGTGCTGCTGGCGTTCACGCAGTTCGTCGAGCCCGTGCTGCGCCTCGTCCTGGGCCAGTTCGCCTGGGCGGACGGCATCTCGAAGTACCTCCCCGGCGCTGCGGGCGAGGCCATCACCGGCAGCTCGTTCTACGCCGACTCCGGCATGGCGGCAGGGCTGCTGCCGTCGTGGGCGGGTCTGCTCGTGCTGCTCGGCTACGCCGTGCTCTTCGCCGTCCTCGGCCGCCTCACGAGCCTGCGCCGCGACATCACCTGACGGCGGCGCGGTCCCCGCCGCGCGCCGTCCGGCACGTCCTCGCGCCACCTCCGAGAGGCCGCACGGCACGCTCGCGTGCGTCCCCACAGGCCTGCGCCTCATATGGGACGAAGGGCACAGGTCGCGCATGAGGGGCGACCTACGCTGGCATTGCCGCCACTGGACGTGAGGTTGCGATGACCGTTCGGACATCCCTCCCGCCGGGGCACGGCGTCGCCGACGACGCCGCCCCGGTGCACGCGGCCGCCCGGGCGCACCACCAGCGCGCCCCTCTCCCGGAGGACGAGGAACCATGAGTGCTCAGCCGTACCCCGGCACGCCCGCCGTCATCAACGGCAACGGCGCTGTCGCCCATGTCATGCGGCACGTCTGCGGCGGGGTCATCGGCTACCCGATCACCCCCTCCACCGAGATCTCCGAGCTCTACGAGGCGGCCCGCGCCGAGGGCGGCCTCAACGTGTGGGGACGGCACCCGTTCTTCTTCGAGCCCGAGGGCGAGCACTCCGCCCAGAGCGGCGCGCTCGGCGCGGCGCTGACCGGCGGGCAGTACATCTCCAACGCCTCCTCCAGCCAGGGGATCCTCTACGCGATGGAGTCGCACTACGTCACGGTCGGCAAGAAGATCGGCGGCTTCGTCCTCCAGGTCGCCGCGCGCGTCGTCTCCAAGCACTCCCTCAACGTCATGGCCGGCCACGACGACGTCTACGCCCTCCTCCCCTCCGGCTACACCATCCTCTTCGGCTCCTCCCCCCAGGAGGCCGCCGACCTCGCCGCGATCGCCTACCGCACCTCCGCGCTCTCGCTCATCCCGGTCACCAACGCCATGGACGGCTTCACCACGAGCCACATGCTCAGCGAGGTCCTCCTGCCCGAGCCGGAGCTGCTGCGCGACTACCTCGGCGACCCCGCCGGCCGCATCCCGTGCCCGACCGTGGCGCAGGAGCTGCTCTTCGGCGCCAAGGGCCGCGTCTTCCAGCTCGGCCAGTACCTCGAGCGGCACGCCGCCGAGATCCGCGAGGACGACGCCCGCGCCCTGCGCGCCTACCTCGAGGCCGCCGCGGAGGCCGTCGAGGCCGACGACGACGGCACGCTCCTCGCCCGCACGCTCCCCTGGCTGCCCGAGGAGCTCCACGGCCAGTGGCGGCGCCAGTGGACCGGCGCGTACGCGCGCGGCACCCGCCAGCTCGTCCCGGCGCTGGTCGACGTCCACAACCCGGGCGTGACCGGGCCGGTGCAGAACCAGCCCGACTTCCAGGCCGGCGCCGTCGACCACCGCACCCACTTCGCCGCCGACGTGCCCGCGCTCGCGCGCCGCGCCATGGCCGAGTACGGCGAACTCACCGGCCGCCGCTACTCCCCGCTGCACACCTACGACTGCGACGACGCCGACTACGTCATGGTGGGCCTCGGGTCCATCACCGACGACGTCCGAGCCGTCCTGCCGCACCTGAGGGCCCAGGGGCTCAAGGTCGGCGTCGTCTCCGTCAAGCTCCTCCAGCCCTTCCCCGAGGCCGAGCTCGTCGAGGCGCTGCGGGGCAAGGTGGCCGTGACGGTCCTCGAGCGCTCGGACACCACCGCCCTGACCGACCTGGTCACGTCGGCGCTGTTCAAGGCCCGCGCCAACGCCGACGCGATCGGCGCCGCCGCACCTGCGGCTGCCGACGGCGCGGCGCCCGCCCTGCGCTACCCGCACCTCCCGGCGCTGGAGCGCATGCCGCGCCTGACCACGGCGATCTTCGGCCTCGGCGGGCACGACGTGCAGCCCCGCCACCTCGTCGCCGCGTTCCAGAACATGGCCGACGGCGCCGGCGCCCCGCTGGTCTACCTCGGCTCGCAGTTCTTCGCCGAGGACCCCGCCCCGCACATGGCCGAGGTGCAGGACCGCCTGCGGAGGGCCTACCCCGACACCGAGCTCATGGCGCTGCGCACCGGGCCCAACCCCGTCCTGCTGCCGCCGTCGGCCCTGCGCATCCGCTTCCACTCGGTCGGCGGCTACGGCACCATCGCCACCGGCAAGCTGCTCACCGACATCCTCGCCGGCGTGCTGGGCATGCACTCCAAGTCCGCGCCGAAGTACGGCTCGGAGAAGTCCGGCGCCCCGACGAACTACTACATCACCCTCAGCCCCGAGCCGGTCCTCATCTCCAACGCCGAGCTCGAGGACGTCGAGATCGTCATCTCCCCCGACCACAAGGCCTTCGTCCACACCAACCCGCTCAAGGGCCTGGCGCGCGGCGGCACGTTCATCCTCCAGAGCGACCTCGGCCCCGAGGAGGTCTGGCGCGAGCTGCCCCGGCACGCCCGCCGCACGATCCGCGAGCGCGGGATCCGCTTCCTCGTCGTCGACGCCTTCCGCGTGGCCAAGAAGCACGCGCCGACGCCGGAGCTCGAGACCCGCATGATGGGCATCGCGTTCATCGGCGCGGTCGCCGGGCACGTCGACCGGGTCACCGGCGGCGCCGAACCCGAGGTCATCGCCGAGAAGGTCCGCGCCCAGATCGTCAAGAAGTTCGGCGGCAAGGGCGAGGCCGTCGTCGAGGGCAACATGGCCGTCATCCGCGAGGGGATGGCCGCCACGATCCCGGTCGACTACGACGCGCCGGCGTTCGTGGCCATCGACGCCGAGGCCGCCCCGCGCACGGTGCGCACCGTGGCGCTCTCGGCCGCGATGTGCCCGGCGACGACGACGCCGCGGCCCAGCGCCCTGTTCGACCCGGCCTACTACGAGGATCTCGCGGCCCGACCGTTCCGGGAGGGCACCATCGGCGAGTCCCCGGTGCTGCCCGGTGCCGGGCTCTTCATGCCGTCCGGGACCGGTGCCGCCAAGGACAAGGGCGTCTTCCGGCGCAGCGTGCCGGTCTTCGACCCGACCTCCTGCACGGGCTGCCTCGAGTGCGCCCTCGTGTGCCCCGACGTCGCGATCCCCAACACTGTGCACGAGATCCACGACCTGCTCCTCGCCGGCATCGCGCCGCTGGAGGTCACCGAGGCGCAGCGCGCGACCCTGCGCGAGCAGGTGCCGGGGCTGGCCGCGCGGGTGCGCGAGGCCTACCGGCAGGACCGGGCCTACCGCCCCTTCCACGAGGTCGTCGCCGAGCAGGCGGCCGGCCTGGACGTCGACCAGCCGGGCTTCGCCCGCACCGTCGACGCGCTCGTCAGCCGTCTCGCGCTGTACCCGGTGGCGCGCCCGCGGCCCTTCTTCGATGCCATGGAGAAGGACGTCCCCGGCACCGGCGGCCTCTTCACCGCCACCATCGACCCGTGGAAGTGCACCGGGTGCCTGCAGTGCGTGCAGGTCTGCGGACCCGGCGCCCTGACCGAGGCCGTCCAGGACGCCGACGTCCTCGCCACGCTCGAGGACCGCTTCGAGATCATGACGACGCTGCCCAACACCCCCCGGCGCTTCGTCGAGGGCTCGACGACGCCGGACGGCGACCTCAAGCGACTCATGCTCGACCACGAGAACTTCTACGCCACCACCGGCGGGCACGGCGCCTGCCGCGGCTGCGGCGAGGTCACCGCGATCCGGCTCGTCACCTCCATGAGCCACGCGCTCGGCGAGGAGCGCCGCCGGACCCACCGGCGCGAGCTCGACACCCTCGTGACCGAGCTGCGGACCAAGCTCGCCTCCTTGGACGGCGCGGGCACCGCGAGCGCGGCCGACGACGGCGCGGCCGGTCTCGCCGGGCGGCGTGCCCGGATCACCGAGGCCATCGACACGCTCGAGGGCCGCCTGTTCCTCTACGAGGGCGGACCGACCGGCAACGGCCCGGCCTCCACCGTCGTGGCGAACTCGACCGGCTGCTCGAGCGTCTACTCCTCGACGATGCCGTTCAACCAGTACCTCGACCCGTGGGTCAACAGCCTCTTCCAGGACGCCCAGCCCCTGGCCAAGGGCATCTTCGAGGGCATCAGCGCCCAGGCCGTCCCGGCCGTGCGGGCCCTGCGCACCGCCCGCCTGGAGCTGGCCGACGCCTACGACCCGGCCGTCCACGACGCCGAGCTGCGGGTGCTGAGCTGGTCGCGGTTCACCCCCGACGAGCTCGCGCTCCTGCCGACCGTGCTGACCGTCGGCGGCGACGGCGCGAGCTACGACATCGGCTTCGGCGCGATGTCACGCGTGCTGGCCTCCGACACCCCGGTGAAGATGGTGGTGCTCAACTCCGGCGCCTACTCCAACACCGGCGGCCAGGCCTCCACCGCCAGCTACACCGGCCAGGACTCCGACCTCGCGCGCTTCGGCAGCGCCCACGACGGCAAGCACGAGGGCCGCAAGGAGCTGGCCCTGCTGGCCTCCTTCCACCCGAACGTCTACGCGTGCGCCACCTCGACCGCGCTGTACGGGCACTTCCTCAAGGCCTCGATGGAGCTGCTCACCTACGGCGACGGCCCGGCGGTCATGGACGTCTACACCCCGTGCGGGACGGAGAACGGCATCCCCGAGGACGCCTCGAACGCCCGCTCGCGCCTGGCGGTGGAGAGCCGGATGGCGCCGGTGTTCGTCCACGACCCGCGCCGCGGCACCACGCTGCACGACTGGTTCTCCCTCGACGGCAACCCCGACGTCGACAGCACGTGGACGACGTCGACCCTGCAGTACGTCGACGACGAGGGCCGCCCGCAGCTCATGACGACGCCGCTGACGCCGGCCGAGTTCGCCCTGGGCGAGGCCCGCTTCAAGAAGCACTTCCGCCGGCTCGACCCGGCCCGCGAGGCCGACGCCGTCCCGGTCGACGAGTACGTCGAGCTCCCTGCCGACCGGCGCGCCGGCAAGGTCCCGTTCGTCCACGCCACCGACGACGACCGCCACCTCATCAAGGTGGCCTGCTCCTCCTCGGTCGTCGCGCTCGTGGAGGACCGGCGCCGCTACTGGCAGACCCTGCAGTACCTCGCCGGACGCCACGAGGCCCAGCTCACCGCCCTGCACCGCGGCGACCTCGCGGCGCTCCAGGCGGCCTACGACGAGGCCGTCGCCGCGCGCGAGACCTCCTTGGACGACATCGCCCGCGCGATGACCGAGCTCGCCACCGCGGCACCCGGTGCGGCGACCGGTGCGCTCGGGGCGTTCGGCGGTCTCGGCGCAGCGGGGATCGGCGGCCTCGGCGCGGGCGTGCCGGGCGCCGTCGCACCGGCCGGCACGGGCGCGGCGGCCGTGGCGGCGCCAGGCGCCGTCGCCACGATGGACCTGCCCTTCTTCCTCGACCCCGCCGACCAGGCCCTGTGCAACGACTGCGGGACCTGCTACCAGGAGCTGCCCCAGTTCTTCGAGAAGACGACGGCCATCATCGAGGGCGAGGTCCGCACCGTGGCACGGATGATCCCGGGCTCCCTCGAGGGCGTCGAGATCACCCCCGAGCTGCAGCGGCGCATCGACCGGGTCAAGGCCACCTGCGACGGGGAGATCATCCGATGAGCACCATCACGCCCCCGCGGCCCGGCCCCGCGCCGGACGTCCCCGGCACCGACGGTCCCGCACCAGGTCCGGGTGACGGTCTCGCCGACCTGGGCCGCTACCTCGCCGCCCGCAGCGCCCTCGACGCGGGCCGCGCCGAGGTCGAGGCCCTGGAGTCCTCCACCGCGGTGACCACGTTCAACGGTCAGGTCGAGCTGCTGCGCCGCCGCCTCCTCGCCGAGCCCCGCGCCTTCCGCGAGCTCTTCGTGGCCGACGGCATGGCCGCCGTCGCGAACGAGTTCCGCCGGCCCGAGCTCGACCCGGGGTTCGTGCGGACCCTGTGGCGCGGCCTCCTGCGCGAGGACGACTCCGCCACGGTCCTCATGCGGTTCCTCTGGGGGCTGCCGCTGGGCCTCAAGCGCAAGTTCATCCGCGGGATCGACCACCACCTGTCCGACCGGTACCCCATGTTCGCCGGCCTCTCCGACGGGTGGCCCGCCACCGCCAGCATCCCGCCCTACGTGCGCGACGCCGAGTCCCGCGCGCAGGACTTCGGCCTCGTCAACCAGGGGTACCTGGGCTACATGACCCTCGGCTACACCGCGCGCGAGGTGGACCTGTTCGTCTGGCTCGAGGCGCTGCGGGACAAGCAGTGCACCGAGAAGCCGTGCGAGCTGGGCGTCTTCCTCGCCAACCACCGCGAGCCGGTGGGCGGCTGCCCGGTCAAGATCCACATCCCGCAGATGCTCGAGCTCGTCGGCACCGGACGGTTCCGTGAGGCCCTGGAGCTGCTCGAGTCGTGCAACCCGCTGCCCGACGTCACCGGGCGGGTGTGCCCGCAGGAGCTGCAGTGCCAGGGGGTGTGCCTGCACAAGACCCCCATCGCGATCGGCCAGGTCGAGTGGTTCCTGCCGGAGCGGGAGAAGCTGCGTGACCCCGGGGCCACCGCCCGCCGCCTCGCCGGCGTCCCCGACCCGTGGGACCGGGCCGACCGCCCGCCCGTCGCGATCGTCGGGTCGGGCCCCTCGGGCCTCATCGACGCCTACCTCCTGGCCGCCGAGGGCTTCCCCGTCACCGTCTTCGAGGCCTTCCACGCGCTCGGCGGGGTGCTGCGATACGGCATCCCGGAGTTCCGGCTGCCCAACGAGCTCATCGACGACGTCGTCGAGAAGATCACCCTCCTCGGCGGGCGCTTCGTCACGAACTTCGTCGTCGGGAAGACGGCGTCCCTGCAGGACCTGCGCGATTCCGGGTTCTGGCGCGTCTTCGTCGGGACCGGCGCGGGGCTGCCCCGGTTCATGAACGTCCCCGGCGAGCACCTCCTCAACGTGATGTCCGCCAACGAGTTCCTCACCCGGGTCAACCTCATGCAGGCGCTGCGCCCCGACCACGAGACGCCCCTGCCGGAGACGGCGGGCAAGCGGGTCGTCGTCGTCGGCGGCGGCAACACCGCCATGGACGCGGCCCGGACCGCCCGGCGCCTCGGCGGCCACGTCACCATCGTCTACCGGCGCACCCGGGCCGAGATGCCCGCCCGGGTCGAGGAGCTCGAGCACGCCCTCGAGGAGGGCATCGAGCTGCTGGTGCTGCGCTCGCCGTCGGAGTTCCTCGGCGACGACGCCACGGGCTTCGTCCGCGCCGCGACCCTGGAGGTCATGGAGCTCGGCGAGCCCGACGAGTCCGGACGGCGGCGCCCCGTCGCGACGGGCCGGACCGAGACCATCGACGCCGACCTCGTCATCATGGCGCTCGGCAACGCCGCCAACCCGATCATCAAGGACTCCGAGCCCCGCCTGCACACCACCCGGTGGGGCACCATCGACCTCGACCACGACGGCTCGCAGGCGACGACGCTGCCCGGCGTCTACACCGGCGGCGACGCGGCCCGGGGCGGCTCGACCGCGATCCGTGCCGCCGGGGACGGCCAGGCCGCCGCCCGGGAGATCCTCGGCGAGGTCGACCTCAGCGCCTCGGACGTCACCGACCGGGTCGGCCGCGCCCGGCAGTACACCGAGCAGGCCGCCGCCGCGCCCGTCATCGTCGCGAAGACCGACCTCGGCGGCGGGATCTGCGAGTTCACGGTCCGCGCTCCGGTCGTCGCCCGGGCCGCGCGGGCCGGGCAGTTCGTCCGGGTGCTCCCCCGGCCCGACGGCGAGCTCATCCCCCTCACCCTCGCCGACTGGGACGCCGGCGCCGGCACGATCGTCCTCGTCGTCCAGGGGATGGGGACCTCCAGCCTGGAGATCAACGAGATGTCGGTCGGCGAGGCCTTCGCCGGCGTCGCCGGGCCGCTCGGGCGGCCGAGCGAGATCCACCTCCACGCCGAGGGCTCGACGGTGGTCATGACCGCGGGCGGGCTGGGCCTGCCGCCGGTCTACCCGATCATGCGTGAGCACCTGGCCGCGGGGAACCACGTCACCCTGATCTCGGGCTTCCGCAGCCGGGAGCTGATGTTCTGGACCGGCGAGGACGAGCGGGTGGGCCGCCTGCAGGAGCGGTGGGGCGACCGGCTCGACGTCGTGTGCACCACCAACGACGGCAGCTTCGGTGTGCCGGGGTTCGTCACCGGTCCGCTGGAGGAGCTGCTCGAGGCGAACCGCCGCGGCGAGGGCCGGCGGGTGGCCGAGGTGGTCACCATCGGCCCGCCGCTGATGATGCGGGCGGTCAGCGACCTCACCGCGCCGTACGCCGTGCCGTGCGTGGCGAGCCTGAACTCGATCATGGTCGACGCCACGGGCATGTGCGGGGCGTGCATGGTCCCGGTGGTGGAGGGCGGCACGCTGGTGCGCAAGCACGCCTGCATCGACGGCCCCGAGATCGACTCGCACACCATCGACTGGGACAAGTTCCTCCCCCGGTTCCGGCTGTTCGAGGCCCAGGAGCGGGCCAGCATGGTGGCGCACGGGCGCGCCTGACCGCCGCACGGGGCCCCGGCTCGGTCGACCGCGCCGCCGGCCGACGGCAAACCCCGTGACCGTGTCGGTGCCCGGTGCCACACTGGCGCCAACCTGAGGAGGTTCATCACATGTCGAGACTTGTGCACTTCGAGATCCAGGCCGACGACCTGGAGCGCGCCAAGACGTTCTACTCCGCCGTCTTCGGGTGGACGTTCGAGGACTACGGGCAGTTCACCGGCGGCTCTCCCTACTGGGGAATCACCACCGGGCCGGATGAGGAGCCCGGGATCAACGGCGGCCTGCTCCCCCGGCCGGTGGCCGCGCCGGGCCTGGGCCATGGGACGAACGCGTACGTGTGCACCATGGCGGTCGAGGACTACGACGCCACGGAGCGGCGCATCCTCGACGCCGGCGGCCAGGTGGCGCTGCCGAAGATGGCGCTGACGGGCATGGCCTGGCAGGGCTACTACATCGACACCGAGGGCAACACCTTCGGCATCCACCAGCCCGACCCCGAGGCCCGCTGACCCCTCGTCGCGGCCGGCGGCGGCCGCCGTCGTGTACCGGACCCCGGGACCGTCGGCCCTTCGCGGCGGTACCCGGGGACCATCACCCCCCGGCGGCGGTCCCGGGGGACCATCGCCCCTGGCGGCGCCCGTGCCCCGGTGCGACGGTGAGACCGACGCCGGTGCGCCGGGCCCGGGGCCGCCACCTCGCGGCCGGGCGCACCGGCGGACAGAGCGCCACGAGGGGGCGTCATGGACCGCAGCACCCGGGGGCGCGACCGCGGCGCAGCCGTCGCCACGCACGACCTCACCAAGCACTACGGCGACGTGGTCGCGCTCGACTCGCTGGACCTGGAGGTCCGGGCCGGTGAGATCTTCGGCTTCCTCGGCCCCAACGGCGCCGGGAAGTCCACGACCATCCGCCTGCTGCTCGGCCTCGTCCGGCCCACACGGGGGACGGCGACGATCCTCGGGGTCCCCGTCGACGACGTCGCGCGCGCCCACCGGCTCGTCGGGTACGTCCCGGGTGACGTCGCCCTGTGGCCCCAGCTCACCGGCACCGAGACCCTCGAGCTGCTGGGGAACGTCGCCGGCGGCGTGGACTCCCCGTTCCGTGACGAGCTCCTCGAGCGTCTCCAGCTCGACCCGTCACCGCGCGTGCGCTCGCTGTCCAAGGGCAACCGGCAGAAGGTCGCCCTCGTCGCGGCGATGATGACGCGGCCGGAGGTGCTCCTCCTGGACGAGCCGACCGCCGGCCTCGACCCGCTCATGGAGGCCGAGTTCCAGCTCCTGGCCCGCGAGGCCGCGGCGCGAGGTCAGACCCTCTTCCTCTCCTCGCACATCCTCGACGAGGTCCAGGACCTCTGCGACCGTGTCGGGATCCTCCGGGCCGGGCGCCTCGTCGAGGTGGCGACCCTGGACGACCTGCGCCGGATCGGCGCGACGAAGGTCGAGATCGTCGTCGACGGTCCCGTGCCGGTCCTCGACGACGTGCCCGGCGTGAGCGCCGTCGAGACCCCGGGCACCCCGGGCGCGGTCCGGTTCACGGTCACCGGCTCGCCGGGCCCGCTCCTCCGACGCCTCGCCGGTGTGCCGGTGGTCCGGCTGCGCACGGAGGAGCCGTCGCTGGAGGAGATCTTCCTGACCTACTACTGAGCGCACACGCGAGGTCGGCGACGAGAGGAGGTGGAGATGGCCACGGCAGTAGCCCCCGGCGAACGACGGCACGTCGCCGTCCCACGCCGCGGGGCCCCCCACGCCGCACCACCGACCCGGCCGGCCCGCGCCGTCGCCCGGCTGACCGCCCGGCTCCTGCGTCGCGGCACGGCCGCCATGATGCTCGGGGTCGCCCTGTACATGGTGGTCGAGGCGGTCTCCTTCACGGTCGGGTACCCCGACGCCGCCTCCCGCAGCGCCCTGGTGGCCTGGGGTCAGGACCCCACCATCCGGATCCTCTCCGGCCCGGCCACGGCGCTGGACACCGTCGGCGGCTTCGCCGTGTGGGACTCCGGCCTCATCCTCTCCCTCGTCGTGTGCGCGTGGGCGATCACGACGACGACGCGCGTCCTGCGCGGCGACGAGGCCGCCGGCCGCTCCGAGCTGGTCCTCGCCGGAGCCGTGCCCGCCGGCCGGGCGCTGCTCGCGCAGGTGGGCGTGCTGCTCGCCGGGTGCGTCGGCGTCGGGGCCGCGGTGGGCGCGGCACTCGCCGCGGGCGGCGCGCAGGGAGAGGGTGCGCTGGCGTACGGCGCCGCGATCGCGGCTCTGGCGGCGACGACGGTCGCCGTCGCGACCGTGACCGCCCAGCTCCTCGTCTCCCGGGCCGGTGCGTCGGGGGCTGCGGCGTCCGTCGTCGTCGTCGCGGTGCTGCTGCGCGTCGTCGCCAACAGCGCCGAGTCCCGGGCCTGGCTCGCCTGGCTGACCCCGCTCGGTTGGACCGACCAGCTCCGCCCGTTCGGGGAGAACCGGTGGGGCGTCCTGCTCGTGCCGGTGGCGGTGACGACGGCGCTGGTCGGCGGCGCCCTCGCCGTCCGGGGGCGCCGCGACCTCGGCGCCGGCACGCTGTCGCGGCGCGGTCCCCCGCGGTCCCGCCGGTGGGGCCTGCGGGGTCCGACCGGCTTCGCCTGGCGCTCGGGCCTGGGCACCCTGCTGGGCTGGACGGCCGGGATCGCGCTGAGCGCCGGCGTCGTGGGGGCCATGGTGCCCACGATCGAGGAGTTCCTCGCCGAGGACGCCGGGTTCCAGAACATCCTCGTCGTCATCGGGATGGACACCTCAGACCTCGTGCGGGGGTTCCTCGGAATGACGGGGACGATGATCGCGCTCGCGATCTCCGTCCAGCTCGCCTTCCGCCTCGGTGCCGCGCGCACCGAGGAGGCCTCGGGCCGGGCCGAGCTGCTCCTGGCCCGGCCCCTCTCCCGTCGCCGGTGGCTGACCGGGCACGTGCTCGGTGCCGCTGCGGCCGCTCTCCTCCTCGCCGGTGCCGCCGCCTTCGCGACGTGGGCCGGTGCCGCGGTCGCCGGCGCCGACGTCGCCGCCACCGACGCCGCCCTCGCGATGCTCGGCCCGCTGCCGGCCGTGGCCGTCCTCGCCGGGCTCGGGGTGCTCGTCCTCGGCGTGGCGCCCAGGCTGACGGTCGTCGTCGCGGCGTCGGTGCCCCCGGCGGCCTACGTCCTCGAGCTCGTGGGCCCGCTGCTCGACTGGCCGGAGGAGGTCGTCGGTCTCTCCCCGTTCCACCACCTCGCGGCGGTCCCGGTGGAGCCCTTCGCCACGGCACCGGCCCTCGTCATGACCGCGGTCGGCATCGCGCTGGCGACCGCGGGCGTGCGGGCGTTCGGGCGGCGGGACCTCGCCGGGGCGTGACGGGCCCCCCGCCGACGGGGCCGCCGACGGGCCGCCGACAGGCCGTCGACAGGCCGTCGACAGGCCGTCGACAGATCGCCGGCCGACTACACCCCGCCGAGCGAGAAGCAGACCTTGTACGACGCGCCCTGCCCCGAGCCGAGGAGCCTGGTCTCGACCTTGAACTCGACCCCGTAGTGGTGGGTGTTCGTCGTCCGCGCGGCCAGCACGACCATCTGCTTGACGGAGAGGGTCACGACGTCCCGGCCGAGGTCGTCGTCGTCGGTGTCCAGAGCCGTGTTGAGGAAGTCCGCGATGGGCTCCTCGAGGTACGGCATGATCGCCTCCGCGCCGTAGGAGAGGACCGGTCCGACGAGCGGGATGTACTCCAGCCCCTTCTCGATGCCCTCCGAGGCCACCTTCACGAACTGCGCGACTCGCGCCTTGAACTTGTCCGGGTCGCCGAAGTCGTGCTCCATGAGCTGGACGCCGATGACCAGGCCGCTCGGCCGGCCGCGGTAGAGCTCGAGCGAGTCGGGCCGGGTGTCGCCGTGGTCGACGTCGGTGTAGACCTGCGACCGCACGTCCACGGTGCCGGTCGGCGCAGCGAGTCCCAGGATGACGTACGGCTCGTCCTCGAACGGTGTCTCGTCGCCGTCGGAGTCGGTCTCGCCGAAGCAGATGAGGCCGGAGTAGTGCAGGGCGACGTCGTTGAGGTCGATCGCCCCGACGTCGGGCCACCAGTACACGGCCCCGCGTTCGAAGACGGTGATCCGCCCGCCCTCGGGGAGGTCTGCCTCGTCGGTCAGCGGCAGCCCGAGCCAGCTGGTCGCTCCGCCGAGCTCGTCGTAGCGCTGCCCGATGGCCCCGTAGACGTAGGCGATGCCGCCGTCGCGGCGCTGGTACATCGTGCCGTGCTGGTAGCGCACCCGGAGCCCGGTGCCGACCGGCTCGGGCAGGGCGGCCGGCGCCAGCGGCGCGCCGGGTGCTCCGCCCAGCTCCGCGTGCTTGTCGTTGAACGGGGCCCACTGGAGCGTGTGCAGGTTGAAGCCCTGGCGGACGACCTCGATCAGCTGCTCCGCACGCCTGGAGATCGTCCTCGTGTCGACCGTCTGGTCGAGACGGACCTTTGCGGGCATGGTGACCTCCGGTGGTCGGACGCCGGCGAGGGTCGCCGTGCGTCATGTGGATCGTCCGGCCGGCCCGACGCAGGAGGGAAGGGGTGGTTCCTCCCTGGAACCACCCCTTGACGGGTCGGCGGCGCCGGCTCTTCTGCCGGACACCTCCGCGGCCCTACGATCGGCACCTGCGAGCGCTCCGGCGCCGGGAAGGTGGACGACGTGCACCTCGACCTGGACTGCGCCGAGAGCTTCGCGGTGCTCGCGCAGGAGCGGCACTACGGACGAGCGGCTGCCCGGCTCCACCTCACGTCACCGACGCTGACCAAGCGCATCCAGCGGCTGGAGCGCCAGCTCGGGGTCCAGCTGCTGCTGCGGGGGCCCGGCGGCGTGGTCGCCCTGACCGCCGGCGGCGCCCGGCTCGCGGTCGAGCTGGGGCCGCTGCTGGCCCACGAGGTCCGGGTACGGCGGGCGAGCCGTGGCCGCGGCACCACGCTCGTCGTCGGCATCCCCCACGACGGTGACGACGACACGCTCGACGAGCAGCTCGCCGACGTCCAGCGTCTGGTCCGGCTCGAGAACCCCGACGTGTCGATGCTCCGCCGCCGAACCCCCTTTCCGCTCATGACCACCTGGCTCCTCGACGGACGCGTCGACGTCCAGCTCACCGCCGGGCCGGTCCGGCACGCCGCCATCCGCTCCACACCGATCGCCGCGGTGTCGCGGATCGTCGCCGTGGGGCGGCGCAGCGCCCTGGGCGAGGCCGCCTCGCTGGCGGTGGACGACGTCGTGGACCTGCCGCTCCTCTACGACCCCGGCCTCCCGGCGGACTTCATGGAGCCGTTCTGGCTCGCCGACGTGCGCCCCGCCGCCCAGGCCCGGCTCGTCGGCATCGTGGCCCGCGACAGCCGGGCGGTGCTCGAGCACGTGCTCCGTGACGTGGGGGTCATGGTCCTGCTCCCCATCCAGGCCGCCGGCGTCCCGCCCGGGGTGCGCCTGCTGCCGCTGGCCGGTCTGCCACCGCTCGTCCTGCACGCCGCGACCCGGATGAGCGACCGGCGCGCCGCTGTCCGCTCCCTCCTGGACGCTCTGCGGTCGCTCCGCGGCGGCATGGCCGAGGCCGCCGCGGGGTGACGAGGGCCGGTTGTGGATTCGACGAAGATTCGATGTCGGGCCTGTCGGGCCAGGCGCCGTGGTGCTTCGATGGTTCGGCGGGGCACTCGATGACCCCGGCCCCACCTCCCAGAACGGACCCACCGTGAAGCTCACCCGCACAGCACTCGTCGCCGCCGCCGTCGTCGGACTCACGATCACCGCGCTTCCCGCCGGCGCGGCGGAGACGGGCACAGGTCGGGATTTCGCCGAGCACGTCGTCATGCACAACGACCACTTCTCGGGGGAGATGAACCCGGGCATGCACCAGGGCTACGCCGGCTGGCCGGACCACCACCACCCCATGTGAGGCGGCGTCCCGGCGTGAGAGCGCCGGGACGTTCGTTCCTCGCGCGGCGGTGGACGGAGCGGGACGCTCGACACATCGGAGGTGTCGGGAGATGCGCCGCCCACCATGCCTGCTGGTGCTCGTCGGGGTGCTGGCAGCGTGCAGCGTGACCTCGCTGGGACCGGCGCCGCCGGGTCCTTCACCCGTCACCACCGCGGAGACGTCGGGGGCCGCGGAGACGTCGGGCGCCGCCGATCCCGTCCCGACCGGGACGGTGACTGTCGAGATCTCCGACGTGCGGGGTGCGACCGGATCGCACCTCGCCGTGGTGATCTTCGACCGTGGAGGCGCCGTCGTCCGGCCTGGTGAGGAGCCGCTGGAGGAGTTCACCGGCCACGGCGGGTTCGTCGTACCCGTCGACGCCGACCCGTTCTCCGTCACCCGCACCCTCCAGGAGGGCTCCCCGCTCCTGGAGGAGTACCCGAGCACGGGTCCGGACGCCGCCGTCCCGGCAGGCGACCACACGATGCTCGTCGCCGTCTCCTCCGACCTCGGGCCGTACAGCGAGTGGATGCCCGCCGCCCCCGTCGACCAGGGGTGCGACCTCACGGTGACCGTCACGGCGGGGACGACCACGACCGTGCGCCTGTCGGGGCTGCCGCGCTGGAGTGAGACGTCCGTGACCACGTGCACGGCCGGCACTGACGAGCAGCCGACGTAGCGCCTGGAGCCTCGGGACGGTCGAGCCTCGGGACGGCGGAGCCTCGAGACGGTCGAGCCTCGGGACGGACGCCTCACGCCGGGCGGGGTGCCCCGACCCGCACGTGAACCACCGGCGCGTGGTGGACGAGCGGGTGCGCATTCGGCGTCGGCAACCCGTTCGCCGCCAGGAGCCGACCGACGTCCACCTGCGCCTGCGCCTCGCACAAGGGCCACGGCTCGTGCTCGACCGGCACCCGCCAGAGCCTCCCGCACCGCTCGGTGTAGGCGTTCCACCGTCCCGTCAGCCCGTTGGCGAGAGCGTCCGGCTCAGGTAGCGGTGCGCCCGGGCGGGCCCGCACGAGCATCTCGCCACCGCCGCGCTGCCGGCGCGAGGCGTACTCGACGCGCGACCGCCCGGGCGTGCGCACCGCGGTGCGCGCACGGACGTACGGCAGGCCGATCGTCCGCAGCGCCGCGACGACCGGCAGCCGGCCGCACTCCAGGGAGAAGAACCAGATCCCGTCCCGGCCGTCCGGGCCCTGGACGTAGGTGCGCACGTTGACCTCGACGAAGTCGCGAACGACGGGGACGGGCCACCCCGGTGCGCGTACCTGACGCATGACGAAGGGCGTGACACCGATCCACCCGGAGCCGTCGACCTCGTCGACCACCAGGCGCCGCGGGAACATCGGCTGGAGCAGCGCCGCCTCCACCCGCCAGTGCAGGAAGGTCACGAGGTGCCACTGCTGGAGGTTCAGCGGCACCCGCACGGCGGCGTCCGGACACCTGCCCACCATGGTGCGTCCTCCTGCGGCGCTCAGGGACGGGGGTCGACGCGGCTCCACCGGCGCTCACCCCGCCGCGCGCCCATGCCGGCCGCGCACCTCGGGCACACCTGCGTCACCTCGTCCGCGTGCCGGCCGGTCGCCGGCTGGACATCGGCCCAGCCGACGTGCGAGAACCAGACGAACCGCTCCCGGCTCAGCGCCCGACCGCACAGGGTCTGGTTGTGGCCCGGCACCCAGGCGTGCACCTCCCCTGCCGGGGCGCGCATACCGTCCGGGTCGGTCCACTGACCCGTGGCGACCACCGACGCGGCCGACCTCTTCCTACCGCTCGACCCCTTCGCCACCTGCTGCCTCCTCCCTGTGCCCCGCCGGTCAGGTCGCGGCGGTCCGCCGGTCGCCGCGGTGGGGCACGGCTCGACGCACCGGGGTCAGGAGTGCCTTGCTCGCCACGCATGGTCCGCCGCCGTGCGCTCCTCGGCAACCTGAAGGGCCGTCGTGGCCGGAGCCGAGGCGGTCAGACCGCTCTGACGACCAGGACGACGACGTCGACCAGGGCCACCACCATCGCCACCCGGAAGGGTGTCCTGCCCTCGGAGCGGACGCCGACGACGACGAGCGTCGCGACCCCGACCAGTGCCGCCCAGGCCCACGCCGGAACCGGCGCGGCGGGGCCGACGACGACGAGGACCGACGCGCCGCCGAGGAGCACGAGGGCCACCAGGCTGCTGCGGCGCCCGCCGAGCCGGTGCGGGAGCCCGTGGACCCCGGTCGCGGCATCGTCGTCGAGGTCGGGAAGGACGTTGAGCAGGTGGGCACCCATACCCAGCATCGCAGCGGCGAGGACCAGCCACCACGGCGTGGCCTGGGGCGGGTCGAGGGAGGTGCGCACCACGACCGGAAGTGCCCCGAACGCCACGACGTAGGGCAACCAGGACCACACCGTCCGCTTGAGCACCAGGTTGTACGCCCACCCGGCGGCCACACCCAGCAGGTGCACCAGACCGGGGACGGCACCGAGAGCCAACGACGCCAGGACGCAGATCACGAGGGCGACGCCGGTAGCCGCCCGGACCGTGGCCGCGCTGACCTCCCCCGTCGCGACCGGCTTGTCGCCGCGACCGGCCGCGGTGTCCCGAGCGGCGTCCACGAGGTCGTTGGACCAGCCCACGGACAGCTGCCCGGCGAGCACGGCCACCCCGAGCAGCACGGTGCGGGCACCGAGCCCGGAGGAGATGCCGAGCAGGACCGTGAGGGTCGTGACCGCGGCGGTCGGCAGCGGGTGGCTCGCTCGGACGATCGCCGGGACGTCCAGGTGCAGCATCCCGGTCACGTCCCTCCTCGCGGCGCCGACGGCAGGGCCGGCCGGGCAGCGGGCGCACCCCGCGGGCAACGGGGTGCTGCGCCGACACCGTCATCAATGCGCTGTGCCCTCGGGCAGATTCGAACTGCCGACACCCGCTTTAGGAGAGCGCTCGGGGCTGATATGGGGACAGACGGGCATCGTTGACGAGCCTCGGAATCGGCACCACGGCGCCGTTTCGTGCCGTTGGGCACCGATGGGTCCCGACGTCGGTCGACGGGTGCGCTGCGGACTCGCTGCGGACTCGCTGTGCGAAGGAGCAAGCTCCGGCGCGGGGCCGGCGAGGGGTGGCCGTGGCGTGGCGTCCCCAGCGGTGGGGAGGATCCGTTTTCATTGCAATTCCGCCACAAACGGGGTCCCCCCGGGGCTGGAAGCCCCCGGGGGGAGACGAAGGAGACGGCGGCCTCTTTCCGTCCTGGCGGGTAGGCCAATTTTCTAGCGAGGCGCGCACTGTGCGTTGGGCGTGGCGGCCGCGGTCGTGTCACCGGGTGGGCGTAGCGTCGTGGTCACTGGTGGATGAACGGTTTGGGTGACCGTCGTCCTACCGGCTCGGGCACGACGCCCCGGTCGAGGCAAGTCCCTCGCCGGGGCGTCGTGGCGTCTCGGTCTCAGCGGCCAAGCACCGTGACGGTCTCGCCGTCCAGAGCACCGGTCAGCGCGGTGCCGATGGGGTTGCTACCGGCGCCGAGTGCAGCGACGGTGCCGGCGGTGCCGGTGGCCACGCGGTCCCCGGCGGCGATGACGCCGGAGGCCACGAGCTCGTGCACTACCCCGGTCAGCGGGTGGACGGCGAGTTGGTCGCCCACGGCAGCATCGTGGGCGGCGACCCCGACGACGGCGGCGCTGTCGGCGCCGGCTGGGGCGACGGCACGGTTACCGGAGACGGCGACGACCTGGCCGCCGGTGACGGCAGCGGTCGGGGCGTAGGTGATCGCCGCACCCGGGGCGAAGGCAGGCAGGTACTGCGTCATGGGTCAGACCCTCCCGGGGTAGACGGAGCCGTAGACGGCCCGCTCGTCGGCGTCGGTGGCCCCGTGGGCGGCCGCCGGGACGGGGTAGACGGCGGCGTAGGCACGGGCGTCGTCGGTGCCCTCGCGGGCGGCGCGGCGGTCACGAGCCGCGGCGCGGACCGCGGCGACGTCGATCGTGGGCGGGGTCGCCGGCTCGGCGGGGCGCTTGCGGCGGGCGAAGGTCCGCCGCACCTGGTTGTGGGCGTCGGAGCGGAGCTCGCGGGCGGTGGCGAGCAGGTCGGATATGGCCCTGTCGAGCGTGGGCCGGTGGGTCGTTGCCATGGTGGCTCCCTTGCTGGGGTTGGCCCAGGCGGGCAGGGTTGCCCGCCTGGGGTGTGGGGTCAGTCGGTGACGCCCGCCAGGCGGCGGGCCTCGGCGCGGAGGCGGTCGACGTCGTAACCGCTGGCGCGGAGCTGGTCGTCCTCGGACACGCCGGTCAGCGGCACGAGCTCGAGGTGCGGTGCCGCCTCGAGCCACTTGACGTGCTCGGGCTCGCGCGGGCGGTGCGGGTCCACGAGGGACGGCTGGGCGGGGCGGGTGACGCCCACGGAGTGCTCGCCGGTGGGGCCCTCCCCGACGCCGAGGACCTCGGCCAGGGCGATGCGAAGCACGGTGATGCGCTCCAGCGTGGCGACGGCGGGGCTGTCGCGGAACTCCAGCCACGCGGCGACCTTGGCCGGGTTGTGACTTCGTCTGCTGAATGGCGGGGTTCTTCGGTCGCTTCGTGGCGGGGTCAGGTGACACCGATGACCAGGGTGCTCTGTGCGGCTTCGATGACGTCGTTGGTGATGGTGTCGAGTTCGTTGATCTTCAGGACCCGCTGGATCTGGGGGAAGAGGCGTTCGAGGAGCCGGAAGTTGCCGCGGGTGATCCGTGCGATGGCTGCGATGGCTTGGGCGTCGGTGAAGTCGTCGGGGTCGAGGGTCTTGCCGAGGGATCGCCAGTGTCGCTCGAGGACGAACAGCAGTTCGTCTTGTCCCAGGGGCCGGTACTGGTGGGCGAAGCCGACTCGGCTGTAGAACTGGGGGTAGTGGCTGAACTGCTTCTCCAGGCCGGGCATGCCGATCAGGATCAGGGCGATGTCGTCGCGGTCGTAGCGATCGCGCAGCAGTTCCAGAGCGGCGGGACGCAGTCGTTCGGCCTCGTCGACGATGATCAGCTCCACGTAGTTCCTGCCGTCTCGCCATCCCCAGGCCTCGGGAGTGGCCGTGCCGGGAGGTACGAGGTGCTGCTCGATGCACATGTTGGTGCGGGTGATGGCTTGGGTCAGCTCGTCCTTCAGGGTCCGCGGGGTGGTCAGCACGCTGGGGGTGTAGAGCACGGTGCGGCTCCGGTTCAAGGCGGCGTAGATCTTGGCGTCGTTGTCGGAGCGCGGCCCCCAGTAGGTCAGCAGGTCATGAGCCTTCTCGTAGTGTGCGTAGCGGCGCGCGGAGAGTGTCTTTCCTACGCCGGCTGATCCGAAGCACAAACCGATGGTGTGCCCGCGGCGCACGGCGTCGGCGAACTCGGTGAAGCGGCGGTGCTCCTTGGTGACGATGAAGCGCTGGCTCACCTGAGGTCCTCCTTGTAGATCTTCAACGCCGACCTCGGCGCCGGAGCCGGTGCTTCGGTGATCCGTGGCGTCTCGGTAGGTGCGGCCACGAGGGCGATGCGTTCGTTGATGCTGGCTCGCAGCGCTCGGCGGCGGGCGTTGCGCGCGGCCTGGATCTCCTTGAGGCTGACCTTTTGATCGTGGTGCTCTTGGTTGACGGCCTTGCAGACGAATTCGTCGTGATCGAAGACGCGGATCTCGGTGATGTCGCGGGGGTCGTAGCGGATCACGACCGAGCGTCCGACGTAGCCGGCCAGAGTTGGCGAGACGTAGCGCAGGCCCTGGAAGCGGATGCCATCGCGGCGCACGACGCGGGTCTTGGCGACGGTCAACAGCAGTCTGTCGAGGTCTTCCAGGCTGTCGGGCATTCGGGGCAGCCAGCCGTCCGCGATCCACGCGCTGCGCGGGGAGGTTCCGAGCTCGCTGTGCGTGCGGTCGTTGTAGGTGGCCACGAACGCCTCCAGGGCGCTATCGAGGTCGGCCAGGGACAGTTTCGGTGTCGGCCAGGGGTCCCCTTCGGTGATGTGTCCGGGCAGGGTGGCGAGTAGCTCGGTGTTGATGGTCCCGAAGAACCGCTCGATCTTGCCCCGTCCCTGGGGTCGGGCGACGGTGGAGTGGATCAGTCGGATATGGAGGTCGACGGCGGTGTGGGCGAGCTGGTCACTGGTGAAGTCGCTGCCGTGGTCGACGTAGAGCACGTCGGGCAAGCCGCACATCGGCCAGGCCGGGTCGGTCTTGTGCCAGATCGCTTGGCGCAGCGCCAGGGCGGTGTTCATCGCCGACGGTGCGCCCAGGAAGACTGTGTAGCCGCAGACCGCCCGGGAGCAGTCGTCGAGGATCGTTGTCAGCCATGGCCGTGCGGGCTTGCCGTCGGTGCCCACCACCAGGATGTCGAGCATGGTGTGATCGGATTGCCACATCGCGTTGGGCAGCTCTGCTTGCCGGCGTAGCACCAGCTCGTGCTTGTCGCGGTAGGACGCTGCGCCCTCCAGGGCGAGGGTGACCATGCCGGGATCCAGGGTCCGCACGATGTCCCACACCACCGAGTAGGAGGGGACCGGCCATCTCCGGGTGGCGCAGATGCCGGTGACTTTGCGATGGATCGTGGCGATGGCCGGCCGCGGCTTGCTCAGTGCCAGGCCCTCGATCAGGTCGACGAGGTCGGGCGGAAGGCGGCGGGTCCCGGTGTCCGCCCGTGAGGCTGTCTCCAGTCCGGCGTAGCCGTCGGCGCGGTAGCGGGCGTGCCAGCGCTCCAGGGTCCGCAGCCCTACATCGGTCTCGCGAGCTAAGCGCGCGAGGGGCACCTGGTCCTCGACGTGGAGCCTGAGGATTCGCCACCGCGCTCGAGCGTCCACGACGCACCTACTGCAAGGCGTTCTCGCGCCCGCGCTCGGCGCGCTGAAGGGCGCGGTAGACCGTGGAGCGGCCCACGCTGAACAGCTCGGCCAGCTCGCCCACGGTGTGCTCGTCGGCGGCATGTAGCTGGACGAGGTGAGCTTCTTGCCGGGGGGTGAGTTTCGGTGACTTCCCGCGCAGCCGGCCCTTGGCCTTGGCGACCTTCATCCCCTCGCGGGTGCGGGCACGGATGAGGTCGGCTTCGAACTCGGCGACCATCGCCAGCACGTTGAACAACAGTTTCCCCATCGGGTCGGTCGGGTCGTACACCGATCCGGCGATGCTCAGCTTCACTTCCCGCGCCGCGAGGTCGTCGGCGATCTGGTGGGCATCACGGACTGAACGCGCCAGCCGATCGAGCTTGGTGACCACGAACGTATCGCCGTCCCGACAGGCAGCCAGCGCCTGCCGCAGGCCCTCACGGTCGGCGTTGCGGCCCGTGAGCCCGTGATCGACGTAGATGCGCTTGGGATCGACGCCGAACGCCGCGAGTCCGTCACGCTGCGCGGTCAGGTCCTGCTCGTCGGTGGAGACTCGGGCATAGCCGACCTTCAAGGGGGACATGCTCCCCAGTGTGTCATATAGCCTCCCTTCACCGGACAGTTCACCGGACGGGTCTTACGGGACAGCCCGCCAGGCGTGCCGTCGTTCCTCTCGATAAGTAGCGGTGGTGTCCGATGAGGGTTCCACTTACGGGACGGTCAATGCTCATGCCGCAGACCTCCCCCTCCCGCCGCAGAAGAGGTAACAGCGTTTGCTCCCGAGGACCGCGACGTTCTGTCAGTCGTCGTTGAATTTCCAGTGATGTCGGGCGCCGCGGGCGTGAGCTACAAGCCGAAGGCGCCGCCCTCGAGGAGGATGACGATGCCGAGGCCGATGAGGACCAGCGGGAAGAGGATGTGTTCCCAGCGTTCGAGGATCTCGGCGATGGGCCGGCGGGTGGCGACGTACTTGGCTGCGAGGACGAGGAGGCCGACCAGGGCGAGGAAGACGAGGCAGTAGGCGATGATCGCGGTGGTGGACGCGGTGGCGAAGACGGGGACGTAGACCCCGATGTTGTCTCCGCCGTTGGCGAACGTCACGGCGGCCACGGTCAGGACTCCGACCTGCTTGTCGGCGACCTTGGCCTCGTCATCGTCGTCGTCACCGCGGTTGCGCCACGCTCGCCATGCCGCGTAGAGGCCCAGGGCGAGGGGGATGAGCCCGAAGTAGGGCAGGGCGTCCTCGGGCAGGAAGCTGCGGGCCCCGAGGGAGATCACCACGGCGGCGAGCAGGATGCCCCCGAAGCCGAGGTACTGGCCGAGCAGGATCTTGCGGGTGGTGCCCCGCTGGCCGGCGCCGCGGGCGTAGAAGAGGGACAGGACGATGATGTCGTCGATGTTCGTGGCCACGAACAGGCCGATCGCCTGCAGGATCGGGGTGAGCAGTTCCATCGGTGCCTTTCAGGGCGCGCCGGACCGCCGGCGGTGGGTCAGTGGGGCCGCGTTGGTCCGCGGGGGTCAGTGTCCGCGCGTGGGCTGGTGGGTGCGTGCGGCGCGCAGGCCGTTGAGGATGACCAGGACCTCGGCGACTTCGTGGATGAGTACGACGGCGGCCAGGCCCAGGACGCCGGTGATGGCCAGGGGTGGCAGCGCGGCGATGATGAGCAGTGACAGGACGATGTTCTGGTTGACGATGCGCCGTCCGCGTCGGGCGTGGGCGATGGCCTGGGGCAGCAGGCGCAGGTCCTGGCCGGTGAAGGCGATGTCGGCGGACTCGATCGCGGCGTCGGAGCCGGTGGCTCCCATCGCGATCCCGACGTCGGCCGCGGCCAGGGCGGGGGCGTCGTTGATGCCGTCACCGATCATCGCGGTGGGCCGGCGCACGCTGAGCTCGCCCACGGCGGCGGACTTGCCTTCGGGGCGCAGCTCGGCGCGCACGTCGCTGATGCCGGCCTGGGCCGCGAGGGCGCGGGCGGTGCGCTCGTTGTCTCCGGTCAGCATCGTGACGTCGATGCCCTGGCCCGCCAGGGTCGTGATGACCTCGGGGACCTCGGGACGGAGCTCGTCACGCACCCCGATCGCCCCGGCGACCGCGCCGTCGCGGTGGACGACGACGACCGTCATCCCCTGGGCCTCCAGGTCACGGACCCGGTAGGTGAGGTCGCCGGGGTCGACCCAGCGGGGGCTGCCGACCAGCACTACGGCGCCGTCGACGGTGCCGTGGATTCCGTGGCCGGCTTCCTCGGTGGTGCCCTGGGCGGCGGGGATTGTGGGGGCGGCGTGGGTGATGGCGGTGGCGAGGGGGTGGGTGCTGTGCTGCTCGAGCGCGGCGGCCCAGGCCAGGACCTGTTGCTCGGTGACGTCGGCGGCGGGGACGACGGCGGTGACGGTGGGCTGGTTGCGGGTCAGGGTCCCGGTCTTGTCGAAGGCGACGTGCCCGATGTCCCCGAATCGTTCGAAGATGGCACCGCTCTTGATGATGACGCCGAACTTGCTGGCCGAGCCGACCGCGGAGACCACGGTGATCGGCACCGCGATCGCCAGCGCACACGGGGAGGCGGCCACGAGCACCACCAGGGCGCGGGTGATCCAGGTCTGCGGGTCACCGGCGAGTGAGCCGATGAGCGCGACCAGCACGGCCAGGACCAGGACGCCGGGCACGAGCGGACGGGCGATGCGGTCGGCCAGCCGGGCGCGTTGCCCCTTCTCGGCCTGGGCGCGTTCGACCAGGCTCACGATCGTGGTCAGGGAGTTGTCGGTGCCGGGCGCGGTCGCCTCGACCTGCAGGGCTCCGGCGGCGTTGATCGCCCCGGCAGACACCTCATCACCGGGGCCGACCTCGACGGGGATGGACTCACCGGTGATCGCCGAGGTGTCCACGCTGCTGTGCCCGCTGCGGACGATGCCGTCGGTGGCGATGCGCTCACCGGGCCTGATCAGCATGACCTGCCCCGCGGCCAGGTCACGGGCCGGGACGCTCGCGCTATGGCCGTCGGTGAGGACGGTGGCGCTCTGGGGCACGAGCTTGAGCAGCGCGCGCAGCCCGGCACGCGCCCGGTCCATCGCCCGGTCCTCCAAGGCCTCGGCGATGGAGTAGAGGAAGGCCAGGGCCGCGGCCTCCTCCACGTGGCCGAGGATGACCGCGCCGGTGGCGCTCATCGTCATGAGGAGCGCGATGCCGAGCTTGCCCGTGGCGAGCTTGCGCAGCGCACCGGGGACGAACGTGGAGGCCCCGAGCAGCAGACCGACCCAGAACAGCACCAGCGCCGCGCTCTGGGCGCCGGACCACTCACAGGCCAGCCCGGCGACGAACGCGACCCCCGAGGCGATGGGGATCAGGACGGAGCGGTCAGCCCACCACGGGGTCTCGTGCTCGTCGTCGGTCTCGAGCTCCTCGACGGGGGTGTGGGTGGTCGCCCTCATGCCACGGTCCCGCTCGGGCAGCAGCCGGGCACCGTGCAGGTGGCATCCACGCACGGGGCGTTCTCATCGACGGCCAGCGTCACCTCGACCAGCGCGGTCATCGCCGCCCCCAGGTGGGGGTCGGCGATCTCGTACCGCGTCTGGCGCCCCTCGGGCTCGGCCACGACGATGCCGCAGTCCCGCAGGCAGGTGAGGTGGTTCGACACGTTCGACCGGGTCAGGCCTAGGGCGTGTCTCCTAACTCCTGGGTGAGGTTGGCGGCAGGCTGGGAGGCGTGTCGCGAACCTCGTCTTTCTCGGATGCTGCGTGGGCTCGGATCGAGCCGTTGATGCCAGTCGCCTCGGCGAAGGGGGGTCGGCCGTTCCAGGATCACCGCCGAGTGGTCGAGGGGATCGTGTGGCGGTTCCGGACGGGGTCGCCGTGGCGCGATCTGCCGGCCGAGTTCGGACCGTGGCAGACAGTATGGAAGCGACACCGCCGCTTCAGCGGCGACGGCACCTGGGATCGGATCTTCGCGGAGGTCCTCGCCGATGCGGATGCTGCAGGCGAGATCGACTGGGCCATCAGCGTGGACTCCACGGTCAACCGTGCGCATCAGCACGCGACGAACCTCCCGCGCGACACAGGGGGCTCTATCGAGTTACAAGAATCTGCGCGAGGAGCCGCCTGATCACGCGATCGGCCGGTCACGAGGCGGATTGAGCACGAAGATCCATCACCTCGTCGACGGGCGCGGTCTCCCGCTGGTCATCCTCGTCGGTCCCGGTCAGGCAGGTGACGCACCGATGTTCCCGGTCCTGATGGATCACCTCCGCGTCGCCCGGCGCGGGCCTGGCAGGCCTCGCACCCGCCCCGCCCGGGTCCGCGGAGACAAGGCGTACTCGTCCCGCGCGATCCGCACCCACCTGCGCGAACGCGGGATCATCGCGGTGATCCCCGAACCGTCTGATCAGCAAGGGCACCGCAGGCGTCGCGGCTCCCGAGGCGGGCGCCCGGTCAGCTACGACATCGAGGACTACAAGGGCCGCAACGTCGTCGAACGAGGCTTCAACGAAGACAAGCAATGGCGCGGCCTCGCCACCCGTTACGACAAACTCGCCCTCACCTACCGCGGCGGCGCCATCCTCCGAGCCATCACCCTCTGGCTCAAACGGTTAGGAGACACGCCCTAGACGTTGAACGGGATGTGTTTGATCGAGGTGCCTACGGGAGTCGAACCCGTCTGGGCGGCTTTGCAGGCCGATGCCTGACCGCTCGGCCAAGGCACCGTGGCTCTTCACTGGAGGTGAAGAGCGTAGGCCACCCGGCCAGGTCCGGGTTAGGACCGGACCAGGCGGGCGATCGCGTCGGTGGCTTCCTTGATCTTGTTCTGCGCGTCGTCGTCGTCCATGCGTGCGGCGTCGATCACGCAGTGCTTGAGGTGGTCGTCGAGGAGTCCGATCGCGACGGCCTGCAGCGCGCTGGTGAGGGCACTGATCTGGGTGAGGATGTCGATGCAGTACTTCTCGTCGTCGACCATCTTGGAGATCCCGCGCGCTTGTCCCTCGATCCGCTTGAGCCGGTTGAGGTACTTGTCCTTGTCGGTGATGTAACCGTGGTGGGGCGCGGGCGGGGCTTGCACAGCGGGTGTGGACATGAGGGGTCTTCCTTCGGTTAGCTGTCCAGCACGGCGCGGGTGCTGGCTTCGGGTGTGAGGTCGATGCGGCGCAACAACTGCGCGTTCAGCGCGACCACGACGGTGGACAGGGACATCAGGATCGCTCCGATCGACATTGGGAGCACGAACCCGATCGGGGCCAGCACGCCGGCAGCGAGCGGCACGGAGATCAGGTTGTACCCGGCAGCCCACCACAGATTCTGCTTCATCTTCCGGTACGCCGCACGGGACAGCTGGATCACCGACAGCACGCTGCGCGGGTCGGAGCTGGCGAGGATCACCCCGGCGGACGCGATCGCCACATCGGTGCCGGCGCCGATCGCGATCCCGACGTCGGCCTGCGCGAGGGCGGGGGCGTCGTTCACGCCGTCGCCGACCATCGCGACCTTGCGGCCTTCTTTCTGGAGCTCGGCGACCTTGCTGGACTTGTCCTCGGGGCGCACGTGAGCGAAGACCCGGTCGATACCCAGCTCCGCGCCGACCGCGTTGGCGACAGCTTCGGCGTCGCCGGTGATCATGACGACCTGGACGCCCAGCTTGTGCAGCGCGTCGACCGCCTGGCGGGATTCGGGGCGGATCTCGTCAGCGAGCTTGAGTCCGCCGATCACCTTCCCGTCCCGAATGACGTGCAGGATGATCGCACCCTCGCTGCGCCACGCGTCCGCCTGGTCGACTTCGGCAGCGCCGACGTCCTCGAGCAGGCGGGGGCCACCCACCCGGATCTCGGCGCCGTCGACGGTGGCGGTTACGCCCACGGCCGGGGAGGAGGTGAACCCGGTGGCCTTGGGCAGGGTGAGGTTCGTCTCATGTGCGGCGCGGACGATCGCCTTGGCGAGGGGGTGCTCGCTGTCGGCTTCGGCGGCGGCCGCGAGGGCGAGGACGGTGTCGGCGTCGAGGTCACCGACCGGCTCCACGGCGGACACTGTGGGCTCGCCCTTGGTGAGGGTGCCGGTCTTGTCGAACAGGACGGTGTTGACGGTGCGCATGCTCTCCAGCGCGAGGCGGTCCTTCACCAGCACACCGCCACGGGCAGCGCGCTCGGTGGCGATGGATACCACCAGCGGGATGGCCAGGCCCAGCGCGTGGGGGCAGGCGATCACGAGGACGGTGATCGTGCGCACGACCGCGTCGTCCGGGTTGCCGACGAGCGTCCACACGACGGCGGTGATCGCGGCGGCGCCGAGCGCGAACCAGAACAGCAGTGCGGCGGCACGGTCGGCGATCCGCTGCGCACGGGAGGACGAGTTCTGTGCCTCCGTCACGAGCCGCTGGATGCCGGCGAGGGTGGTCTCATCGCCGGTCGCGGTGACTTCCACGCGCAGCCCGGAATCGGTGGCGACGGTGCCGGCAGTGACCGGGTCGCCGGTACCGCGGGCGACGGGGCGGGACTCGCCGGTGACCATGGACTCGTCCATGTCGGCGCGGCCGTCGACGATCTTGCCGTCGGCGGGGACGCTGCCGCCGGGGCGGACCACGACGATGTCGCCGACGCGGAGGTCAGCGGGGGCAACCTTGACGATCTGGTCGCCCTCGACCCGTTCGGCCTCATCGGGCAGCAGCGCGGCGAGGGTGTCCAGCGCGGAGCTGGTCTGCGCGAGGGAGCGCATCTCGATCCAGTGGCCGAGCAGCATGATCACGATCAGCAGCGCCAGCTCCCACCAGAACTCCAGTTCGTGGTGCAGCAGGCCGAGCGTGGCACCCCAGGACGCGAAGAACGCGACGGTGATGGCCAGGCCGATCAGCAGCATCATCCCGGGCTTGCGGGAGCGGAGCTCGCTGATCGCGCCGGTCAGGAACGGCCAGCCACCCCATCCGTACATGACGGTCCCGAGTACCGGGGCGATCCACAGTGCCCAGCCGGGGACCTCGTAGCCGAGGATCATCGCGAACATCGGCGAGAACGCCACCACGGGGACCGCGATGATCAGGTTGATCCAGAACAGGCGGCGGAACTGGCCGACATGGTCGCCGTGTCCGGCGTGGCCCCCGTGGCCGCCGCCGTGTCCGGCGTGCTCTCCGTGACCGGCGTGTTCGCCGTGGCTGGGCTCGACGCCGTGGCCGGCGTGGGTGTCGTGCTGGGTGGGCGGTTCGGGGGTGTGGTCGTCGTGGCCGGTGGCGGTTCCAGCTGCGGAGCCGCCGTGATTGTGGTGTGCGTGCGGGTCGGTCATCAGTTCACTTCCCTGTGCAGTAGCGATTACTTGGAGTCTGCACCGGCGGCACCGACGGCGGCGAGGGTGTCGTCGTCGGTGTGCACCGGGGTGTAAAGGTGGGGCATCCAGCCGAACACGGCGGGTGCGGCGTCCAGCCCGAGCACCCCGACGGGGATGTTGCCCTGCTGGTGGAGGATTACCAGCGGGTCGGTGGACTCGGCTCGGGCGTTGCCGTGGTGGCCGGTGAGGCCGGCGCCGGCGATCATGGCGCCGTGAATGGTGGCGGTGAAGGGGGCACGGGGCTGGTACGTGCCGGGCTGCTCGCCGACGCCCAGGTCGGCGAGCAGGGTGCGGGCGGCGTGTTCGCCCTGCGCGGCCGCGTCCGCCCAGTGGTCGATGCGCCAGGTGCCCAGCGTGGGGTCGTTGTGGATGGCCACTCCCCCGGCGGCGTACACGCCGGGGGTGGCTGTGCGCGACTCGCCGTCGACCGCGACGCCGCTCCCCCAGGGGGCGGGAGCGGTCGGGGTGGTGCCGTGCGCGACGATGAGCACGTCGGCGGGCAGCACCGTTCCGTCGTCGAGGGTGAGCTGCACGCTGTCCTCGGTTTCGGTGAGCGAGGTGATGGTGCGTCCGAACGCGGTGTGCAGGTTGGCCTGGTGGGTGGCGGCGAGCGTCTCGGCCACCTCGGTCCCGAAGACGCTGATGCCGGGCGTTGCCGCGCGGGCGAGGAGGGTGACTTCGTGTCCGCGATCGTGCAGCAGCGTCGCGGTCTCCCCCGCGACCAACCCGGCACCGGAGATCACGATGCGGCCGGGTCGACCCAGGCCCGCGAGGAGGTCCCGGACGGCGACCGCGTCGCGCAAGGAGTGCAGCGCGGTGACCCGTCCCGTTCCCGGCACCGCGGCCGCTGTGACGCCCGCGCCGAGGTCGCGGGGGGCGCTGCCGGTGGTGATCAGGAGCGCGTCGTAATGTTCCACCCGCCCCGATTCGAGCCGCACGGTCCGCGTGTCCGGGTCTACCTCGACCGCGGTGTCGGCGATTGCGGCCACGCCGGGAAGCGCGGCTTGCTCGGGCGTGAGCAGCCCGATGGCGATGCCCTTGTTGACCAGGGTGCGGTTGTAGGGCGTTTCGTCGGTGCGGCCGATCAGGGTGACGGTGACCGCGTCAGAGCTGCCGAGAATACGGGCGGCGGCGGTGCCGGCGGCACCGGCGCCGAGGATCAGGACGTTCTGCGTAGACATGTCGTTCCTTGAGGGGCGGGAAAAGAAGGAGAGGTGCCCAGGCGCGGGGCTGCTGGGCACCGGGCTCAGGCGGCCGTGACGTACTTCTGGGGCTCGGCGTCGAACAGTGGTCCGCAGGCCGAGCAGCAGAACCAGTACCGCTCGCCGTCGTAGTCACGGTAGAGGCCCTGGGCCTCGGCCGCGCTCTTGCTGACGGTGTTTCCCGGCATGACCGGACACACGACGACATCATCGGCCGGCGTGCCGGTGGGGGCCTCGTGGTGGTGATCGTGATCGTGGCTCATGGGGGTTTTTCTTCCTGTCGTTCGTGCGACGGCGGGAAACGGCCGTCGGTTCATCACGGATGCGACGAACCATTCCAGCGTATACCCCGTACGGGTATCACAACAGGCGGTGTCGGTTGGATATTCCCGTGGCTGCGCGGTCGTCGTACCGCAGTCGGGTCAGGGTGGCCGAGGCACTCAGCAGCACCACGACCGCTGCGAGGGTCACGGTCGCGCCGGGCAGGGTGAGCCAGGGCACGAGCAGACCTGCGATCACGACCGGTGCTGACATCGCGAGGTAGGAGATCGTGTAGATCACGGCCATGATGCGGGCGCGGTGGGCGAGCTCGATGTGGGGCAGGAGGGTTCGCATCGCCCCCATGAAGGCGGTGCCGAATCCGGCGCCGACGATGGCGACGCTGGCCAGATATCCGAGATAGGTGTGCCCGTACAGGGCGAGCACGCTGAACAGTGTGCCGATGCCGAGGGCGGCGCTGCCGAACAGGCTGATCGTGCGCGGGGTGGAGTGATGCAGGAAGGCGGCGCCGATGACGCCAGCGGCGGCGAGGACCAGGATGGGCGCGGCTTCTTGCACTCGGGTGTCCGCGTCGAATTGGGTGGCGACGATTCCGGTGCCCAGGGCCAGGAACATGCCGTTGGTGACCCATCCGGCGATCACCGCGGGGACCACCACGAGGATGACTCGCCGGGTCACGGCGGGCAGACGGGTCCGTCTCTCCGGGCGGCGGTCGCGTGTGCGGGGGCGTGCTGAGTCGGGAACCGCCCAGGAGGTGGCGCCGATCAGGGTGAACAGTGCGGCCAGGATGAGGAAGATCGCACCGGCGTCGACGCCGGGTGTGTCCAGAAGGGCAGCTGCGGTGATGGCACCCAGTCCGAGGCCTGCCATGGGTGCGGCGGTGTTGGCGAGGGCGGCGGCGCCGGGCCACCGGGCGGGTTCGAAGTCGACCATCATTGCGTTCAGCGCGGGAACGAGCAGACCTGCCGCGAGGCCCTGCAGGGCGCGGGCGGCGAGGAGGACGGGGAACGAGTCGGCTGCCCAGAACATGATGAGGCTGGCCGAGAGCAGGGCCGATCCGATGGTGAGGATGCGGCGGCGGCCGACCCGGTCTGACACCGACCCGAGGGTGAGCAGGGCGAGCAGGAGCGGGAGGGCGTAGATGGCGAAGATGAGAGTGGTGGCGACGGCGGGTAGCTGCAGGGTGCGGGTGAGTTGCGGATAGAAGGGGGATGGCGCGGACGCTGCGGCCATCAGGAGGATGGTGCCGGTCACGGCGAGACAGAACCCGCCGCGCGCTCGAGCGGCGGGTGATGGTGTGCTCATGTCAGGACCCCATGCAAGCGCTCAGCCCGCTGATATGCAGCGGTGACCGCGTCGACGGCGACGACTCCGACCAGCGCACCGTGGAGGGTGTGCTCAATGACGAGATCCGGTCCGGGGAGGGAGCGTTCTTCTGCGGTCGGGGTATACCCAATCCCGGTGATCGCGGTGCCGTGGATCAGCGCACCGTAGGCGCTCCGGGGCCGGTAAGGGCCGGGGTCGGGTTGCCCGGTGTGATCGTGGAGGAGTGCGGCCGCGGCGTGGGCGCCTTGGGCGGCGGCGTCGGCCCAGTGGTCGATGTGCCAGGTACCCAAATGGTGGTCGTGGTGCGTCGCGGCCGCGCCGGCGGCGTAAATGTGGGCAATACGGGCTCGGTGGCGGTCGTCGACGTCGACTCCTCGAGTGAACGGTGACGGGCCGGTGGGGTCGGTGCCGAGGGCGACGATGAGCAGGTCGGCGGAGAGCAAGGTGGTGTCATCGAGGATGATGCCGACAGAGTCTTCCCGGGGGTGCAGTGCGGCGATCGTTCGGCCGGGGAAGCTGGTGATCCGGGCGCGATGGGTGGCGGCGATGCGGGCGGCAAGGGTCGGTCCGAACGCGGATTGTCCGGGGATGCGGGCGCGGCTGATCAAAGCAACGTGGTGTCCGCGGTCTCGGAGGGATGAGGCGACCTCCGCTCCGGTGAAGCCTCCCCCGTAGATGGCGACGCGCGTCGGGGTGCCCGCGTGCTGCAGTCGTTCCCGGATCTTTTCGGCGTCGTCGAGGCTGTGCAAGGTGGTGACTCTCTGCACGACCGCGGGGTGCCCTACGCCGGGGGTGTGCGGGTCCAGGGCGCGGGGGTGGCTGCCGGTCGCGATGAGGAGGGTGTCGTAGCGCAGCAGAGTTCCTGAACTCAGCGTCACGGTGCGCGCGGCAGCGTCGATGTGGACGGCGGTGTCGTCAAGCAGAGGGACTGCGGGTAGGGGCGCGTGGATGGTGTGCGGGAGTGTCGGTCCGAAGGCGACACCGGTGATGTGCATCCGGATGGAGGGGGTCTCTCCGGTGTGGGCCACGAGGGTGACGCGGACGTTCTCTGCTCGGGTGAGGGCGGCGGTAGCGGCGAGGCCTGCGGCACCGGCGCCGAGGACGATGACGTGGTGATCGGTCACGTGGTGCAGCTCGCTTCCGTTACGCGTGTCGGTTGGCGACGCTGCGATGGCAGTGGTGTCAGGTTCGGACGAGGCCGCTGACGGCGGTGCGAGTGTCGGCCAGGGTGTGAGGTTCGGTCAGAACGCCGGTGGCGTGGGCGTGCCGGAGGTAGTCGTTCAGGAGCGCCAGGGCCAGGCCTTCGAGGGCGCGTATGGTGGCGGAGATCTGTGTGAGGGTGTCGATGCACGGGCGGTCGTGTTCGACCATGCCGGTGATGCCGCGGATCTGCCCTTCGAGGCGGCGTAGACGGTTGCGGTAGGCGCGGGCGTCGGCCGGGGCTGGTGTGCGGGGGGCGGGTGCGGTCATGGTGTGTCCTGTCTCCCGGGGTCCGCACCGTGATGGTGTGGACCCCGGGATGGAGGAATTACGCCATGGTGGCGGCGTACTTGGCCGGGTCCGCGTCGAAGGCGGGGCCGCAGCCTGCGCAGCAGAAGTAGTACCGCTCGCCCTCGTAGTCGCGGAACAGGCCGGCTGCCTCGGCGGTGGCCTTGTTGACGGGGGTGCCCTCCATCACGGGGCAGGTCGTCATGTCCGCGCCGGTGGTGGTGTCGAGGAGGTTCTCGCGTCCACCGGGAGCGGGGGCGTTGGTGCTGCAACAGCTGGACATAGGTGGTGTTCCTTCCGATGTGGGTGGTGGTGTGCGCTGGCGGGGTGGCCCGGTCAGCGCGCGATGCTCTTGAATCCGCGCAGACGCAGGCTGTTGCCCACGACGAACACGCTGGAGAATGCCATGGCGGCACCGGCGAGCATCGGGTTGAGGAGACCCAGGGCAGCGACGGGGATCGCGGCCGTGTTGTAGGCGAACGCCCAGAACAGGTTGGTCTTGATCGTGCCCAGGGTCTTGCGGGACAGCCGGATCGCGTCGGCTGCGCTGCGCAGGTCGCCGCGGACAAGGGTGATGTCGGATGCTTCGATCGCGACATCGGTGCCGGTTCCCATGGCCAGGCCCAGGTCGGCCTGCGCGAGCGCGGGGGCGTCGTTCACGCCGTCTCCGACCATCGCGACGACCTTGCCCTCGCCCTGCAGGCGGGTGACGACGTCGACCTTGTCCTTGGGGAGGACTTCGGCGATGACCTGGTCGATGCCGACCTCGGCGGCGATCTGGCGGGCGACCGCCTCGTTGTCGCCGGTGAGCAGCACTGGGGTCAGGCCCAACGCCTTGAGCTGGGCGATGGCCTCCTTGCTGGTCGGCTTGACGGTGTCGGCGACGATCAGGATGCCGCGGGCGGCTCCGTCCCAGCCGACGGCGACGACGGTCTTGCCTTCGCTCTCGGCCTGCGCCTTGGCCAGCGCGACCTCTCCGCTCAGGTGAAGGGACCATTCGGCGAGCAGCGATTCCCGGCCGACGAGGACCGCGTGCCCGTCGACGACGCCCTGCACACCCTTGCCTTCGAGGTTGGTGAAGCCCTCCACGGCGGGTAGGGTCCCGACCTGCTGGGTGGCGCCCTTGGCGATGGCTTGCGCGATGGGGTGCTCGGAGGCGTCCTCGAGCGCTCCGGCGAGGCGGAGCAGCTCGTCCCGGTCGGTGCCGGGCTCGGTGATGACGTCGGTGAGGGTCATCTTGCCGGTGGTGACGGTGCCGGTCTTGTCCAGTACGACGGTGTCGACCTTGCGGGTGGATTCCAGCACTTCCGGGCCCTTGATCAGGATGCCCATCTGCGCGCCGCGACCAGTGCCGACCAGCAGTGCGGTCGGCGTGGCAAGACCCAGGGCGCAGGGGCACGCGATGACGAGGACGGCGACCGCGGCGGTGAACGCGGCGGCGACGGGGAACCCGGCGCCGAGCCATGCACCCATCGCGATCACGGCGATGAGGATTGCGATCGGCACGAACACACCTGAGATCTTGTCGGCGAGGCGTTGCACCTCGGCCTTGCCGGTCTGGGCGTCTTCGACGAGCTTGGCCATCTGCGCCAGTTGGGTGTCCGAGCCGACCCGGGTCGCGCGGATGACCAGACGGCCGCCGGCGTTCACGGTGGCGCCGGTGACCGGGTCGCCTTCTCCGACCTCGACGGGGACGGATTCGCCGGTCAGCATGGACGCGTCCACGGCGGAGGTCCCCGAGACCACTACACCATCGGTGGCGATCTTCTCACCGGGCCGGACGACGAACTCGTCTCCGACCTGGAGGTCGTCGATGGAGATCTTCGTCTCCACGCCGTCGCGCAGCACGGACACTTCCTTCGCGCCGAGCTCGAGCAGGGCGCGCAGTGCGGCGCCGGCCTGACGCTTGGAGCGCTTCTCGAAGTAGCGGCCGGCGAGGATGAACATCGTCACCCCGGCGGCGACTTCGAGGTAGATGTTCGCCGCGCCGTCCGAGGGGGCGAGGGTGAACTCGAACGGGTGCGTCATCCCGGGGGTGCCGGCGGTACCGAAGAACAGCGCGTACAGCGACCACAGGAACGCCGCGGTGGTGCCCATCGAGATGAGCGTGTCCATCGTCGCCGCCCCGTGGCGGAGGTTCGCCCATGCGGCCTTGTGGAACGGGAACGCCGCCCACACGATCACCGGTGCGGCCAGCGCCAGCGACGCCCACTGCCAGTAGGTGAACTGCAGTGCGGGGATCATCGCCATCGCGATGACCGGGACGCTGAGCACGATGGAGACGATCAGCCGGTTGCGCAGGCTGGTCAGTTCCGGGTCGGCGTCATCCGCGTCCGCGGCCTGGCCGGGGTCGTTCTTGGTTTTCTTCGGGGCCGGGAGCGCGGCGGTGTAACCGGTCTTTTCGACCTCGGCGATCAGCAGGGCCGGGTCGTACCCGGCGGGGATGGTGACCTTCGCCTTCTCGGTGGCGTAGTTCACCGTGGCCGCGACACCGTCGAGCTTGTTCAGCTTCTTCTCGATGCGGTTCGCGCAGGACGCGCAGGTCATCCCGCCGATCTGAAGTTCGACCGCGGAGTCCGCGGCTGAGCCTGCGGGGGCTGTGGTGCTCATGATGTTCCTTCTTCTCTCAGGGCTCGCGGGAACGGTCAGTGACCGTCGCCGGTGCCGCTGTGTGAGTCATCCGTCGTCTGCTCGCCGGTGCCGTGACCGGCGTCGACGACGAACTCGGCGGTGTGAACCTGTCCATCGACCTGGAAGTCCAGGTAGAACAGGTAGCGGCCGGCGGTGGGGACGTCCGTCGCGAATCGGATGTCCGGGCCGGCGGTGTCTCCGGCCTGCGGGTCCTCGCCCTCGGCGTGCACGTGCAGGTAGGCCAGGTCGCCATCCCGCAGTGCGACCAGGTGCCCGAAAGCACCGAGGTAGGGCTGCAAGGTGGTGACCGGCTGGCCGTCGCGGGTAACCGACAGGGTCAGCTCGGAGCTCTCCCCCGCGATCAGGTCCCCGTCGAGGGTGACCGTGTACCCGTCGACGTCACTGCTGGTGGACGTGGCGGTGGGCGGGTTCGGGGTGAAGTCGCCGGCGACGTCGATCGTGCGGGTCAGGGTGACCTTGTCGGGGCCGTCCGCAACGTCCGGCACGAAGTCGGCAAACACCCGATAGGTTCCTGCCTCGTCCCACTCCCACGACGTCGACCAGGTGCCGCTGGCCTCATCGAGGGTGGGGTGCACGTGCCGGAACCCGGTTCCATCGGTGCGCACCGCGATGAAGTGCAGGTCCTTCTCGTGCGTGGTCTCGTAGTCGGTGAGCGGGTGACCGTCGGCGTCCAGGATCTGGAAGCTGAGCTCGCCCGATTCGCCGACCGTGGTCGGCGTGGTGATCGGGCTGAGCTGGTACCCGTATGCGGACAGGGCCACCCCGGGAACGGTGGCGGTCGTGGTGTCGCTCATGCCTGCGTGGTCCTCCATGGAGTTTTGGTCGGCGGCGGCAGTCCAGTTCGCGACCGCGCTGTCCGGGACGACAGCGCCAGCGATCGCGAATGATCCGCCGAACGCCACGGCAACGCCGAGGGCGTAGAGGCTCAGTCGTCCCGCAGCATTCATCAGGAGCGCACCGCCGAGTAGCCGGCCTCGTCGACCGCGGCCAGCACAGCCGCGTCATCGATCGCGGCGTCCGAGGACACGACGAGCTTGCCGGTCTGGGCGCTCACCTGGATGTCCTCAACGCCGGGGATCTGGGAGACCTCTTCACGGATGGACATCTCGCAGTGTCCGCACGTCATGCCGGTGACCTGGTACTCGTTGGTGGCCATGATGGGTTTCCTTCCGTCGGTGAGAGCGCTGATCCGCGCTGCTCTCAACCGTAACACCCCTACCCCCCTAGGGTATTCCCGTCGGCTACACCCGGATTCCGATCGCGGCCAGCATGTCGCGCCCGTCCGGGGTGATCAGGGCCGTGTTCCAAGGCGGCGACCAGACCCAGGCAATGCGGTGATGCGGGATGACGTCGCGCAGTTGCAGCTCGATGTCGTGCTCGAGTTGTGCTGTCAGCGGGCAAGCCGGTGTGGTCAGCGTCATGGAGATGATCGCCGTGTCTCCACCCTCGATCGAAACGTCGTAGACGAGGCCAAGGTTGACGATGTCGATGCCGAGTTCTGGGTCGAAAACGTAGAGCAGGGCGTCGACCAAGAGTTGCAGGACCTCCTCCTCGGTGCGCCCGTCACCGAGCGTTGCCGTATTGCTCACCGACTCACCTCCACCGTTTCAGTACGTGTACCGGGCAGGGGTATAGGTTATCGGCGTTGAGCCCGTCAGTCAGCGCATCCGTCTCACCACTGTGGGCATGGCGGGACTAATACGGTAACGAGGGCCCCGGCGGATACCCCCGGAATAACGTCCAATCAGCCCTTGCGGCGCGGGGGCACCCCGATCACGGCTGGCTGCTTTTCCGCCACTGCAGCCGCGTCAGCGCGGCGCACCCCCGTGGAAGACGAAACGAATCGACCAGCGGCGAGGTCGCGCTTGAGACGAGCCCTCAGTTCACGGGCGGCGGTGCGAGCCTCATCGCTGTAAGCGCTGGTCATAGTCATTCACCGCCTTCTGGTCCGGGCAACGTCGGAGGGTCGACGATCTCGGATATCTCGATCGCCATTCTCGCATCCTCGGCGGTCGCGAGGCTAGGGCGTGTCTCCTAACTCCTGGGTGAGGTTGGCGGCAGGCTGGGAGGCGTGTCGCGAACCTCGTCTTTCTCGGATGCTGCGTGGGCTCGGATCGAGCCGTTGATGCCAGTCGCCTCGGCGAAGGGGGGTCGGCCGTTCCAGGATCACCGCCGAGTGGTCGAGGGGATCGTGTGGCGGTTCCGGACGGGGTCGCCGTGGCGCGATCTGCCGGCCGAGTTCGGACCGTGGCAGACAGTATGGAAGCGACACCGCCGCTTCAGCGGCGACGGCACCTGGGATCGGATCTTCGCGGAGGTCCTCGCCGATGCGGATGCTGCAGGCGAGATCGACTGGGCCATCAGCGTGGACTCCACGGTCAACCGTGCGCATCAGCACGCGACGAACCTCCCGCGCGACACAGGGGGCTCTATCGAGTTACAAGAATCTGCGCGAGGAGCCGCCTGATCACGCGATCGGCCGGTCACGAGGCGGATTGAGCACGAAGATCCATCACCTCGTCGACGGGCGCGGTCTCCCGCTGGTCATCCTCGTCGGTCCCGGTCAGGCAGGTGACGCACCGATGTTCCCGGTCCTGATGGATCACCTCCGCGTCGCCCGGCGCGGGCCTGGCAGGCCTCGCACCCGCCCCGCCCGGGTCCGCGGAGACAAGGCGTACTCGTCCCGCGCGATCCGCACCCACCTGCGCGAACGCGGGATCATCGCGGTGATCCCCGAACCGTCTGATCAGCAAGGGCACCGCAGGCGTCGCGGCTCCCGAGGCGGGCGCCCGGTCAGCTACGACATCGAGGACTACAAGGGCCGCAACGTCGTCGAACGAGGCTTCAACGAAGACAAGCAATGGCGCGGCCTCGCCACCCGTTACGACAAACTCGCCCTCACCTACCGCGGCGGCGCCATCCTCCGAGCCATCACCCTCTGGCTCAAACGGTTAGGAGACACGCCCTAGGTCGCGGGCGAGTACCGCCGGGTAGCTCGGGCCCTCGAGGAGTGTCATGAGGATGCGGGAGCGGGTCGGGTCGGCCATCGCCCGGCCCAGCCGGTTCATCACGTCCAGCCGCGAGGCAATAGTCAGCATGCGCTGACCATACAGAACCTGCTGACCTCTCGTGTGTGGCTCCCGCTGCTGATATCTGCCCATCTGCATTGGTGTATGGTCGTGGCATGAGTGTGACGCCGTTGGATTCGTGTCAGGTCACCGCCGTCCATCCGGAGAAGGTGGCGCTGACCCGGGAGAGGATCCCCGACGAGCGCGAGGCCGGCAGGTTGGCCGGGCTGTTCAAGCTCCTGGCGGACCCGCGCCGTGCCCGGGTGCTCTATGCGTTGCTGGAGGCCGGCGAGCTGTGCGTGTGTGACCTGGCGGCGTCGGTCGATGTCGCGGAGGCGTCGGTGTCCCAGGTGCTGCGGGTGCTGCGTACCGCTGGGGTGGTCGAGAACCGCCGGGAGGGGCGGATGGTGTACTACCGCCTCGCTGACGGGCATGTGCGGATGCTGCTGGACGTCTCCCGTGAGCACGCCCGCCACGAGGGGCAGGGCTGATGGGGGCGGGACACAGCCATGCCCCGGCGACCGGGCATGCCGGTGGCCGCTACCGTCGGCGGCTGGCGGGGGCGTTCGCCCTGACGGCGGGCTTCTTCCTGATCGAGCTGGTCGCGGGGCTGGTGTCGGGGTCGTTGGCGCTGCTGTCGGATGCCGGGCACATGGCTGCCGATGTGGTGGTGCTGGGTGCGGCGCTGCTGGCGACGCGCATCGCGAGCCGGCCGGACTCCACAGGGCGACGCACCTATGGCTCCTACCGGACCGAGGTGTTCGCCTCGGCGTTGGCGGTGCTGGCGATGCTCGCGGTCGGGGTGTACGTGGTGGTCGAGGCCATCAGCCGGCTGGGCGACGCGCCGGAGGTGGCCTCCGGCGCTATGCTCGCGGTCGGCTTCGCCGGCCTGGTGATCAACATCATCTCCATGCTGCTGCTGCGCAGCGGGGCCAAGGACAGCCTGAACGTCAAGGGCGCCTACTACGAGGTGATCGCCGACGCCGCCGGGTCGGTGGGTGTCATGGTCGCCGGCGTGCTGATCATCCTCACCGGCCAGCCGATCTGGGACGTCGTGGTCGCGGCGCTCATCGCGGTCTTCGTCATCATCCGGGCAGTGGTTCTGGGCAGGCAGGTGATCGCGGTGCTGGGCCAGCACGCCCCGGAAGGGGTGGACCCGGAGGACGTCGCCGGTGACCTGGACGCGGTCGAGGGGGTGGAGGAGGTCCACGACCTGCACCTGTGGACCCTGACGTCGGGGATGAACGTGGCCACGGCCCACCTGGTCGCTGACCAGGGCGCGGACCACGGCGCCGTGCTTGCCGGCGCGCGCCGGGTGCTGCGCGACCGTTACGGTATCGCCCATGCCACCTTGCAGGTGGAGGGCGCCGGCAGCGACGGCTGTCACGACCTGAGCTGGTAGCACTCGGCACGGAAGCCCGCTCGCGAGAGCCGCACATGCTTGAGCAACGTCTTAGGAGCGCGCGATGACCGCGAAGCACGGCAAGGGCCCCGGGCCGGACGAGGGCCAGCGGCCGGCCCGGCGCGGGGTGGTGCTCACCCTGCTGGGGATCGGTCTGGTCGCCGCGGCTTACGTGGTGACGATCGTGGTCATGGTGGTGCGGTGACGCGGCCCAAACGGACCGCGGCCTCATGGCGGCGCCGCAAGGCGGTCATCGCGTCGTCCAGTGCTGTCCTCGTCGGGTCGAGCACGTAGAGGTCGTGAAGACGTCCAGATATAGGCCTGGGACGGGAGTTCTTGCATCGACTGAACTCCCCGGTGGTTGCAGGTCCGATACGCAGGGGTGCCAGTAAGTAGGGCTGATCGGCGCCCATTTTCTTGTCTCGCGCCCCGGGGCGAGGCGGTCCCCTATCGGTGTCCCTGTGTGCGGGGCAGGTTCACGCCGCGCAGCAGGAGAGCTTGGCGATGTCGGTGGTGAAGGCCTGCGCGGTGAGCTTGAGGCCTTCGGCCATGGTCAGGTAGGGGCTCCAGAGGTTGGCGACCTGGCTGGTGGTCATGCCGGCCTCGAGCATGTAGACCCCGGCGGCGGCGAGGTCGCCGGCGTCCTGGGCCAGGGCGGTAATGCCGATGATGCGGCCGGTGTCGGCGTCGGTGACCATCTTGATGAACCCGCGGGTGTCGCGGTTGACGATCGCGCGTGGGACGTGCGCGAGTGACAGGACACGGCTGTCGTAGCGGATCCCGGCAGCGGAGGCCTGCCGTTCGGTCATCCCGACGGCGGCCAGGGCGGGGCTGGTGAACACGACCCGGGGCAGGTGGCGGTAGTCGACCTCGAGGCCGGCGCCGGTGAGGGCGTTGTCGGCGACGAGGGCGCCGTGGGCCGCGGCGACGTACACGAACTGACGGTGGGCGGTGACGTCACCGGCAGCCCAGACGCGCGGGTTGGTGCTGCGCAGATGGCTGTCGACGACCACCTCGCCGTGGTCGCCGGTGCGCACGTCGACGGTGTCGAGACCGAGCGTGGCGGTGACCGGGCGGCGCCCGGTGGCGACGAGTACCTCGGCCGCCCGGAGTTCCTGTGAGCCGTCAGTGGTGGTGGCAGTGACCGTGACCTCGCCGGTGGCCGGGTCGCGGCGGACCGCGCTGGGCACCGCGCCGCGGATGATCTGGATGCCTTCGTCCGTGAAGATCTCATCCAGGGCGGTGGACGCCTCGGGTTCTTCCTGGGACGCCAGCCGTGAGCGGACCAGCATGGTGACCCGGACGCCGAGCCGAGCGAAGAGCTGGGCCTGCTCCATCGCGACGTAGCCGCCGCCGATGACCAGCAGCGACTCCGGGACGTGGTCCAGTTCCATCGCGGTGGTCGAGGTCAGGTAACCGGCCTCCTGCAGGCCGGGGACCGGCGGCGCCCAGGGCCTGGAGCCGGTGGCGATGAGGTAGTGCGCGGCCCGGACCGTCTCCACCGTGCCGTCAGGGCCGGTGACGCGCAGTGCCGGCTCGCTGGGTGTGCCGACGAACGTGGCGTCCCCGGGGTGGAGATCCCATCCGTACTCGGTGGCCAGGTCCAGGTACTTCTCGCCACGCAGTGACCCGACGAGCCGATCCTTGCCGGCGATCAAGGCGGGCATGTCGACCGGCCGGACTTCGGGGAGCGGCAGGCCGGGGAACCGGGAGGCGTCGAGTGTGACGTGGCGGGCCTCGGCGGTCGCGAGCAAGGCCTTAGAGGGCACGCACCCGGTGTTCACGCAGGTACCGCCGACGGTGCCACGCTCGATCATCACCACCCGTCTGCCGAGGCTGGTGGCGCGGATCGCGGCCGCGAACGCCGCCCCACCGGACCCGATCATTGCCAGGTCATACGACCTGCTGTTAGCCGTTGCCGTCATGAACTCCTCCTTCATCGCCCTCAGGATCGACCTTCCAGTGCACTGGAAGGTCAAGGGGGAGAATGAGTGGCATGCGGATCGGTGAGGTGGCTCGGGCGTCGGGCACGACGAGCAAGACCCTGCGGTACTACGAGGAGGTCGGGCTGCTACCCGCCGCGGACCGCACCCCGGCGGGCTACCGGGACTACGGCGCCGAGGTGCTCGACCGGCTGGACTTCATCCGCCGGGGGCAAGCGGCCGGGCTGACCCTGGCCCAGATCGGTCAGGTGCTGGACATCCGCGACCGGGGGCAGGCCCCCTGCCGGCACGTCACCGACCTGCTCGACACCCGCCTTGATGTGATCGACCGGCAACTCGCCGAGCTCGCGCAGCTACGCACCACGATCGCCGACCTGCGCGAGGACGCCGCCGCCGGCGACCCGGCCACGTGCTCCCCCGAGGATGTCTGCCGCTACCTGTGACACCGAAGTTCACGGGCCCGTGGCAGCGCATGGCGGCCCACTCTGTTGCGTTGGGGTGTTAGACCTTTCGCAACGGTTCTGTTGCGCGGGGTGCACCCTATCGCGACGCCTATTCCTCCGGCCTGCCGTCGGCCGCTGTCCCGGTGAAGGATCCCCTTGCGGGCATGCGATCTGGGCTGACGCCTGTGACCGAGTGTTCAGTGCACGCTGTATAGTTCAGTCCATGCTGACTATTACTTCGCGTCTCGAGGTGATGAACCGCCTGGGTCGTGCAATGGCCGACCCCACTCGATCCCGGATCATCTTGACCCTGCTCGACCATCCCGCTTACCCGGCGGAACTGGCCCGAGATCTGGACCTGACACGCCCGAACGTGTCCAACCACCTGGCATGCCTGCGCGATTGCGGGATCGTCGTCTCCGAGCCCGAGGGCCGTCGGACACGATATGAGATCGCCGATTCGCACCTGGCGCAGGCGCTGACGGCACTGGTCGATGCCACCCTGGCAGTGGACGAAGACGCCCCGTGCATCGATCCCGCCTGCTCGCTTCCCGGATGCGACGCAGCTGGGGAGGGCGCATGAACCTCACCTCGGTCTTGCAGGCGATGGGCCTGTTCGCAGCGACCAACATCGACGACATCATCGTGCTCTCCCTCTTCTTCGCGCGAGGGGCAGGCCAGCGCGGCACTACCGCCCGCATTCTGGCCGGCCAGTACCTCGGATTCGCCGGCATCCTCGGTGCCGCGGTCCTGGTGACCATCGGCGCCGGAGCATTCCTGCCCTCGGCAGCCATCCCGTACTTCGGTCTCATCCCTCTGGGCCTCGGCCTCCGGGCCGCATGGCAGGCCTGGCGCGGAGACGATGACGACGATGACGACGAGGCCAAGGTTGCCGGCAAGAAGGTCGGCGTGTGGACAGTCGCAGGCGTCACCCTTGCCAACGGCGGCGACAACATCGGCGTCTACACCCCTGTCTTCCTCAGCGTGGAACCTCTCGCAGTAGTCGCCTACTGCATCGTCTTCCTCGCGCTCGTCGCGGTCCTGGTGGCCCTGGCAAAGTTCGTCGCCACCCGCCCCCCGATCGCCGAAGTGCTCGAACGCTGGGAGCACATCCTCTTCCCCATCGTTCTCATCGGCCTCGGCATCGTGATCCTCGTCAGCGGCGGAGCCTTCGGACTCTGACGTAGCGGCAGCGATCCAAACGGCCCCGACCGGGCGCACCCCTCTCGGTTCAGACCGCGACACCTACCTGCAGCCAGTCCTGCGTGATCGCGGCAACAAGACCGCCACGGAGCGCTGCAAAAACGCCGCCACCAAGCGAACGAAGCCACAGCCGGGTCGTCACCGATGAGGCTCTCGGCGGTGTCGTGTGGGTCGACGCCCAGGGCCCGGACGTTCCGGGCCTCCTCGGCGGCGGCGTCGAAGGGCCGGCGCAGGACGTCGAGGTAGGTGTCAGCCTCGGCGGCCATGCTCTGCCGGACCTCGCGGCGGATTCGGTCGTGCATCCGGCCGCGCTCGTTGTCGATGGCGCGGCGGGCCCCGACGCGCACGGCGTTGTCGAGGACGTGGGCGGCGTACTGCTCGGGGGTGAGGTCGAGGAGCCGGGCGGGCGTCTCGGTCTCGGCGGGGTTGACCGCGAGCAGGGCCCGGTAGCGGGCGGCGGCCGTGACCGTGCAGCCCTCGGCCTCCAGTGCCGCGATCAGGCCGTCCACGTTGGCGATGGGCGCCGCGGGGGCGTCGGAGAGGTCGACCTCGCCGGCCTTGGCCACGGGCGCGGACCGGCGCACTGCACCCGTGGGCGGGTTCAGGGGGACGCGGATGCGGTCGATCAGGCGCCGGGTGACGGCGTTGTCGAGGAACTCCGGCGTGGTCTCGGAGGGGCTGACGAACTCCCCGGGCGCCTTCTTCGCGGACGGGGCGCTGTACGGGCCTTCCCCGGGGCCGGCCGGGCGGGGCTTGAGCCACACGGCACGGCGGACGACGTAGACGTCCTGGTGCGTGGGGGTGGCGGTCTTGGTGGGCATGGGGGTGGTTCCTTTCGGTTCGTCCGGTCGGGCGCCGGCTCGGGTTGGGGTGGGGGTCACGAGGCTTGCTCCTGGTCGCCGTCGTCGTCGGTCCAGCGGGAGGAGGTGGGGCCGCTGGGGAGGGCCGCGGGGACACCGGCCCAGGTGCCGCCGTCCTCGCGGTAGGTGGTGGCGTAGCTGGTGCAGCGGTCGAGGGCGTCGCAGGCGCGACGGCAGGCACTGGCGGCCCAGGCGGCGTCGTCGGGGTCGTCGGAGGTCCACAGGGGCCCGGCGTCAGGGTGCAGGCAGGGCACGGCGTGGCCGGCGTCGACGGCGGCCGCGAGGTGCTCCACGAGAGCGAGGTGCGCGGCGGCCTTCGCACGGGCGTAGGCCGCGCGCGGGCTCAGGGTCTGCGGGGTCGTCACGCGGCGGGCCTCTCGCGGTCGGTCCGGGGGCGGTACATCAGCGGGTGGCGGGGGTGGGGACGGAAACGCTCCTGCATGTCGACGGTGAACTCTGGGCGGTGCAGCAGGGGGCCCGTGGGGTCGTTGGGGTCCTCACCGAAGTAGAGATCGCTCGGCCCGATGACGAGGAGGCCGTAGTCGGGCATGGTCGCGCCGAGCTCGGCCGCGAGCGCGTGGCGGCCGTCGGGGTTGAGGTGGCGCCACATGTTGGCGCAGAAGGCGAGGTGGCACGGGTCGGGGATGAGGCCGGCCGGTGCGTTGAGGTCGGCCACGGTGAAGTCGATGCGGTCGAGCACGCGGGGCTTGACTTGCCAGGTGGCCGTGTCGACGCGGGTGAGGTAGCGCTCGGCCATGTCGCGGGTCAGGATCCCCTCACGCAGCAGGGCGCGGGCTACCTCGCCGTCTGTGAGCACGCCGGTGCGGGCCTGGGCGATGAGGTCGGGGTCGACGTCCGTGGCGGTGACGGTGAAGTCGTGGCGGTAGCAGTAGTGCTCGAGGAGCATGGCGATCGAGTAGGGCTCGCGGCCGGTGGCGCAGCCGCCGGAGAACACGCGGAGGTGCGTGGGGCCGCCGGCTCGGGGGTGGGGCATTGCCTTGACGGCGTTGGACAGTGGCCCCCACAGGTCGAGACGGCGGAAGAGCTTGGTGTTGGCCATCAGCGCACCGCCAGGTAGCCGGCGAAGTTGAGGGCCCGCCAGTAGGTGTCGACGTGGGTGAAGCCGGCGGCGCGGAGGAGCTCGCGGTTCCACGCGTCGGTGACCGGGACGAGGACGCCCTCGAGGCTGGCGGCCTTGCGGGCGATCGCGTCGGCGCTGTAGCCGTGGGCGCCCTTCATCGCGTGGTAGGTCTCGGTGAGGGCCTGGTCGAGGTGGTGGTCGTCGCCGAGAACCTTCTCGACCAGGAGCAGCGCACCGCCGGGCATGAGGGCGTCGTGGGCGCGGGTGAGGATCGCGTGGCGGTACTCGATCGGGGTGAACTGCAGCGTGAGGACGGACAGGATCACCGCGGCGGGAGCGTCGTCAGGGAAGTCGTGGCGCAGGTCGGTGGCGCGGACCTCGCACGCCCCGGCGTCGACGTACTCGGCCAGGGTCTCGGCGGCCGCGGCGCGCATCGGTGCCGAGGTGTCGACGGCGACGTAGGAGCGCTGGTGGCCGAGCGCCTGAGCGATCGGGGCGAGGGCGCGGCCACGGGAGCAGCCGAGGTCCACGACACGACCGGCGGGCTGGGCGCGGGCGTAGCGGACGGCGAGCGCGGTGGTGAGGTCGCGCATGGTGTCGTGGGCGGGGATCGAGCGGGAGAGCATGTCGTCGAAGGCGTCGGTGACGGCTTGGTCGAAGGTCCAGGGCCCGGCGGGGGTGATGGTGTCGAGGATGCTCACGCTGCCCCCGTGACCGTGGGGAGGTCGGCGCTCGCGGGCAGCAGGTCGCGGCCTCGGGCGGTGTGGGGCTTGCACACCGGGCACGGGATCGGGCGGCCCTGGGCGTCCTGGCCGAGCCAACCGCGGCCGCGGCCGCCGGTGATGCCCATGCACACGTGCACGGTGGCGAGGTCGAAGCCCTCGGGCACGAGCTCGCCGTCGCGGTCTCGTCGTAGGCCGTCGGTGCGGGTCATCGCGGCACTCCTCTCGGTGGTCATGGTTCAGGCGACCTCTGACACGAGCTCGCGCTCGCGGTGCCATTGGAGGTCGTCGGCGCTGAGGTGGCCGCTGACGTCCTCGGGGGCGCGCTGGCCGGCCTTGAAGTCGCCGCGGCAGGGCGCGCAGACGGCGGTGTCGAGGTAGTGCACGCCGTGGTGCGGGCAGAGCATGCTCGCCCCGGTCGTGGTGCGGGTGGTGGGGCGCGGGGGGCCGTCAGCGACGAAGCCGCGCAGGACGGAGCGGAGGTAGGCGGCGGGGTTGACGGCCCGGTCCAGCTCGCGGCGGCGGCGGTCGAGGACGGCGGCCAGGGCATCGGGCTCCCACCCGGCGCCGTCGAGGGTGGCGGCGTGCTCGGCTGCGACGCGGCCGGCGCCGTCGAGGGTGGCGGCGGCAGGCTGGGCGAGGATCACCGCGGCGAGCTCGTCGGCGCGCGACGGCGGAGCCGGAGCGGCCGCGAGCGCCGTGGTGGTCTCGGGCTCAGCGTCCCATGCATGCATGTTGTTGTTCTCTTTCTCTTTCGTGGCGGGGTACCCCGCCAGGTCCCCCGCCAGGTCCCCCGCCAGGTGGGTGGCGGGGTACCCCGCCAGGTCCCCCGCCAGGTCCCCCGCCAGGTGGGTGGCGGGGGACCCCGCCAGGTCCTCGCTGGTGGGGGTGGCGGGGTACCCCGCCACGTCTGTAGGGGTGGCGGGGTATCCCGCCAGGTGGGGTGCGCACAGGCGCCACCGGGTGACGCGGCCGGGCGCTGCCTCGGCCACGGCGATGAGGCCGGCGGCCGCGAGCGCGTCGAGGGCGTTGCGGACGTCGCGGCGGCTCAGGCCGGAGACGTCGCCGGCCAAGGTCTGCGCCGAGGGCCAGGCGATCCCCTGCGCGTCGGCGTAGAGCGTCAGAGCTGCGAGGACGCGGCCCACGGCGTGCGGGCCTATCTGGCGCGTGCTGGGCAGGTCGGCGGCCAGGGCCCAGGCGAGGAGGGTGTCGCTCTGCCTCACGGCGTTACCTCCCCGACCCGTCCCGTCCCGGCGCGGCTAGCCGCGGCAGACCGCCGACCTGCTGGGACCTGCCGACGGCCGGGCAGGGGGCTGTCCCGGCCAGTCCCGACCCGTGAACGGTGTTCGCGCTCGCCGGGGGCTGCGGGTCGCACTCTCGCGTGGGGTGCCGTTGTCGCGCTCTCCGGGGCTGCGTGTGGGTGGAGCTCAGCGACCCGGGGGCACAGCGGGCACCTGGCCACGTGCGCGTGCCAGGGCTCAGCGACGGCTTGAGGGCCGGCGAGCGACGGGGCGAGCTCTTGGACGGTCATTCCTGCGGGGCCTCCTCTCCGCTGCCGTCCGTCAGGGCGTAGTCCGTGCGGCCGTGCGGGCCTGGGACGGACCGGACGGGTGGTTGCCCGCCCTCGGGGGCGCTGAGGCCGCTCAGCGCCGCACGGAGGCGCTGGGCACCCATCCGGCACGTGCGGGCCAGCTCTTCGCGGCCACGGCGGTAGGCGCCGTCATCGTCGGCGCCGTCCGCGAGGACCTGGAGGACGGCACGCTCGTCGTCGGTGAGTTCGAGGGTCCGGCCCCGCCAGGGGTAGGGCCGTCGCTGCCCGGGGGCGACCGCGGGGGCCGGCGTCCGCGGGGGTGCCGTGGCGGTGACCTCCTCGAGCAGGGTCACGGTCTGGCGGGCGAGGATCAGGGCAGCGCGTAGCTGGCCCTGCATGTGGGCCGGGGTGATCATGCGGTCTCCTCTCGGGGGACGGCGCGGAGGTGACGCCCGCTCGGTGCGGCGGGCGGTGTGGCACCAAGGCCGGCGGCGGAGCGGACGGCGGCGCGGATCGCGTCGTCGGGCAGGCGCACGTAGCGCTGGGTGGTCTCGGGCTTGCTGTGGCCGAGGAGCTGCCCGACCGCGAGCATGTCGCGGGTGCCGGCATAGGCGGCGGTGGCGAACCGGTGGCGGAGCTGGTGGCCGGTGACGCCCGCGGGCAGGACGGCGGAGAGGTGGTGCACGACGTGGCCGGGGGTGACGTGCTGGTCGACGCCGTAGGGCGAGGGGAACAGCCACGACCGGGCCGCGGCGACGGCGGCGAGGAGCTCGGGGTGCTCGAGCGGGACGGCGCGGAGCTTGCCGCCCTTGCCGTTGACGTAGAGCAGGCCGTCGCGGAGGTCGTCGTGGTGGACGGCGGAGATCTCCGCGCAACGGAGGCCGGCGAAGGCGCCGAACAGGATCATGAGCCGCACGTCGGGCGTGGCCCGGGCGAGGGCGGCCGCGATCGCCTCATCGGTGGCGGGACGCGGGGCGGCGGTGGGGACCTTGATGCCGGGGAGCCGCTCGGCGGGGCTGGTCTCGCAGTGGCCCATGTCGATCGCCCACCGGTAGAACGTCACCAGCGCGGACCGTGCGGACTTGCGGGTGTCGGGCTTCCAGTCGCCCGCGGCGAGGAAGGTCACGAGGTCGCCGGTCGTCGCGGTCCACGGCGAGGATGCCACCGTGCGGAGCCGGCCGAGGTAGGAGCGGTGCACGCGGATCGTGCCGAGGGCCCTGCCGCCCGCGCGCTGGTACCGGGCGTAGGCCTCGATCGCTGCGCCCCACGTCTCGGGCCGGCCGTTCACCGGGCACCGCCGCGGCTGGGACGTCGGCCGGCGATGTAGGCCAGTCGCCCGGACGCCGTAGCAAGGGCGAGTGCTAGCGCCATGGCGGCCTCGTTGTCGAGCGTGGTCCCCTCGTTCACCCACGCGGCGATGTGCGGCTCGCCGGGCTCGTGCTTGCCGTCGCGCCAGGTGTCCTCACGGTCGATCGAGACGGCGAGGTTCGCGCGCCGCGGCGTGAGGGGCACGTCGAGGGTGTGGGTGGTGAACAGCGTGCCGGCGTCGGGGTCGACGGACCACGACGCGGACGACTCTGCCCACGCGGGGGCGAAGTCCGCGGGGTCTGGCGCTGCGGCGAACAAGGCGTCGATGCGGTCGAGCTCGGCCAGGTCCGCGGCCGCGCGCTCCCGGTCAGGGTCGGCGGCGACGGCGGCGCGGAAGCGCTCACTGAACGTCTGGCCGATGGGGGTTGTGCCGCGCTCGGGCTCAAGGTGCCATCGTGCAGTCGGGTCGGCGGGGTTGAAGTACGCGTGAGAGTCGTCGTCGCTGGCAGTCGCCGGTACGCTTGTCACGAACTCATCTCCTCGGTTGGTGGGTTCCACGCCCCGGGACGCTGCACACGTCGCCGGGGCTCTGTCGTCGGTCAGGCGGTTGCCTTGGTGGTCTCGCGGCTGGGGCCGGCAGCGAACTGCTCGTCCACCCACCGCTGGAGCCGCTCACGGTCGTAGACGACACGGCGGCCGATGCGTGCGGAGCTCGGGCCGGTACCCATGTGGCGCCAGTAGCGCAGGGTCGCCTCCGGCACTCGCAGCACCTCAGCAGCCTCAGCCAGCGTCAGCAGGTCACTCACGGCAACTCCCCTTTCGTGTGGTTCAGCCATGTCGTCACTGAACCATCGAGGTGCAGGCTTGTCAAGTGGTGCTCCCGTTGGCAATGATGGGGCGCTATGAGGATCAGCGCTCGGACAGAGGGCGACCCGCCTTCGACAGAGGTCGGGCCGGGACTATGGGTGCGCGTGCCGGTCACGGTGCTCTGCGAGGGAGTCGAGCTAGAGGGGGCGCTCTACGATGTGGCGCTGACGATCGACATGACCGACGACGACGGGCTCAGGCCGGTGGCGGTGAAGGTGGCGGCCCAGAAGGGCAGCCCCCCGATAGCGAGCACGACACTGCGCAGCGTGAAGGTCGGTGAGCTCACGCGCGAGGCTCTCGCGCTGGTCGTGGAGCCGCGAGCGCGGCGCAGGACGGGGCTGGTCGGACCCCACGCACGTGCGATCGACGTCGCCAAGCACGGCATGGATCCCGCTCAACACACGGTCACGATCACGCCGAATCTCGATGACGAGGCGCGCGCGCGGTTGCGGCAGCAAGGCCCAACGGACGAGGCGTTGGCGTGGGTGGCGTACTTCTACAACCTCGCCACCCTCCTCGGCCTACCTCCCGCCCGGCATGTCGAGGTCAACCTCGGGCTCCCCCGCACCACCGCCTCTAAGTGGGTCCGTCGCGCCCGCGAGAGGGGGTTGCTCGGTAATGGCTAGCGTCTCGCGGTACAAGCTGCGCCGGTACGTCACCGACGACGAGGGCCGGCGGGTCCTCGATCCGGACACGGGCAAGCCGCTGCGCGAGGAGACGGGCGAGACGGTCTGGCGTGCGCGGTACCGCGACGCCGCCGGCAAGGAGCACGTGGCCCACCGGGCGCGAAAGGTGGACGCCCAGCGCTGGCTAGATGCGCAGACCGCCTCCCTGGTGCGAGGGGATCACGTCGAGCCGGGTCGGGGGCGCGTCGCCCTGCGAGCCATGGCGGAGCCGTGGCGGGAGAACCCGAACTGGACCGCCAGCACGAAGGCACGTAACGAGTCCATCCTCGAGCAGCACGTGCTCCCACGCTGGGGAGCTGTGCGCCTGGTCGACGTCGAGCACGAGGCGGTGCAGGCGTGGGTCAACGAGCTCGTGGCCGCCGGCCTGGCGGGTGGCACAGTGCGCAAGGTGGTGGGGGTGCTGGCCGGCGTGCTCCAGCTCGCGGTGAAGGCGCGGCGCATCGCGGTCAACCCTGCCCGCGGGGTCGAGCTACCGAAGCAGGCGCTGACTCGCCGGCGCTATCTCACGGCCGCCCAGGTCGAGGCAGTGGCGGACGCCGCCGACGAGTGGGGTGACCTGGTGCTCGTGCTTGCGTACTGCGGTCTCCGGATCGGCGAGGCGGCCGCGCTGCGGGTCCGACACGTCGACATGCTGCGGCGACGCTTCCGGATCGAGGAGGCCGTCACCGAGGTCGACGGCAAGCTCGTGTGGTCCTCCCCGAAGGACCACCAGCGGCGCAGCGTGCCGTGGCCGCCGTTCCTCACCGAGGACCTGGCGGAGCGGCTCAGCGGCAAGGGCAGGGATGATCTGGTGTTCCCCGCGGCGCGCGGCGGCGCCGTGCGCGTGCGCAACATGCGCCGCGACTGGTTCGACCTGGCGGCCGCGGCCGCCGGCGTCGAAGGGCTCACGCCGCACGAGCTGCGGCACACCGCGGCGTCGCTTGCGGTCTCCGCCGGGGCCTCGGTGCTGGCGCTGCAACGGATGCTCGGTCACGACAAGGCGAGCACGACGCTCAACGTCTACAGCGACCTCTTCGACGAGGACCTCGACGACATGGCGGAGAAGCTCGGAGAGGTGCGCGCTCGCGGCGTTGCGGACTCAGTGCGGACTCGGGCCGGCGCCCAGACCAGGGCCGTCGTCGCTATAGGTCGCTGACCTGCGGCGTTACTGGTGCCCTCGGGCAGATTCGAACTGCCGACACCCGCTTTAGGAGAGCGGTGCTCTATCCCCTGAGCTACGAGGGCGGGGACCGGGGAACAGGTTACCGGGCGCTGACCCGCCTGCCCGAACCGGGCTCAGCCCGCCTGCTCGAACCGGGATCGGACCGCCTGCCCGAACCGGGCTGGGGCCCGGCCGAGCCGGACGCGGCTCATGCCTGCCCCGCCTGGCTCTGCAGCACCCGCGCCTGGTTCTGCGCCCGCACGCTGAGCTCGGCCGCCTTGAACGCGTGCTCCTGCGTCATGGCGGTCTCGGTCCGCTCGAGGCAGTCGGTGATGAGCCGGCCGAAGTACGGGTGGCCGACCGTCCCCTCCGCCCTGATGTGGTGCTCACCCCCGCCGTCGACGAGGAAGACGTGCCCGGGCCGGGCCTCGGTGGCCACGTTGACGTACTTGCGCATCTCGATGTAGCCCTCCGTCCCGAGGATGAAGGTGCGCCCGTCGCCCCAGGTGCTCAGGCCGTCCGGGGTGAACCAGTCCACCCGGCAGTAGCCGCTGGCGCCGTTGTCCATGACGGCGTGCGCGTCACCGAAGTCGTCGAGCTCGGGGTGCTCCGGGTGGTGGTAGTTGGCGATCGAGGAGCTGACCACCTCGGCGTCGGTCGCACCGGTGTAGTGGAGCATCTGCTCGAAGTTGTGGCTGCCGATGTCGCAGAGGATGCCGCCGTACTGGTCCTTGACGAAGAACCAGTCCGGACGTGCGGACGGGTCGCCCAGCCGGTGCGGGCCGAGCCCGACGAACTGCAGCACCCGGCCGATCGCGCCCTGCTCGATGAGCTGGCCGGTGAGCACCGCGGCCTCGACGTGGATCCGCTCCGAGTAGTAGACGGCGTACTTCCGGCCCGTCCGTTCGACCGCCTCCCGGGCGACGGCGAGCTGGTCCAGGGTGGTGAGCGGGGCCTTGTCGGTGAAGTAGTCCTTGCCGGCCTCCATGACGCGCACGCCGAGGTCGCACCGCTCGGAGGTGATCGCCGCGCCCGCGACCAGGCGCACGTCGTCGTCGTCGAGGACCTCGGCCTCCGACCGGGCGACCCGCACGTCGGGGAACCGCTCGCGGAAGGCCGCGACCTTCGCCGGGTCCGGGTCGTAGACCCACCTCAAAGTGGCGCCGGCGTCGAGAAGCCTCTCGGTCATGCCGTAGATGTGGCCGTGGTTGAGGTGCGTCGCCGCGATGACGAACTCACCGGGACCCACCACGGCACCGGGCGGCGGGGTGAGCTCGAGGTGGGCGGGGAGCTGGTCGGTCATCGGTCGTCCTCGGGGTCCGTCGTCGTCCGGCCACTGCCACGCGACCGCGGTCGCCCCATTCTCCGGCAGACCGGTGACCTGTGGTCGGACCCCACGCGGACGGCCGGCTCGCGTGCCGCCCGGGGGCGCTGCGCCGGAGCAGCCGAACCGCGGCACCCGAGACCCACAGGGGTTGGCCTCGGATGCCGCACACTCAGCGCACGGGCGTCCCGCCCGCGACGAGGGAGCCCAGCTCCTCGCCCCACGCGCGCGCCCGTTCGGCCTCGCCGGGGTAGAGCGGACCCTCGTAGCCGTGGACGTAGAACGACGTCGGGCTGCCGACGACGTTCGCGCCGAGACGGCGCAGCCGCTTCTCGGCGGCGTGGCCCGCCCGTCCCGGCAGGTTCGGGACCCGGACGTGGGTGTCGAAGCAGGCGACCGGCAGGTCGCGCGGCGCGGAGTAGGCCTCCGCGAGCCACTCGCGCATCCCCGTCGTGTCGGAGATGACCGGGCGCCCGACCCGCTCGGCGGCGTCACGCCGGGTCTCCGGGCGGCTGAGCCCGAACGCGTGGGTGGGCGCGCCGACCACGAGGAGGTCGACGTCGTCGAGCAGCTCGAGCAGCGGCGCCCGGGAGACCTCCAGCACCTCGACGTCCATCACCGCGCGCAGCCCCTCGGCGACCACCTCGGCGACCGTCTCGGTGTTGCCGAACATCGACTCGTACACGACGAGAGCACGCACGGCCCGCCCCTTCTCGGCCGGACCCGGCACCACGCCGGGCCACGTCTCCACAGTGGCACGCGCGCGTTCCGGACGAACGGGACAGAGGTCCCCGGCGCGCACGCCCGGCGTGGCGGGGCAGCCCCGGCGCCCGCACCCGGCGTGGCGGGGCAGCCCCGGCGCGCGCGCCCGGCGTGGCGGGGCAGCCCCGGTGCCGGCACCCGGCGTGGCGGGGTCCCTCAGGCCATGTCGATGAAGCTCTCCGCGATCTCCTTCGGGCCCATGACGATGATCTGGTCGTCCCAGCGCGGCACGGTCTCCCCGGTCGCGTGCTCCCACTCCCCCTCGGGCCGGCGCACCGCGACGACGTTGAGGTTGTACTTCTTGCGGAAGCCGATCTCCTCGAGCGAGCGTCCCACCATCGACGGCGTCGGGGCCGCGGTCACCATGGCGAAGCCACCGCCGATCTCCTGGTAGTCCGCGATCGAGCCGCGCAGCAGGTGGGCGACCCGCCGGCCCATGTCGGCCTCGGGGTAGACCACGTGGTGGACGCCGAGCTGCTTGAGGATCTGACCGTGCGGCTCGCTGATCGCCTTGGCCCAGATCGCGGGGATCTCGAACCTCAGCAGCCAGGACGAGGTGAGGATGGAGGCCTCGATGTTCGACCCGATCGCCACCACGGCGTGGGTGAACTCGGCGACCCCGAGCTGGTGGAGCACCTCCTCCTTGGAGGCGTCGGCGCGCACCACCTGGGTGAGGACGCCGTTGAGCTCCTGGACGACCTCCTCGTCGGTGTCGACGCCCATGACCTCGACGCCGGACTGGGCGAGCTCGACCGCCAGGGCCCGGCCGAAGCGGCCGAGCCCGATGACGACGACGGAGTCGCCCTCGGAGAGGGTGCGTGCGCGCCTGGCGCGGAAGGCGTTAGCCAATGACGGGTCTCTCCTTGGGCAGTTCGTACAGGAGCTTGCGGCTGCGGGTGGCGAGCGCGGTCCCGAGGGTGACGGGGCCGAGCCGGCCGATGAACATGATCACCGCGAGCATGATCTTGCCCGCGTCCGGGATCGCCGGGGTGATGCCGGTGCTGAGGCCCACCGTGCCGAACGCGGAGACCACCTCGAAGAGGACCTGGTCGAGGGTGAAGTGGGTCGTGATGAGCAGCACCCACGTGCCGGTCATGACGACGGCGACCGCGAGCAGGGCCACCGTCACGGCCTCGCGGTGGACAGAGCGTGCGAGCCGCTTGCCGAACGCGTTGACCGCCGTCTCCCCGCGCAGCTCGGTGACGATGATGAAGAACAGCACGAGGAACGTGGTGATCTTGATGCCGCCGGCAGTGCCGGCGGGGCCGCCGCCGATGAACATGAAGATGTCCTGCGCGAACCACGTCTGGGTGTGCATCGCCGAGACGTCGACGGCGTTGAACCCGGCGGTACGGGTCCACGCCGCCGCCGCGAAGGCGTTGAGGAGCTTGGCCGGCCAGTCCAGGGGGCCGAGCGTGCCGGGGTTGGTCCACTCCAGGGCGGCGATCGTCACGGTGCTCACCGCGAGGAGGCCGGCGGTGCCGGCCAGGACGAGGTTGGTGTTCATCGACCAGCGCAGGCGCTCGCCGAGGTGGCGGCGCAGCTCGAAGATCACCGGGAACCCCAGACCGCCGATGATGACCGCCACGGTGATGGGCACCAGGACCACCGGGTCGGTGGCGAAGCCCATGAGGCTGTCGCCGGCGAGCGCGAAGCCCGCGTTGTTGAAGGACGAGCCGGCGAGGAAGACCGCGTTCCACGCCGCCGCGCCGGGGCCGAGGTCGTGGGCGGTGAGGAGCCGCACGAACAGGATCGTGGCGACGACGGCCTGGACCGCACCCGCGACCCGGACCACGCCCAGCACCACCCCGCGCAGGTCCTCCATGCCCACCGTGCGCACCGACGCCGAGGTCTGGAGGCGCCCGCGCAGACCCAGGCGGCGCGCCATGAGGATGGCGAGGAGGGAGGCGAAGGTCATGATGCCCAGGCCGCCCACCTGGATGAGCGCGAGGATGACGGCCTGGCCGAACGGCGTCCAGTAGGTCGCCGTGTCGACCACGACCAGACCCGTCACCGCCACGGCGGACGACGCGGTGAAGACGGCGGTGACGAAGGTGGCGCCACCGACCGCGGTGGTCGGCGCCGGCATGAGGTCGGTCGGCGGCTCGGCGACCACGGAGACCGGCAGCATGAGCAGGACCGTGCCGATCGCCAGGGCGACGGCGAAGCCGAGGGCCAGCACCTGGGACGGGTGCCGCTGGAAGGGCTGGAGCGGCGGCCGGGGCCGGCGTGTGTGCGGCCCGTCCGGGGTCCGGGGCCTGCCCGGTCCCGCAGGAGGTCGGGCCGTGGGCCCGTCGTTCAGCACGCGGGAAACGTAGTCCTCCGCGCATGGCCGCCACCAGCCCGCGCGGTGTCTGGTGCGACACAGGTGCCAGGTGCCGGCGGGCGGTCGGGGCGCGCCCTGCCGCTTCGCTCCCCCGGCCGTTCGGGACCCGGTGGGAGCGCTGCTCAGGCCAGGTAGGTCCGGGACTCCCACGGGGCCAGGCTCACCCGCTCGCCGTCGGCGGGCGCGCCGTCGGCGTGGGTGCCGAGCAGCAGGGTGCCCGCCACGGTCGCCGCCTGCCCCGGCAGGTCGACCACGGCCGGGGCGCTCGAGAGGTTCGCGACCACGAGGAGCGTCTCGTCCGCGAGGGTGCGGGTGTAGGCGAAGACCTGCTCGTCGTCGGGCAGCAGCAGGGTGAAGTCCCCCTCGACGACCACCTCGCGGGAGTGCCGGAGCTCGATGAGCCGGCGGTAGTGGTGGAAGACCGAGTCGGGGTCGGCGACCGCGGCCTCGGCGTTGACCGCCGGGTAGTTGGGGTTGACGGCGAGCCACGGTGTCCCCGTGGTGAAGCCGGCCTGCGGCGTGTCCGACCACTGCATCGGGGTGCGGGCGTTGTCCCGCGAGACCGGCCCGATGCCCGCCATGACCTCGCCGTCGCTGGCACCCCCGGAGACGGACTCGCGGTAGTAGTTGAGCGTCTCGATGTCCTGGTAGCTCCCGATCTGGGACCAGCCGACGTTCGTCATACCGAGCTCCTCGCCCTGGTAGACATACGGCGTGCCGCGCAGCAGGTGCAGGACGGTGCCGAGGCTCTTCGCGGAGGCGACGCGGTGCTCGGCCGAGTCGTCGCCCCAGCGCGAGACGACGCGGGGCTGGTCGTGGTTGTTCCAGTACAGCGAGTTCCAGCCGACCGTCATGAGGCCCTCCTGCCAGCGGGCGAGGTTCGCCTTGAGGTCGGGCAGGTGCAGCGGGCGCAGCGCCCACTTGCCGCCGGGGCCGTGGTCGATGCCGACGTGCTCGAAGGTGAAGACCATGTCGAGCTCGCGTCGCGCCGGGTCCGTGACCTTCCGGGCCTCCTCCAGGGTGACGCCGGGCATCTCGCCGACGGTGATGAGGACGTCCCCCGATGCCGCCCCATGGGCAAGGACCTCGGTGTGCATCTCGTGGAGGAACTCGTGCAGGCGCGGCCCGTTGGTGTAGAACGGCGAGCCGTCGGCGTAGCGGCTGACCCCGGCCGGGAGGTCGGCGCCCACGAGGCCGTCGGGCAGCGCGCCGTCCTCGCCCACCACCTTGGAGATGAGGTTGATGACGTCCATGCGGAAGCCGTCGACGCCGCGGGCGACCCACCACCGCATCATCGCGTAGACGGCCTGGCGGACCTCGGGGTTCTCCCAGTTGAGGTCGGGCTGCTTGCGGGCGAAGAGATGGAGGTAGTACTCCCCCGTCTCCGGGTGCCACTGCCAGGTGGAGCCGGAGAAGAAGGAGTGCCAGTTCGTCGGCTCCGCGCCGGGCTCGCCGCCGACGAAGCCCTCGCGGGGCGGGCGCCACCAGTACCAGTCGCGCTTGGGCGAGTCCTTCGACGCCGCCGACTCCACGAACCACTGGTGCTCGTCCGAGGTGTGGTTGACCACGAGGTCCATGACGAGCCTCATACCGCGGCTGTGCAGACCGGCGATGAGCTCGTCGACGTCCTCGAGCGACCCGAACGTGGGGTCGATGCCCTGGTAGTCGGAGATGTCGTAGCCGTTGTCCGCCTGCGGGGAGGTGAAGATCGGCGAGAGCCACACGACGTCGACGCCGAGCGACCTGAGGTGGTCGAGCTTGGCGATCACGCCACGCAGGTCGCCGACGCCGTCGCCGTCGGAGTCGGCGAAGGAGCGCGGGTAGATCTGGTAGACGACGGCGGAGCGCCACCACGCGTTGCCGCGGCCGGCGTCGCCCCTCCTGCCGGCATCGTTGTTCCGGCCGGGGTCGTCGTTCCTGCCGGCGTCGTTGCTCCTGCCGGGGTCCTCCCCCGTGCCGGCGTGGTCCGGGGCGAGGTTCGGCTCGGGACTCGTCATGACAGCCAGCGTAGGAGGCGGCCCGGCATCGCACCCGTCGACCGGTCCGTCGGTGCCGGTCGGCGGGGCGGTGGGGGTGCGCGACCGGCGGGGCGGGGTGGAACAGGTGGTCTCTGCCTCCGGTTGCCGCCCCCCGTGATCGGGACTACACAGGAAGCAGATGGGACCTACGTCACACCGGCACGGTGGACGTCCAGCGGACACGAGCCCCCGAGGTGGTCCATGAGTCGACGAGGACTCCGCAGCACCGCCGCCCTCGCGGCGGTGACCATGCTCGCCGCGTGCGCGGGCGGCACCGACGACCGCACCGAGCTGGTGTTCTTCCAGTTCAAGGGCGAGGCGGTGCAGTACTTCGAGGAGCTGGCCGCGCGGTTCGAGGCCGAGAACCCCGACATCGACATCGTCGTCGACAACGTGCCCGACGCCGAGACGGCGCTGCGCACGCGGCTCGTCAAGGAGGACGTGCCCGACGTCCTCACCCTCAACGGCAACGCCACGTTCGGTGAGCTCGCCTCCGCCGGGATCTTCATGGACTTCGCCGGCGAGCCGGTGCTGGAGGACGTGAGCGAGCAGTACGTCGAGACGCTCCAGGAGCTCGGGGCGAGCACGCCGGACGCCGTCAACGGTGTGCCCTTCGCGGCCAACGCCAGCGGGGTCCTCTACAACATCGAGATGTTCGAGGAGTACGGCGTCGAGGTCCCGCAGACGTGGTCCGAGCTCATCGAGGTGGCCGAGACGTTCGAGGCCGAGGGCATCACGCCGTTCTACGGCATGCTCGCCGACGCCTGGACCGCGCAGGCGCCGATGGCACCGATCATGTCCCAGACCACGCCCGAGGACTTCTACGTCGACCGCTTCGCCGGGGAGGCGTCGTTCCAGGAGGCCTGGCCCGAGGGGGTGGAGAAGCTCGCGACGCTCTTCGAGTACACCCAGCCCGACCCGCTCGCCGACGGCTACCAGGAGGGCACCCGGGCCTTCGCCGAGGGCCAGTCGGCGATGCTCCTCATCGGCAGCTACGCCGTCCCGCAGGTGCGTTCGTTCGAACCGGACTTCACGATCGGGACCTTCGCGCTGCCGGCCACGGAGAACCCCGAGGACACCCGGCTGGTCTCCGGCGTCGACGTCGTCATCACGGCCGGCGCCAACGGCGCGCACCCGGAGGAGTCCATGCGCTTCATCGAGTTCCTCATGCAGCCCGACGTCGTCGAGGAGTACGCCGAGCAGCAGCTCGCGATCCCCACCCTCGAGGGCGTGACCAACGACGACCCGGCACTGGCCGGCGTCCGCAGCTACATCGAGGAGGGACGTACCGTGGGCTTCTTCGACCACCAGTTCATCCCGGCGATCCCGCTCGGGCCGCTCCTGCAGCAGTACCTCAGCGACGGCAACACCGACGCGTTCCTCGGCACGCTCGACGAGAACTGGGACCGCGTGTCGCAGCGGCGCTCCTGGGGCCTCGGGGCGGTGCAGAGCTGATGGCCGCCGCGACCGACACCAGGGCCACCCGTCCCGCCGGCACGGAGGGCGAGCGGGGTGAGCGCCGCAGGAGGAGCGGTCTGGACCGGGCGTACTACTGGATGGTCGTGCCGGCCTTCATCCTCTTCTTCATCTTCCACACCCTCCCGGTGCTCCAGGGCGTGTTCTTCAGCCTCACGGACTCCCCCGGCTACGGGTCGTGGAACTTCGTGGGGCTGTCGAACTACGCGGCGCTCTTCGGCGACGACCGGGTCCGGAGCACCTACCTCTTCACGTTCCAGTTCGCGCTCGTCGCCACCGTGCTGGTCAACGTCATCGCCCTGTCGGTCGCCGTCGGGCTCAACGGGAAGATCAAGTTCAAGAACACCCTTCGCGGCGTCTACTTCATCCCGAACGTCCTGGCACTGATCGTCGTCGGGTACGTCTTCCAGTACCTGTTCAACCAGTCGCTGCCCGCGATCGCCTCGTCCCTCGGCATCGAGGCGCTCTCGACCTCGATCCTCACCGACCCGGACCTGGCGTGGATCGGGATCGTCGTCATGACGGTCTGGCAGGCGGTCGCGTTCAACATCATCATCTACATCGCCGGCCTGCAGACCGTGCCGGTGGAGCTGTACGAGGCCGCATCGATCGACGGCGCCAGCCCGTGGACGCGGTTCTGGCACATCACCATGCCGATGATCTGGGCGTTCTTCACCATCAACATGGTCCTGTCGCTGAAGAACTTCCTCCAGGTCTTCGACCAGGTCATCGCCATGACAGGCGGCGGTCCGGGCACCGCCACCGAGACCATCGCCGTCCTCATCTACCGGGGCGGGTTCCAGGGCGGCGAGTACGGCTACCAGATCGCCAACGCCGTCATCTTCATGATCGTGATCATGGTCTTCGCCGTCGTGCAGCTACGCGTGCTGCGGCGTGAGGAGGTGTCCGCCTGATGTCCGCCACGTCCGTCACCCTGCCGGAGCCGAAGCAGGCGCGCCGTTCCCGTCGGGAGCGCAGCGGCGCGAACATGTGGCTCACGGCGCTCCTCATCGTGCTGTCCCTGACGATCTTCATCCCGCTGTACTTCACGATCGTCACGGCCCTGAAGACCCCCCACCAGCTCGGCGGGTCCGGGTTCGCCCCACCGAGCGAGGTCGCGTGGGGGAACTTCTCCCAGGCGTGGACCCTGACCAACTACCCGCGGGCGTTCCTCAACAGCGCCTTCATCACCGTGGGCGCCGTGGTCCTGACGCTGCTGACGAACTCGATGGTCTCCTACGCCATCGCCCGTCACATGGACCGGAAGCTCTTCAAGGGCCTCTTCTTCTACTTCATCTCCGCGCTGTTCATCCCCTTCCCCATCCTCATGCTCCCGGTAGCGAAGCTGACCGCGACCCTCGGGCTGGACAACCAGATCGGGCTGGTGCTGCTGTACACGGTCTACGGGCTGTCGTTCAACGTCTTCATCTACACCGCGTACATCGCCTCGATCCCCCGCGAGCTCGAGGAGGCGGCACGCATGGACGGGGCGAGCACGTGGGCGGTGTACTGGCGGGTCGTCTTCCCGCTGCTGGCTCCGATCAACGCCACGGTCGGGATCCTGACCTGCCTGTGGGCGTGGAACGACTTCATGCTCCCGCTCATCATCATCTCGGACCCCGGCGGCGCGACCATCCCGCTCGTCCAGTACGTCTTCCAGGGGCAGTTCTCGGCCGACTTCACGCTCGCGTTCGCCTCGTACCTGCTGGCCATGGCGCCGCTCCTCCTCGTCTACCTCTTCGCACAGCGGTGGGTCATCTCCGGCGTCACGCGGGGTGCGATCAAGTAGTCGTCGACGCGGGCGGTCGGTACGCCCAGCTGGAGTTTGCGCAGCGCACCTGACCAGTCGTCGGTTCGAGCGGTGGCCGAGCCTTCGTACCCGTCGGTCGGGTGAAGGTGTGTGGCCCGGCGCTCGGTGTGGTCCGGCGCTCGGTGGCGGCCTGGCGCTCGGCGACGACTACGTGCCCGGCGGCGCTCCGGTACTCGGCGGCGATCCGGTACTCGGTGGTGATCCGCTGCTCGGCGATGCTCCGGGGCTCGGTGGCGCTCCGGTGCTTGGTGGTGACCCTGAGGTCGATGGTGCTGCGCGGGGGGTCGGTGGTGTTCCGGGGGTGGTGATGGGGGTGGTGCCGATGGGGGTGGCGTGGCGGTCGAGGAAGGTCCAGTGGGTTGGGTGGCGTTCGATGGTGATGTGTTGGGCGTGGACGTGGTCGTGGTGGTGCCAGCAGAGCAGGATGGCGTTGGTGATGTCGGTGGGGCCGTGGTGGGCGTACCACCAGAGGTTGTGGTGGATCTCGCCCTCGCCGGGTGGGGCGTCGCAGCCGGGGTACTGGCAGTGGCGGTCGCGGGCGATGATCGCCCTCGTTTGGGCGGTGGTGAAGAGGCGTTCCTCGCGGCCGACGTCGAGGATCTCGGCGTCGGGGCCGAAGATGACGCGGTGGACGGCGCTGGCGCAGGCCAGGCGGGCGAGGAGGGTGAAGGGGATGGGGGTGTTGTCGGCCAGGGTCGCGGCCTCGACCCCGGCCAGGACGCCCGGGTCGAGGTCGGCGGTGATCCGTGCCAGCACGTCCGTGTCCTGACCGCCGCCCGTGCCGGCGTCACTCTGCCCGGGACCGCCAGAGCCGCCCGCGCCGCCAGAGCCGTCGGTGCTCCCGGTGGTGGTGCAGATACACGCCGTGGCGCCGGCGCGGCGGGTGCAGTCGGGGTCGTGGGGTGCGGCGGCGGCGGTGAGGGCGAGGAGGGTGTCCAGGGTGGTGGTCACGGCCAGGTGGGGGCGGATCCGGGCGGTGGGTTGGAGGGTGCCGGAGTCCAGGGCGAGGTGGGTGATGCCGTTCAGGGCCGCGGCGCGGCGTTGGGCGGGGGTGCGGGTGTCTCCGGCGGGCGGGACGCCGGTGCGGGCGGTCAGGGCTTCTTTCAGGGCGGTGGCGTTGGCGGTGGCGAGGAAGCCGCGCAGGAGGGACCCGCCGGGGACGTCGGAGATGAACAGCTCCTCCCGGTCCAGGTCATCGGCGTAGGAGCGGTCGGCGGCGTCGGGGTCGGTGCGGATGGCCCAGTGGGCGACCAGGCGGGTGAACCGGGCCACGTCCAGGCCCGCCGCGCAGCCGACGAGGAACTCCTCGCCCATCTCGGGGTCGGCCAGCTGCGCCACCCGGGCGGGGGTGTCGGTGGCGTGGCGGATGAGGACCCCGACGTGCTCGTCACTGATGTCCCCGGCCGCCAGGGCCGCCGCGGCGGCGGGCAGGACGTCACGCAGGGCCCGGGCGGTACGCACCCGCCGGGCGGCGGTCGCGGGGTGGGCGCCGGTGATCTGGCGCACCCAGGCGGGCAGGGTCCGGGCCCCGCCGGTGGCCCACCGCCCGTCGGCGTCGACCGCGGCCAGGACCCTGGCCTCCAGGCCCGCGACCTGACGGCGGACCCGCTCCAACGCGCCGGCAGTCTCGGCCAGGGCGGTGAACGCCACCCCGTGCACATCCACCTCCGCCAGGGCCGCGCACGCGGTGAGCAGGTCGCCGACCCCGGCCGCCAGCGCGGTCCCGGGATCGACCACCGCCTCCGCCGCCACCACACACCTCCAGGGCACACCGCCCCGGTCTCCGAGGCATCCAATACGAGTCAGCTACCTACCCCTAATTTATCGAACGCCCGTACAAGGAAGCAATACCCACGACTTGTGCAAATGAATTTGTGGATAACCCCGAATATCCACAGACGCCGCATTCTTGAATACACACGCACCGATGCGCCCACGCGCCGCGAAACCCGGAGGTACCCGGACCAAGGCACCAGGAGGAGGCGGCGAAAGCGTCCTCGCGGCGCGTGAAGCACCCGACACGCGGTCAGTGCGGGAGCGTCACAGCACGACGGTGACCGCGCAGCTGTGGCGCCGGGCGCGCAGACGAGGACCGGCAGACGGAGCGGTTCTCGCCGCGGCCCGGAGTCCGCGCCCCGGATTGCCGACCCGCCGACGGCGCCGCAGAGTTGCCCCATGCCTGCCCGTCCCGCGTCCCGCGCCTCCTCCTCGGGGAGCTCCGCCACGACCGTCGCCGCGCACACGCCCGCCGCGCTCACCGATGCACCCTCGGACACCACCGACACCACCGAGGTCGAGCGCGTCGCCCGGGACACCTTCGGCTGGGTGGAGCTCCGCCCGGGCCAGGGCCAGGCCATGGCCGCGGCCGTCGCCGGCCGCGACGTCCTCGCGGTCATGCCCACCGGCTACGGCAAGTCGGCCATCTACCAGGTGCCGGCGGTCCTGCGGGACGGTCCGACCGTAGTCGTCTCCCCGCTCATCGCCCTTCAGGCCGACCAGGTCGCCGGGCTCCTTGAGGCCGGCGGGCCCGAGGCGGTGGCGGTCAACTCGGCGCAGAACGCGCGGGAGAACGCCGAGGCCTGGGAGGCCGTGCGCGAGCACGGGGCGGAGTTCCTGTTCCTCGCACCCGAGCAGCTCGCGAAGGACACGGTGGTCGACCGGCTCCGCGACGCCCACCCCTCGCTCCTCGTCGTCGACGAGGCGCACTGCGTCTCGTCCTGGGGACACGACTTCCGGCCGGACTACCTCGCCCTCGGATCCGCCGTCGACCGGGTCGGTCGGCCGCCGGTCGTGGCGCTGACCGCGACGGCGTCGGGCCCGGTCCAGCGCGAGATCATCGAGCGCCTGGGCCTGCGGGACCCGCTCGTCGTCACCCGCGGCTTCGACCGGCCCAACCTCAACCTCGAGGTCCACCGCCACACGAGCGCCGACGACAAGCGACGTGCCGTCCTGGCGCAGGTGAGCGAGCTCGCCGGCCCCGGGCTCCTCTACGTCGCGACGCGCAAGGAGACCGAGGCCTACGCCGCCGAGCTGGCCGACCGCGGCCTCCGGACCGCCGCCTACCACGCCGGACGCCGGGCGGACGAGCGCGACGACGTCCACCGGGCCTTCCTCGACGGCGCGCTCGACGTCGTCGTCGCCACCTCGGCGTTCGGGATGGGCATCGACAAGCCGGACGTGCGCCACGTCGTCCACGCCGACGCCCCCGAGTCCCTCGACAGCTACTACCAGGAGATCGGACGTGCCGGACGTGACGGCGAGCCCGCCGTCGCGTCGCTGCACTACCGTCCCGAGGACCTCGGGCTGCGCCGGTTCTTCGCGACGACGTCGGTGGACGAGGACTCCCTGCGCGCGGTGCTCACCGCCCTTCGTGCCGCGGACCGGCCCGTGCCGATGACGGCGTTGCGCCGCGAGCTCGGCATGCCCGCCCGCCGCCTCACCAACCAGGTCAACCTCCTCACGGAGGTGGGCGCGGCGGTGCGGAGCCGGCGGGGCGTCCGGGCGGTCGGCGACGACCGGCCCGCCCGCGTGGTCGAGGCGGCGGTCGACGCGACCGAGTCACGGGAGCGGATCGCCGGCTCCCGGATCGAGATGATGCGGGGCTACGCCGAGACGACGTCCTGCCGGCGCGACTTCCTCCTGGGGTACTTCGGGGAGGAGCACACCGGCGCGTGCGGCAGGTGCGACGTCTGCCTCTCGGGGACCGCGGCGCACGACGGCGACGACGCGAGCGAGGCCTGGCCGCTCCAGGCCGCCGTCGTGCACGCGGAGTGGGGGCCGGGGGTGGTGATGCGCCACGAGGGCGACCGGATCACCGTCTTCTTCGAGACCGAGGGCTACAAGACCCTCTCCCGCGACCTCATCGACGCTCTGCTGCGTCGGGCGTAGGGACGGTCCGGCAGCGCTGAGGACGGCCGCGGAAAGGTCGTGCGGAGGGTCCGCGGGGTCGGGCCACCCCACCGCGGCGGCTCCACGGACGGCGGGCATCACCTCCGGCGCCGGTTCCGCCGACCCGGGTGGGCGCGGATCAGCCTAGGACCAGGTTGACGGCCAGGACGAGCATCACCACGCCGATCACCACGTCCACCGCCTGCCAGGTCCTCGGGCTCCTCAGGACCCCGGAGAGCGCCCGGGCACCGTACCCGAGCGCGGAGAACCACACGACGCTGCCCGTGACCGCTCCGGCCGCGAAGACCCACCGGGTGCCCGGGCCGTGCTGGTTGGCGAGGCTGCCGACCAGGACGACGGTGTCGAGGTAGACGTGGGGGTTGAGGTACGTCAGCGCAAGGGTGGTGGCGATCACCGATCCCCGTGACCGCGGCGCCTCGGCGGCCAACGACGACGGCCGGGCCGCCGAGGCGAAGGACCGCACGGCCCACCACGCGAGGTAGGCGGCCCCGCCCCACCGCAGGACGTCCAGCACCGCCGGGAAGCGCGACACCAGCACCCCGATGCCCGCCGTCCCGCCGAGGATGAGCACGGCGTCGCTCACCGCGCACAGGACCACCACGACGCCGACGTGCTCGCGCCGGATGCCCTGGCGCAGCACGAACGCGTTCTGCGCACCGATCGCGACGATCAGCGCGAGACCGGTCAGGAGGCCGGCTCCCCAGGTGCTCCACACCACCGCGACGGTACGGAGGACCCTCGCTGAAGACAAACGCGGGGATCTGCACGTCGTTAAGGTCTGCTTCATGAACTTCGAGCAGCTCAGGGCCCTGGCGGCGATCATCGACGAGGGGACGTTCGAGGCTGCGGCGGACCTGCTGAGAATCAGCCCGTCGGCGGTCAGCCAGCGGATCAAGGCCCTCGAGAGGTCGGTGGGACAGGTCGTCGTCCGCCGCGGCGCGCCCTGCACCCCGACCGAGGCGGGGGTGGTGCTGCTGCGCACCGCCCGTCAGGTCCAGGTCCTCGAGGCCGAGACCTGGAGCGCGCTCGGCACCGGCGCCGCCTCCCGCCCGGTGACACCCGTGGCGGTCAACGCCGACTCCCTGGCGACGTGGTTCGTCGCTGTCCTGCGCGAGGCCGCCGGCTGGCCCGACACCACGGTGAAGCTCCACGTCGAGGACCAGGACCACAGCAGCAAGCTCCTCAGCCGCGGGGACGTCGTCGGCGCCGTCACCGGCAGCCCCACGCCCGTGAACGGCTGCCGCGTCGAGCGGCTCGGCTCGATGCGCTACCTCCCGGTCGCCGCCCCCGCACTGGTCGAGCGGTACCGCACGGGCTCGGGCGTCGACTGGGGCGCCATGCCCGTGCTGGAGTTCAACGCCAAGGACGCCCTGCAGGACGAGGTCCTTCGCGCCCGCGGCGTCTCGCCGCCGAGGCACACCATCCCGTCCTCGGAGGCGTTCCTCGCCGCTCTCCGGGCCGGTCTGGGGTGGGGCATGATCCCTGAGCTCCAGCTCGGCGCCGACCTCGACGACGGCTCCCTCACGCTCCTCGAGGACGGCGCGCACCGCGACGTCGCGCTCTACTGGCAGGTCTGGACGCTCGACGCCGAGCGGCTGGACCGGATCAGCGAGTCCGTCCGCCGGCTGGGCCGGCAGGCGCTGCGAGACGCCGGGCGAAAATCGCTCGACGCCGACGCGGCGCCCGGCTAGCGTCCACACCGGCGCCACGACAGCGCCGACGTCGTCCGAGGAGGTGAGGGCAGTGGTCGTTCTCCCGCTGTGCCCGTCCACTCCCCGGATGCCCCCGTCGCCCTGACGTGCGCGGCATCCCCACCCGAAGGATGCCCACCAGTGACTGCACCACGTCAGACCCGGCACGACCCCTCTCACCCGACCCGCCCCGACTCCCCCGACCTCCCCGCGCTCGGCTGGAGCGACGCCCTGGCCGCGACCCTGCCCGCCGGCACCGAGCCCGGGCGCGTGAGCCGCGTCGACCGCGGCGCCGTCGAGGTCCTCACCGCCACCGGCGCCGAGCACGCGCGGCTCGCCGCTCCCGTGCGCCGGTCCGGCGCGGCCGACCCCGTCGCGCTCCCGTGCGTGGGCGACTGGGTGGCCCTCGTCGCCGTGCCCGAGGGCCGCCGCGAGGTGGCGGCCGTCCTGCCGCGCCGGTCCGCCGTCGTGCGTGGCGGCGTATCGCGGACCTCACGCGAGGGCCTCTCCGGTGACGGGCAGGGTCAGGTGCTCGCCGCCAACGTCGATGTCGTCGTGGTCGCCGAGCCGGCCCGCCACGCCGACGACCTCGCGGACCTCGGGCGCATCGAGCGCCTCGTCGCCCTCGGCTGGGACAGCGGCGGCACGCCCGTCGTCGTCCTCACCAAGGCCGACCTCCTGCCCGACGGGCTGCCGCGGCTGCTCGCCGACGTCGGTGGCGCCGCGCCGGGCGTGGACGTCCACGCCGTCTCGGCGGTGACGGGCGAGGGCGTCCCCGCGGTGCGTGGGTACCTCGCCGGCTCGGCGACGGCGGTGGTGCTCGGTCCCTCGGGCGCGGGCAAGTCCACCCTCGTCAACGCCCTGGCCGGCGGCGAGGTCATGGCCACCCAGCAGGTCCGGGCCGCCGACGGCCGTGGGCGGCACACCACCGTCCACCGTGAGCTCGTCGTCCTCCCCGGGGGCGGCCTCGTCATCGACACCCCCGGACTGCGCAGGGTCGGGCTGTTCGACGTCGGCGACGGCGTCGACAAGGTCTTCGCCGACGTCGAGGAGCTCGCGGCGTCGTGCCGCTTCGCGGACTGCAGCCACCGGGCGGAGCCGGGATGCGCCGTCCTCGCGGCCGTCGAGTCCGGGGAGTTCCCCCGGCGCCGCCTCGAGAGCTGGCTCCACCTCCAGCGCGAGGCGGCGTGGATGGCGACCCGGTCCGACGTCCGCGCGCGGCGCGAGCAGGCCCGGCAGTGGGGCTCGATGCACCGGCAGATGCGCCGGGACGGGGTCGTCCGGCGCTGAGCCGGGGCTCGCTCCGTCGGCACGGACGCCGGCCCGGACGCCGGTCCGACCGTCGGTCCGGACGCCGGCCCGACGCCGGTCCGGACGCCGGTCCGACCGCCGCCGGGATGCGCAACCGGGCGGGGCGGCGCAACCTGGGAAGGAGATCGGCGAGCGTGCGGAGGTCTCCATGGAGCGGTAGAGCCGGTGACGGTGTCCCGGGTGGTCGCGCCATGACGCCCGGCGGCACCGTCGCCCTGGGGGTCCGTCCCGACCATTCGCGCCCCCCTGCGCCAAGGAAGGGACGGGCCCCCTCCGCCTCCGCGCACGGTCCGGGGCCCACCGCGCGAGACGGGGGCGCCACCCGCGTAACCTGCGGGGATGAGTCGTCTGCGCCAGTACCACCGAGGGAGCCTCCTCTTCGACGTGCGGGACGAGGGGCCGGTCGACGGCGAGAGCGTCGTCCTCCTCCACGGCTTCCCCCAGAGCTCCGCCGCGTACGACAAGGTGGTCCCGGCCCTGCACGGCGGTGGCCTGCGCACCCTCGTCCCGGACCAGCGGGGGTACTCCGCGGGGGCCCGGCCGCCCGCCCGCGCCGCGTACCGGCTCGAGTGGCTCGTCGCGGACATCCTGGCCCTCCTCGACGCCGCCGGTCTCGAGCGTGCGCACCTCGTCGGTCACGACTGGGGTGGCGGCGTCGCCTGGGCACTGGCCTCCGCCCACCCGGACCGCGTCGCCTCCCTCACCGCCCTGTCCACGCCGCACCCGCGCGCGATGGTGCGGTCGATGCTCAACCCGGCGCAGCTGGTGCGCTCGTCCTACATGCTCGCGTTCCAGGTGCCCCGCCTGCCCGAGGCGGCGCTCGGCGAGCGTCTGGAGGGAGCCCTGCGCGACAGCGGGCTCCCGGAGCCCGACGCCGCCCGGTACGCCGCGCTGATGGACGAGCCCGGTGCGCTCACCGCCGCCCTCAACTGGTACCGCGCCCTCCCGCTGACCCGGCTGGACGTCGGACCCGTCCACGTGCCGACGACCTTCCTGTGGGGCAACCGCGACCCGTACCTGTCCCGGTCGGCCGCGGAGCGCACCGGCGACCTCGTCGAGGAGCGGTACCGCTTCGTCGAGCTCCCCGCGGGGCACTGGCTGCCCGAGCGGGAGCCGGACGAGATCTCCACCGCCGTCCTGGACCTCGTCGGCACTACCTGACGGGTCAGTACCCGCGCCCCAGGTCGACCGTCGTCGACGGCCGCCGCCCCGCCGCGAGGTCGGCCCGGACGGCGAGCAGCTCCTCGGCGATGTCCACCGCCTCGGTCGGCCCCGAGACGTGCGGGGTGAGGGTGACCCCCGGGTGGTCCCAGCGCCAGTCGTCGGCGGGCAGCGGCTCGGTCTCGACGACGTCGAGGACGGCCCGGCGCACGGAGCCGGCGTCGAGCGCCGCCCGCAGCGCACCGGGGTCGAGGGTCGCGCCCCGGCCGACGTTGACGACGACGGCGCCGCGCAGCGACCCCAGGACGCCCGGTCCCACCAGACCCCGGGTGCTCTCGGTGAGCGGGAGCGCGAGGATGAGGAGGTCGGCCGCCGCGAGGTCCGTGGCGCCGTCGGCCAGGGCGACGACCCGGTCGAACCCGGGCCGGTGCCGGCCGGACCGGCTCAGCCCGGTCACGGAGTAGCCGACCGCCCGCAGCACCTCGGCGACCCCCGCACCGATCTCGCCGGTGCCGAGGACGACGGCGCGCCGGCGCTCGACCCGCGCGGGCTCGAGCCGCCGCCACTCGTGGCGGTCCTGCTGCGCCCGGTACTCGGCGACGTGCGTCAGCTCGGGGAGCACGTGCGCGAGGACGTACGTGCCGATGGCCCGCGGCATCGAGCCGATGGTCCTGGTCAGCACGACGTCGCTGCCGGTCAGCGCCGCGACCATCCCGTCCACGCCCGCGGCCATCGTGTGGACCCAGCCGATGCCGGCGGCCGTCAGCCCCGGCGGGGCAGTGACGCCGGAGAAGCTGTCGGCCCAGGCGAGGTCGTCCGCCGTCGCCGCTGCGTCCAGGACCCGCAGGTCGAGCTCCGGGAGCCGTGCCGGGCCCGTCCCGTCCGACCGGTCGGGTTCGCGGGCACAGTCACGCAGGTGCTCGGCGACGGCGGGGGCAAGCTCTCCGGCGAGAAGGAGGCGGCGGGCGAGGAACATGCGCCCATCCTGCCCGGCGGGCCCGACAGCGGCCTCAGCCGTCCGCCACGCAGAAGAACTGCAGCTCCGCCGGCCCTGAGTAGACGTAGTGCAGCCCCGTGAAGCCGTGCGAGGTGGACGACCCGAGGTCGGCGCCGGCGCCCACCTGGTACAGCACGTGGTGCAGGGGCTCGCCGGCGGGGTCGTCGACGGCGATGCGCACCGAGGCCCCCTCCGGGCCGGCGGCGACGTAGACGACCTCCATCCGGAAGTCGGGCAGCTCGGTCACCGCCGGTGCGGTCGCGGGCCCGGTCGTGCCCAGCACCTCGACGGTGCCGCTGCGCTCGCCGGCCGACGCCCCCGCGCCGGGACGGTACTGGTAGGTGCAGCCGATGGTCGCGGGCAGGTCCGGGGGCGGCGCCGAGCACGCGCCCAGGCCCGCGGCCGCGGCGAGCAGCGCGACGGCGACGCGCACCCGTCGCCGCGGTCGACCCATGGCGCTCATCATGCCCGGTGCCGGCACCCCTCCGCGCCGCGCCGTCCAGGACCTGCGACGATGGGACCGGCCCCGGGCACCGGGGCGTGATCGAGAGGAGCGCCGGTGCGCCGTGTCCTGCCCGTCCCCGCCGAGGTCGCCTTCGCGCTGGTCGGCGACCTCGCCGGCCACGACCGCTGGATCCCGCTGACCACGGTCGACGCCCCGCCCGCACCGCCCCGCCCGGGTGACGTCATGGAGGCGGTGACGACGGGGTTCTTCGTCGACCGGATGCGGGTGGAGGAGGTCCGGTCGCCCGAGGGCGACCGACCGGGCCTGCTCCGCGTGCGCAAGATCGGCCCGGTGCTCCTCGGTGACGTCTCGATCGAGGTCGAGCCGCTCGGCCCGGGACGCTGCGCCGTCGGGTGGACCGAGCAGGTTCACCTGCGGGGTCCAATGCCGCGCAGGTTGACGACGGCGCTGCTCACGCCCGTCCTCGAGGGCATGACCGCGCTGGCCCTGTGGCGGATCGAGCGCTACCTCGCCCGCTGAGCCCGCGCCGCCGGGCCCGTTCCGCCCGCCAGGGCACCCGCGCTGCCAGCCTCGCGGGATGTCGCGAGGTCGCGTGACGCCATCGCCGTCGCCGTCGGTGACGCCGTCGCCGTCGGTGACGCCGTCGTCGTCGGTGACGCCGTCGTCGTCGGCGACCGTCCGGACGGAATGTGCCGTGCCCCCCAAGCGTTCTCTCTGATGACCGATCCGACACGGCCCCCGGGCTTCAACGCCGAGCCGCTTCGAGCGGCCCTACCGCCGAGAGGCGCTGCGGACGGTCACGGAGCCCGCCCCGAGGGGACGGGCTCCGCTTCGTCAGACCGTTCGTGCTGAGCTGTCAGGTCGGCTGAGGCCCCGGGCTGGCCGAGGTGTCGGGTGTCCGAGGTGTCGGGCGGCCCGGGCTGTCAGCGCCGGACGCCGGACGCCGCCGTCTCGGCCACGTCGCCCGAGCCGACGAGCGCGGGAGCCGCGCCGTCCGCGCCGTCGGGAGCCGCGCCGGCCGCGTCGATACGCCCCTCGTCGTCCAGGTCGTCCGTGAAGAGGTCCTCGGCGTCGGCCGACTCGTACTGCTCGACGTCGAGGATGCCCTCGCGCTTGGCCACGATGACCGGCACGAGCGCCTGACCGGCGACGTTGACCGCGGTGCGGCCCATGTCGAGGATCGGGTCGACGGCGAGCAGCAGACCCACGCCCTCGATCGGCAGGCCCAGGGTGGAGAGGGTGAGGGTGAGCATGACGGTCGCGCCGGTGAGCCCGGCGGTCGCCGCGGAGCCCACCACGGACACGAAGACGATGAGCAGGTAGTCCGTCACGCCGAGGGAGATCCCGAAGAACTGGGCGACGAAGATGGCCGCGATCGCCGGGTAGATCGCCGCGCAGCCGTCCATCTTGGTCGTCGAGCCCAGCGGCACCGCGAAGGAGGCGTAGGCACGCGGCACACCGAGGTTCCGCTCGGTCACGCGCTCGGTCACGGGCAGGGTGCCGATGGAGGAGCGGGAGACGAACGCCAGCTGGATCGCCGGCCACGCGCCCCGGAAGTAGCGGCCCACCGACAGGCCGTGCGCACGCAGGAGCACGGGGTAGACGACGAAGAGGACGAGCGCCAGGCCGACGTAGATGGCCAGGGTGAACGTGCCGAGCTGGGCGATGGAGCCCCAGCCGTACGTCGCGATCGCGTTGCCGATGAGGCCGAGGGTGCCGATGGGCGCGAGGCGGATGATCCACCACAGCACCTTCTGGATCACGGCCAGCAGCGAGCGGTTGAAGGTGAGGAAGGGCTCGGCCTTCTGGCCCACCTTGAGGGCGGCGACGCCGACCACGAGCGCCATGACGATGATCTGCAGGACGTTGAAGCTCACCGACGTGCTCACGCCGGCGACGGCGCCGTCGGCGCCCGTCTGCAGGCTGCCGGAGGAGGTCAGGCCGAGGAAGTTCGCGGGGATGATGCCCTTGAGGAAGTCGAGCCAGCTGCCCGTCCTCCCCGGCGCGGACGCGGCCGACGCGTCGGCGCCGGAGTTGATGCCCGGCTGCAGGAGCAGGCCGAGCCCGATGCCGATCGCGACGGCGACGAGGGCCGTGATGGCGAACCACAGGAGGGTCTGGCCGGCCAGGCGGGCGCCGTTGGCGACCCCGCGCAGGTTGGCGATCGAGGCGACGATGGCGGTGAAGACGAGCGGCGGGACGACCGCCTTGAGGAGGCTGACGAAGGACGAGCCGATCGTCGCCAGCGCGACGGTCAGGCCGTTGGGCTCACCCTCGGCGCCGGTGCCGATCTCGAGGGCGAGCCAGCCGAGCAGGACGCCGACGACGAGGGCGATGAGGATCTGCGCGCTGAACGACGGCAGGCGCAGACGCCTCTGGGTGGGAGCGGTGGACACGGGTGGTGCCTTTCTGGTCTGGCGGGCGGCGGGCCGGGTGGCCGGCCGGGGTGGGTTCGAGGGCGCCGGCGCGACGAGGTGTTCGCTCGGGCGTGGGGGCGGGTGTTGCGGCGAGGTGCGGCCAGGTCGCGGCGGGCCGGGGCGCAGCTCCGACAAGCGGCGACGCACGAGGCGGTCGGCACCCGGCGGCGCCGTCGGACCCGGCGGCCCGAGGGCGCCGGTGACGGACGGCCGGGCACGGCTCACCTGTGGGCCGACGGCCCCCTGGGCCGGTCGCACGAGGCCCGGGCGCCATCGGCGGCCCTGACCGACGCGGTCACCGTGCGGGAGGCGACGCTGTCACCGTGCAGCTGACGACGGGGTCACCGTGCGGGTGCCGACGCGGTCACCGTGCGAGGTGCCGCCTCGCCGGGTCGGTCAGCTCAACAACAGGACGCCGGCACACACATCGCACCGGCCTGCCGACGGAGGTCGACGACGAGGCGGGTGGTGAGGTTCCAGACGTTGAGCACGAGCGCTCCCGGATCAGGCGGGCCGCGGACCGGCCCGGTAGGTGACCGGCACACCGAACCACGTCCCACGGCCCGGGGGCAGGCGGTCCACCGTGCTTCTCACCCACCGAGACGCGGACGCGCCCGATCGAGCCCCCGCCGGGGTACGCGAGAGCCGGCGCCGTCGACCACCGGACCTCTGCCATGTGCGCCGATGCGCGCGATCCTGCGGGTCCCTGCCACCGGAGGGCCGCGTACTGCGACACTGGTCACACCGCTGCCACCCCAGGAGGATCCGTGCTCGACCCCCGCCAGGCGCCCCCCACCCTCTCGGCGCCGCACCGCTCCACCACCCCGGACGCCGCCACCCCGCCTGCCCCGTCGTCGTCGCACTCCCACGCCCCAGGACGCCACGCCGCCCCGCCCAGCTCGCTGGCCCCGAACTACCACCCGCTCGCCATCGTGCTGCACTCCGGCGAGGGGTCGTGGGTGACCGACGTCGACGGCCGGCGCTACCTCGACTGCCTGGCCGGCTACTCCGCCCTGAACTTCGGCCACCGCCACCCCGCACTCGTCGAGGCGGCCAAGGCGCAGCTCGACCGGATCACCCTGACCTCGCGCGCCTTCGACCACGACCTCCTCCTGAGGTTCTCCGACGCCGTCGCCGCGCTGACCGGCACGGAGATGCTGCTGCCGATGAACACCGGTGCCGAGGCGGTCGAGACGGCGGTCAAGGCCGCCCGCAAGTGGGGCTACGACGTCAAGGGCGTGCCCGACGGCGAGGCGACGATCGTCGTCGCCGAGGGTGCGTTCCACGGCCGGACGACGACGATCGTCTCGATGAGCTCGGACCCCGAGACGCGCGACGGGTTCGGGCCCTACACCCCGGGCTTCCGGATCGTGCCCTACGGCGACGCCGACGCCGTCGCCGCGGCCATCGACGAGACGACGGTCGCGGTCCTCGTCGAGCCCGTGCAGGGTGAGTCGGGCGTGATCATCCCGCCGGCGGACTACCTGCCGAGGCTGCGGAACCTGTGCGACGGCGCGAACGTCCTGCTGGTCCTCGACGAGATCCAGTCCGGTCTCGGGCGCACGGGAACCACCTTGGCGCAGGACGTCGCGGGCGTGCGGGCCGACCTCACCACGCTCGGGAAGGCGCTCGGTGGCGGGATCCTGCCGGTGTCCGCGGTCGTGGGCCGCCGCGACGTCCTGGAGGTCCTCTCCCCCGGCACCCATGGCTCGACGTTCGGTGGCAACCCGCTGGCGTGCGCGGTCGGCCTGGCCGTGGTGGACCTGCTCGCACCGGGCGACCTGCAGGCGCGGGCCCGCGAGCTCGGCGCCGAGCTCACCGCCCGGCTGGAGGACCTCGTGGCGGAGGGACTGCTCGCCGAGGTGCGCACGATCGGGCTCTGGGCGGGCCTGGACGTCCAGCCGGCGCTGGGCCTGAGCGGGCGGGCGACGTCGGAGCGCCTCGCCGCGCGCGGCGTCCTCACCAAGGACACCCACGGGAACACGCTGCGGCTGGCGCCGCCCCTGACGATCTCCCGCGGCGACCTGCACCTCGCGCTGGACACCCTCGCGGAGGTGCTGCGGGAGGAGGCCCGCGAGGCCGGTCGCTGACCGCGGCGGTCAGGCCGGCGGCGCCCGGTGAGGCGGCCACCGGTGTGCGCCGGTGTGCCGGTCTCCGTCGGTGTACCGGTGTGCCGGGTCAGGCGGGGCGCGGCGCGTACATGATCAGCGCGACCCCGACGAGGCAGACGAGCGCACCCGTGAGGTCCCAACGGTCGGGGCGGAAGCCGTCGACGACCGCGCCCCAGAGGAGCGAGCCCGCCACGAACACCCCGCCGTAGGCGGCGAGGACGCGGCCGAAGCTCGCCTCCGGCTGGAAGGTCGCGACGAGGCCGTAGAGCCCCAGCGCGATCGCACCGAGTCCGACCCACAGCCAGCCACGGTGCTCACGCACCCCCTGCCAGACCAGCCAGGCGCCGCCGATCTCGAGCAGGGCGGCCAGGACGAACAGCAGCATCGAACGCAGGGGCATGGTGTCTCCTCGGGTCGGCCACGACGGTACCGGGTCCAAAATCCCTCGACGGCGCCCACCGCGGCACGCGATGCTCGTCCCATGTTCACCTCGTGATGCAGACGCGCGACCCATCGGCATCGAGGAGAAGGAGGTAGCCGTGCGAGCTCCCAAGAAGGCGAACCCGGCCGGGAAGCGGCAGCCCGGCCAGCGCCGGTCGCAGGGCTTCGTGCCCCACGAGACCCGCGCCCAGCCGGCCCGGCAGTGGCACGCCCGCCGCAAGTAACCCGGCAAGGTTCGGCCGGCCGCGAGCGGTCCGGCAGGACGGGCCGCGAGCGGTCCGGCATGACGGATGGCCCCGTCGCCCAGGCGGGGCCATCCGTCGTCCCACGGCGGGTGCGTCAGCGTCAGCGTTGGAGCAGGCCGTCAGCGGGGCAGCAGACCGTCGGGCAGGGCCGAGAGGACGAACGGCAGCAGGGTGACACTGACGAGGAAGGCCCAGCCGCCCGTGAGCCGTCGCCGGACGGGTCGGGGCGACCGTGACCACAGCGGCACCGGCTCCAGCAGCACGAACACCAGCCAGACCGGAGCCGCGGCGACGGCGAGCCAGAACCACGCCCACCTCGTCGCCAGGCGGGGCTCGGGCCCGAGGACCAGCACCAGCAGGGCCGCGAGACCCACGGCCGACCAGGCCGGACCAGCCTGGTCCCGCTCGACGACGGCGAACGGCTCGCTCTGCACCGGGACCCCGGCGTCCCTCGCGGCCGCGAGGATGGTGAGCCCCTCGTCATCCTCCCCGGGCACCGTGCTGGACCAGTACGTCGCCCAGAAGGTCTGTCCGTCGGTGGTCCACTGCACCTCGGCCTCGCCGGAGGTGACGGACCGCGGGTCGGGACGCTCGATGGTCAGGCTTCTCACCTCGCCGACCGCCAGGTCGGTGAGGAGGTCACCGGTGGACCGCTCGACCGGGCCTCCCGCCGTCTGCGCCCACACGAGGAGCAGGCCGATCGCCACGAGGACACGCACGAGGACCGGCCCCGCACGGGTCGGCCCGGCCGGGGCGGACGCGACCGCTCCGCCGGGGTTCGCCGACGCACCGCCGGGGTTCGCCGACGCACCGCCGGGGTTCGCCGACGCACCGCCGGGGTTCGCCGACGCACCGCCGGTGCCGGTCGGACCGGTACCGGCCGACCACGATGTCCAGGGTCCCTCGCCCATCCCCCGACGGTAGCGGACCGGGTGGGGAGTTCTCCCCATGTCACGGGGGCAGGATCTGCGCCAGGATGAGCCGGTGAGCACGCTCCGGGTCGACGAGCCCCGCCCCGCGCCCTCCCCGGTGCACGTCACGCTCGACGTCGCGGCGTGGTCGCTCGTCCTCGGCGTCCTGCGGCGGGACCTGCCGGACCTGCCGCTGCCCGACACCTTCGTCACCCCCGTGCCGCTCGCACCCGGCCAGCGGCGTGCCGCCTGGCGCCGGCTCACGAGTCTCGGCCTGGCGACGGCGGAGCCGGGCTCCCCCGGCAAGCGTGGCTCCGCCGACCAGCGGGACGACCCCGACGAGGCCGACGAGGCCGACGACCCCGACGAGCCCGACGAGCCCGACGAGGCTGCGGAGGCTGCGGAGGCTGCGGAGGCGACCCTGGCCGACCTCGCGCCCGGGTTCGTCGCCGGCCTGGCCCTGTTCGCCCTGCCGGGGCTGCGCATCCGCGTCAGCGCCACCGTCGGCGACGTGGCGCTGACCCAGATGCTCGCCTGGGACGGCGACAAGGCGGTCGCCCTGTCGCGCCGTCGCCGCTCGACCGGCACCGGGTCCGAGCTCGAGCCGGCCGTCGACCTCACCTTCCTCGACACGGCGTCGCTCCTGGCCCAGGTCATGCTCGCTGTGCCCGCCGACCCCCCGGGGCACCGCGGCGCCGGACGGCCGATCACCCTCGCCTGGCCGACCTCGGTCGCCGTGGCGACGGCCCTGCGGGAGGGGCGCGACGACGTCGCCCGGCACCTCGCCGACCTGCCGCCCGAGGCGCTGACCGCCGTGGGAGCCGTCGCGTGCGACCTCGTCGGCGCGGTCGACGTCGGCGTGGAGCGGGTCGGCCCCGTCGGGCACCCGGTGGCCGCCCCCACCCACCGGGCGGTCTGGCTCTGGACCGGCCCCGACGTCGTCCGGCTCACCGCGGCCACGGCCGAGGAGGTCACGCTGCGCCTGAGCAGCCGCGCCGACGTCGAGGACGACGTCGCCCGGGCCGTCACGGCGCTCGGGCGCGGGGTGGCCGGGCCCACGCCGCCCGGGGCGGCCCGATGAGCTCCCTCACCGTCGCCGGCGGCGCCGCCTCCATCGACGCCCGCACCGAGGACATGCGTGCCCAGGCCGCGACCCTGCGCACGATGGTCGAAGAGCTCGGTGGCCTCGCCGTCACGGTGGCGGCCGTCGCCGTCGACGGGCCCGTCCTCGCCTCCGGGATCTTCGACCCCGTCGGCCTGGCCAGGATCGAGGCCGCCGTCGGGCTGGCCCACCTCCCGCCCGAGGGGCTGACCTGGCTGGTGCTGGAGTACGAGGCGACCGCGACGCTGCTCCTCGGCGCCGCGGACGCGTACGAGCTCATCGACGCCGCGCTCGCCGAGATGGCCGGCGCCCTGCGGGCGGTCGCGGGCGAAGCGGTCGTCACGGGGCTGTTCGTCACCGCCGCGGGCGCCGTGGTGGCCGTCGGCGCGGCCGGCGTCGTCGGGCTCGCCGGCCTCGCGGCGCTCCCTCCCGGGGTGCGGGCCCTCCTCCTGGCCGGTGCCGGGCCGTGGCTGGCGCAGCTCGAGGCGAGCGGCGCGACCGACCGGCTCGGCCGTGGGCTCACCGCCGCCGGGATGCAGACCCTCTTCGACAACCCGTGGCTCGTGGACTCCGTCGCCGCCGGCCTGCCGGGCACGGTCAGCAGCCCGGGCAACCTCTTCGGGCTGCGTGGGCTCACGTACGAGCAGGTCGTCGCCCTCGTCCTGGCCGGCGGGGGTCTCGGCGGCGCGTTCCACGACGGCCCCGTCCGGGTGACCCGGACCGGCCGGTCCGACGGCGCCGGGCCGGTCGGCGTCGGCGACGTCTTCACCCGGATGGGCACCATGACCGGCGCGGAGGAAACCCACGAGGTCCGCGTCACGCGGGTGACCGGCGCGGACGGCGAGGTGCGCTTCGTCGTCGAGATCCCCGGCACGGAGCAGTGGGACCCGACCTCGACGACGAACCCGGCGGACACCAAGACCAACCTCGAGGCGGTCGCGGGCATCGACTCGAACATGGAGGAGGCGGTCCGTCTCGCCCTCACCGACGCCATGCGGGAGGCCGGCATCCCGGCCGGGGAGCACAGCCGGCCCGAGGTGCTCCTCGCCGGGCACAGCCAGGGCGGGATCGTCGCGGCACGGCTCGCGCAGGAGTCCGCGTTCAACGTCACCGACGTGCTCACCGGCGGCTCGCCCGTCTCCCGCGTCGACCTGCCGGCCGACGTCCACCTCCTCTCCCTCGAGCACGACCAGGACGTCGTCCCCCGGCTCGACGGCGAACCGAACCCGTCGGCCCGGAACGTCACGACGATCAGCCGCGACGTCGCCGCGCTGGTCCCGGGCGACCCGGCGCTCGGCGGGGCGCAGAACGTGGGCGACGCGCACGCGTCGAACCTCTACGGCGACACCGGGGCCCTGGTGGACACCTCCACCGATCCCGCGGTGGTGGCCGCGCGCGAGCGCCTCGACCGGTTCCTCACCGGCGGCGCCACCACCTCCACCTACGAGGCCACGCAGGAGGCGACGCCGTGAGCCACCGTGCGATCCCGGCGGACCTGCGCGCCCTGGCGGGGCAGGTCGCCGCCGCGGCGGCCCGCACCGAGGAGGTCGCCGCGGACCTGCCCGCGCTCGGGGAGCGCGCGGGGTGGGGCTCCACCGCCGGGGACCGCTTCCGCGAGGACCTCGCGCGCCGCGCGGCCGACACCGCCCGCACCGCCGCCCTCGTGCGCGACGTCGAGGCGGCCCTGCGCGCGCAGGCGGAATCTGTGGAGGAGCGGATCGCCCTCGTCGACGCCGCCCGGAGCTGGGTGGCCGACCGGGTCGACGAGGCCCGCGGGCTCATCGGCCAGGTGTGGGACGGCGTGGTGGACGCCGTCGGCGCGGGGGTGGACGAGGCGCAGCGGGTGCTCGACGTCGCCGCGCGGGCCCCGGACGACGAGCTCGACCCCGGCTGGCTCGACACCGCCCGGAGCCTCGGCCGGTGAGGCGGCGGCTCATCACGGCCACGCTCGTGGCCGCTCTCGCGCTGTCGGGGTGCGGCGCGGGCGACGGGACCGGGGCAGGCAGTGCCGGGGCGGGTGGTGCCGGGTCGCGTGGTGCCGGCGCTCAGCCGACCGCTGCCTCCGCCGCCGACCTCGAGCGGGAGGCCGACCGGCTCCGCGCCGAGATGGCCGCCCTGCCGGGCGTGCGCGACGCGGACGTCGCCGTCGAGCAGGACGAGAAGTCGGGCCGGGCCGTGCGCGGCACCGTCACGGCCTCGGGTGGCGCCGCCGCGCTCGTCGGCGTGCTCGACCGCGCCACCGAGCTCGGCTGGGACACCGAGGTGTTCGTCCCGCAGGTGGTCGAGGTCCGCGTGGTCGGCGACGACGGCGTCACCCTCGACGCCACCGACCTCGGCCTGCCCGGCCCTGCCGCGACGCTCACCGGGTTGCACGAGCGCTACGGCCCACCGGCGGCGGACCCGGACCTCTGACCTCGACCGGCTACTGGTTCCACGGCACGTCGGTCGGTGCGGCGCCCTCGTCGGCGCTGCGCGACGGCACGACCATGACCGGGCACACGGCGTGGTGGAGCACGGCCTGGCTCGTCGAGCCCAGGAGCAGCCCGGCGAACCCGCCCCGGCCACGCGAGCCGACGACCACGAGCTCCACGGCGGTGGAGAACTCGGCCATGAGCGCGGCGGCGTTGCCGTCCAGCGCGTGCTGGCGCACGCGGACCTCGCGGTCGCCCACCGCCGCCTGCACCGCCACACCCAGACCCTCACGGACGTCCGCGAGGACCTCGTCGCGGTCGACGGCGGCCGGCAGCCAGGCCATCGCGCCCGCACCGGTCGCGATCGGCACGGCGGCGACGGCGCTGAGCTCGGCGTCCCAGACGATCGCCTCGTCGACGGCTCGCCGCAGGGCGATGCGGGCGGACTCCGAGCCGTCCACGCCGACGACGATGCGCCGCACCGGCAGGAACGACCGCGCGGGCGACAGCGGCACGACGACCGTCGGGCAGTGCGCGTGGGCGGGCAGGGCCGAGGAGACCGTCCCCAGCAGGCGGTCGGTGAACCCACCACCGCCGCGGGTACCGACGACGACGAGCGCGGCCTCGCGCGAGAGGTCCACGAGCACGCCGGCCGGGTCGCCGGTCTCGAGGGAGGACGTCACCTTGAGCCCGGAGTCGGCGGTGCGGGCGACGGCCTCGTCGACCACGGCTTGGGCGCCCTGCTGGATGGCGGTGTCGTCCATCGCGGCGTACCCGCCGTCGAGGGAGGCCGCGGTGAAGGACGGCAGCGCGTAGGCGCAGACCACGTGGAGCCGGTGCCCGGTGCGGGTCGCCTCGGCAACGGCCCAGTCGACGGCGGCGAGGCTCGCCTCGGACCCGTCGACCCCGACGACGATGACCTTCTCGTGCGACATGGACTCTCCCCGGCGGTGGTTCGGCGATCCGTTGCCCCACATTGTGCCCTTCCCCGTCCGGGGGACGTGGGGTTTCGCCGGGCGGTTCGCGCAGGGCCGCGCCACGCGGCGTGACTCAGCAGCCAACGGTCGAGCAAGCACCTCCCGGGGTGACTCAGCACCACCGGCCCTACGCGCTCGACCCGGAACCCGCGGCCTCACCGCAGACCCGCGACGTCACCGCTCCCCGCGCCGGCGCCGGGCACACCACGACGGCCGTACGACGACGGCGGCCCGTCCCTCACGAGGAGGGACGGGCCGTCGGGTGCAGCTGGAGAGGCTCGCTCAGAGAACCCGGATGAAGACGGGGTTCGAGATGTAGATCGGGCTCTCGTACAGCGCGGTGCCCGGGTTGCGGGCGGCGATGTGCTGGCCGTTGCCGGTGTAGATGCCGGCGTGACCGGGGCCCCAGACGAGGTCGCCGGGGCGGGCCTCCGCGGCGGAGACCCGGTAGCCGACGCTGCCCTGGGCGGAGGACGAGCGGGGCAGCGAGATGCCGACCTGCGCGTAGACGTACTGGGTGAAGCCGGAGCAGTCGAAGCCGGCCGGGGTGGCGCCGCCGTAGACGTACGGGGTGCCGATGTACTGGCGGGCGATGTCGACGATCTGCTGGCCGATGCCGGAGGTGGCGGCGACGGGGGCCGGAGCCGGCGCGGGCGCCGGGGCGGCCTCGACGGCGGCGGCCGGGGCGGCCTCGGCGGGCTCCTCGATCGCGGTGCGCTCGGCGGTCCGGGAGGCGACCTCGGTGTCCCGCTCGACGACGGGCTCGGGCTCCGGCTCGGGCTCCGGCGGCGGGGGCGGCGGGGTGGCCTCGGCGGAGGCGACGACGTCGGCGGACCAGGTGATGTCGGCCGGCACGGTGACGGTCGGGGTGGTCACCATCGCGGTGAGCGCCTCGGACGTCGCGGCGGAGATGTCGACGTTCGGCAGGGCCGAGGACTCCGGGGCCGCAGCGGCGGAGGTGGCAGCCATCGTCAGGACGAGGCCGGAGGAGGCGAAGGCGGCGATGCCGCGGCGCGCACCCTGGCCGGAGAGAGCCACGGTCAGGGGGGTGGAGGGACGGCGGGCCGCGCGGTGGCGGGCGCCCTGGGGCGTCATGGTGGTCACGGACTACCTCTCCTGGCTGCCTACGGAGTGAGCTGTCGGGTTCGGGTGGGAGAACACCCGGCGCGGACTCCCGAGGAAGGCCGCACTTCACCCCAAGGCTCCGGTCTCCCGGAGCCGTCAATCACTTGGTTCCCCCGTCCCTGCCGCTGTTCCTACTCGAAGCTGACTCCGGGGCGGCGGCAGGGTTAGGCGTCCGCCCGAAGACTTCACGGAGGAGGGTTCCGGAAGCGATCTGGACACTACAGCCAGATTCTGGCTATGTCACGTTTCGATCACGACCCCGGGGATGCGCCGTCGGCGCAGGTGTGGTGAGGTCCACCGCGACCCGTCCGTCGCCGGTCCCGGGGAGCACCCGCGAGGTGGTCACGTCAAGGGGTGTCGTCCCAGGTGACGGGACCGCAGGGGACCATCGGCCCACCCGCCTCCGACCACACCCGGGGGCGGCCGGAAAGCGCTTCTCAGCGCGTCTTCTGTGAGGCGGCTCACACCCGGCGGCGCGCGTGGCGCCCATTCCCGAGCGGATGCCGCCTCGCGTGCCCGAGCGCTCGTCAGGTGGTGACGAACAGGTGCCGGGTGATCTCCTCCGGCAGATCCAGGACCGTCTCGGAGCCCGGTGCGTACAGGGACACGACGTCCCCGCCGGGCCGCACCCGGACCTCGACGCGCACCCCGGGCCGCAGGCCCGACTGGTCCATGCGGGAGAGGAGGTCGACGTCGACCTGCAGCGGCTCGCCGATGCGGGCCAGCACGACGTCGGCACGGAGGTCGGCGGCGTCCGCGCGGGCGGCACCGTCGGCGGCGCTGCGGCTCTCGCCGTGCACGGGGGCCTGCGGGGCGGAGCGCTCTCCGTCGTCGCCGGCCGGGAGGAGCTCGGCGGCGACGTCGGCGAGGGACCGGACCTCCTCACGCGGCGGCATGACCTCCTCACCCCCCGTCAGGGCGTCGAGGCCGGGGATGGGGTTGCCGTAGGGGTCGACGTGCGGGTGGTCGAGCAGCTCGAGGAGGCGGCGCTCGACCCGCTCGCTCATGACGTGCTCCCAGCGGCAGGCCTCGTCGTGGACGTACGCCCACTCCAGGCCGACGACGTCGGTGAGCAGCCGCTCGGCGAGCCGGTGCTTGCGCATGACCTCCGTCGCCCGGCGGCGACCGGCGTCGGTGAGCTCGATCTGCCGGGTCCCGGAGAGCAGGAGCAGCCCGTCGCGCTCCATGCGGGCCACGGTCTGGGACACCGTCGGGCCGGAGTGGCCCAGACGCTCCGCGATGCGCGCGCGCAGCGGCACGACGCGCTCCTCCTCGAGCTCGTAGACGGTCTTGAGGTACATCTCCGTCGTGTCGATGAGATCGCTCACGTACTCCCGCTCTCTTCCGCGCGCGCCCCAGCGGCCGCGTCGCGACGGCTGGTGATGGCATGCCTGCCCTCAGGATAGGGATGCGGGACGACAGCGGGCAGCGGTCCGCCCCGGTGAGGGCCCTCACATGATACGGACGGACCGCTTCTTCAAGAGTCGCCGCACCGCCCGGTTCGCGACCGCACCGCCCGGTTCGCGACCGCGCGCACCACCGTCCGACGAGGCCTCCCGTCGCCGGGCCGGGGAAGCGTCCCGTCTGTTTTCCGTTCTGTCCCCTTTCGGCTCTATGGTTCGCGTGATGCCGCTCACGCCACCTCGCCTCCCGCGGCCCGACCCGGGCACCGCGCCGCCCCTGTACGCGGTCGCCGACGGCGAGCCGGTCTTCCGCGGCCGGCGGATGCGCGACCTGGTGGGCACCCCGTTCGAGCAGATCTGGGGCCTGCTGGTCGACGGCGAGGGCGGCGCCGCCCTCCCGCCGGCCGAGCCGTTCAACCTCCCCGTGCGCACCGGCGACACGCGGGTCGACGTCCTCTCCGCGCTGGCCCAGCTCACCCCCGTCTGGGGCTACCGGCCGCTGGTGGAGATCGACTCCACGCGTGCCCGGGAGGACCTCGCTCGGGCGTCGGTGATGACGCTGAGCTTCGTGGCCCAGTCCGCGCGGGGCGAGGACGTGCCGGCGGTGCCCCAGCGCGAGGTCGACATGGTCACGACCATCGCGGAGCGGTTCCTCGTGCGGTGGCGCGGCGTCGCCGACCCGGAGGCCGTCGCGGCGCTCGACCTGTTCTGGCTCGCCGTCTCCGAGACGGGCCTGGTCCCCTCCACCCGCACCGCACGCACGGCCGCGGAGATGGGGGCCGACGCCGCCTCGTGCCTCGCCGCCGCGGTCGCCGTCGCGGGCGCACCCTTCGGCGGTGGCGCGGCCGCCCGGGCGCTGGCGATCGTCGAGGAGGCCGAGCGGACCGGCGACGCCGACGCCGCCATCGCGGCGCACCTCGCGCGGGGCGGCGACCTCTCCGGCTTCGGCGACGAGCTGGTCCCGGCGGACGCCCGCGTGGGGCTGCTCCGCGACGCCTGCGTCCGGGTCGGCGCGCGCCGGCTGGAGGCCGCCGAGGCGGTCGCCCGCGCGGGCGCCGAGGCCCTCGCCCGCACGTCGGGCTCCACCCCCGGGGCGAACACGCTCTTCTGGGGTGGCGTGCTGCTCGACCACGTCGGGGTCCCGCCCCAGCTCTTCTGCGCCCTGTACCTGTGCGGGCGCACAGCCGGGTGGTCTGCGCACGTCCTGGAGGTCCAGCGCCTGCGGCGCCAGTGAGCAGACACCGGGCAGGCCGCCACGGGAGCCCTCACCGTCAGGGCAGGAGCGCCTCCCGCAGTGCGCGCCCCAGGACCGCGTAGCCGGCCTCGGTGGGGTGGACGCCGTCGTCGCTCATCCCCGGCGCCCAGCCGTCACCGCGCCTGAGGTCCGCCGCGACGTCGGCGAACTCCCACCCGTGCTCACGGGCCAGCGCCTCGAGGTCGGCGTTGTGCCGGGGGGCGAGGTCGGGGGCCCACTCGATCGGCGGGACGCTCGCGAGGATCACCCGCGGGGCGCCCACCGTCGCGACGATCGCCTCGACGTTCGCGGCGATCTCCTCGGCGGGGACCCCGAGGGCGATGTCGTTGGTGCCGGCGAGGACCACCAGGACGTCGGCGTCGGGGCGTGGCACGGCCTGGGCCCGCATGACGGCGGTGGTGGCGCCCGGCACCGCCCAGCCGCCGACCCACTCCACCGACCCGCCGTCCGCGGGCCCGAGCGCGTGGTGCAGCCAGGTGCCTGGCCCGAAGTCGCCGCCGGCGAGGTCGCCGTCGCTGCCCGTGAGCGAGTCCCCGATCGCGGTCAGCCGCACCGTCGTGCTCCTCTCCCGTGCCGTGGTGTCCTCTGCCGTGGTGGGCGAGCCCGGCGCCGGGGTGGCCGCGGCCGTCGTCGGGCCGACGGTAGCCGCCGGACCGGGCTGCGGCGTCGTCCCCGCACAGCCGGTCAGCACGAGCGCCACGACGAGCGCGCGCGGCGCCGCAGTGCGCACGCTCCGCCGGTTCGTCATGCCTTCATCCTCGCCGATGGCCGGCCACCGCTCACCGGCACCGGCGCCGGCACCAGCACCCGGCGCGCTCACCGGCACCGGGTACATCCCGACAGGCGCCCGGCTCGGCAAGGCCACATCCTCGCGGTGTCATGGCCCGGGCACGCGCACCGGGCCCACCCGAGCCGGTGGCAAGATCGCGCCCATGGAGACCGTCACCATCCCCACCGACCTGCTCCCCGCCGACGGCCGGTTCGGCTGCGGACCGTCCAAGGTCCGTCAGTCCCAGGCGGACATGGTCGCCGCGCTGGGCTCGTCGCTGCTGGGCACCTCGCACCGCCAGGCGCCGGTGCGCCAGCTCGTCGGGAGGATCCGGGAGGGCGTCGCGCAGCTGCTCGGGGCTCCCGACGGCTACGAGGTGGTCCTCGGCAACGGCGGCTCGACGGCGTTCTGGGACGCCGCCACCTTCAGCCTCGTCCGGGAGCGGGCCCAGCACGCGGCGTTCGGGGAGTTCGGGCAGAAGTTCGCCACCGCGACCGACCGGGCGCCGTTCCTCGAGCCGTCGGACATCCGCACCGCCGAGGCCGGCTCGCTGGCGCTCTGCACGGGCGTCGACGACGTCGACGTCTACGCCTACCCCCACAACGAGACCTCCACCGGTGTCCTCTCCCCCGTCTGGCGGCAGGGCGACGGCGACGCGCTCACCGTCGTCGACGCCACCTCCGTCGCCGGGGGCACCGCGGTCGACCTGTCCCAGACCGACGTCTACTACTTCGCGCCGCAGAAGGTCTTCGCCGCCGACGGCGGGCTCTGGCTCGCCGTCGTCTCGCCGGCCGCGCTCGCCCGGATCGAGGAGGTCACCGCGGCGCGGTGGGTGCCCGACTTCCTCAACCTCGCCCTCGCGGTGGAGAACTCCCGCAAGGACCAGACCCTCAACACCCCAGCCGTGGCCACGCTCGTCATGCTCGCCGAGCAGGTCGACTGGATCAACGAGAACGGGGGCCTGGAGTGGGCGGCCGCGCGCACGGAGCGCTCGTCGTCGATCCTCTACGGCTGGGCCGAGGACCGCGACTACACCACTCCGTTCGTGACCGTCCCCGAGCACCGCTCCCCCGTCGTCGGCACGATCGACTTCGCCGGGAGCGTCGACGCCAAGGAGCTCGCCGCGCAGCTGCGCGCGAACGGGGTCGTCGACACCGAGCCGTACCGCAAGCTCGGCCGCAACCAGCTGCGCATCGGCATGTTCCCCGCCGTCGACCCGGCCGACGTCGAGGCGCTCACCGCGTGCGTCGACCACGTCGTCGAGCGGATGGCCTGACGGGCGCGGCACACGGGCCGGGGCCCGGCGGCGACAGGCCGGCTCTCGCCCGGCCGGACGACCCGGCGCATCATGGACGGGTGGACAGCGCCGTCGAGATCCGCCCGCTCACGCCGACACGGTTCGGCGACCTCGAGCACCTCTTCCGACGCCGCGAGGACCCGGCGAGCTGCTGGTGCATGTGGTGGCGGCTCTCCCCCGAGGCGTTCTCCGCCTCCCGCGTGGCGGAGCGGCACGACCTCCTCGCGGCACGGGCCGGCGAGGCACCCGCCCCGGGCCTGCTCGCGTACACCGGCGGCGAGGCGGTGGGCTGGGTCGCCGTCGCCCCGCGCCCGGAGCACGCGCGCATCCCCCGCTCGACGATCATCACGCACGAGGACGTCCCCGACTGCTGGTCGGTCACCTGCTTCTACGTCCGCGCGGACCACCGCGGCGAGGGCGTGACCGGCGCGCTCGTCAGCGCCGCGGTGGACCATGCCCGGGGGCACGGTGCCCGCTTCGTCGAGGCGTACCCGGTGGACACCGGGGACGACGCCGGCCCGCGCAGCAGCTCGAGCCTGTTCCGCGGCACGCTCGCCACGTTCACCCGGGCCGGGTTCGTCGAGACCGGCCGACGACGGGGCCGCCCCACCGTGCGACTGGCCCTCGAGGCGAACGAGGATTCCCCTGCGCCCCCACCGCCGGGGCCCCTACGCTGAACACATCCGGACCCGTGCCGGAACCGGACATCTGAAGACCAGGACCCGCCATGTCGAACCCTCCCGACGACCGTTCGCCCTACGCCCCGCCACCTCCGCCCGGGCAGGCCGGCCGGTCGGCCGGGCAGGGTGCGGACGGTGACACGCCCGGCCAGCCCTACCAGCAGGGTGACGCGGAGACCTCAGGCGACCAGCAGGGCTACGGCCAGCAGGGTTACGGCCAGCAGGGCTACGGCCAGCAGGGCTACGGCCAGCAGGGCTACGGCCAGCAGGGCTACGGGCCGCCGTCCGGCTCGGAGGGATACCCGGGTCAGCAGCCGTACGGTCAGCCCTACACGGGCCAGCAGCCGTACTCCGGCCAGCCGCCGTACACCGGCCAACAGCCCTACACCGGCCAGCAGCCCTACACCGGCCAGCAGCCCTACGGTCAGGGCTACGGGTACCAGCAGCAGTACGGCCAGCCCACCGGCCAGCCACAGCGGACGAACGGCCTGGCTGTGGCCGCGTTCGTCGTCGGCCTGCTGTCGATCCTCGTCGCGTGGATCCCCGTGGTGGGCATCGCGGGGATCGTGGGCGGGATCGTCGCCGTCGTGCTCGGACTCATGGCGCTCAGCAAGGCCAACAAGGGCCAGGCGGGCGGCAAGGGGCTGGGGATCGCCGGGCTCGTGCTCGGCGTGCTCTCGGTCCTGCTCGGGCTCGTCGTCTCGGTGATCCTCGGGGCGGCCCTCACGGCCTTCCAGGAGAGCGACCTGGGTGCTCCCGCTCCCGTCGTCGAGGAGGAGCCCGCCGAGGCCCCGGCCGACGAGGACCTCATGGACGCCCCCACCGGCGACGGCGCGACGACCGCCCTGGACGGCGCTACCGGCGACGCCCCCGACCTGGCCGCCGCGCTGCCGCTGGGTCAGGGAGCCGAGGTGGGCGACTACACCGTCACCGTCACCGCGATCGACCTCGACGCCGACGAGGAGATGGGCGCCGTCGAGTTCAACGAGCCCCCCGAGGGCCGCTACGTCCTCGCCGACGTCTCCGTGGTCTACAACGGCACGGACGAGGGCGACCCCTGGATCGACCTCAACCACGTCTTCGTCGGCACCGACGCCCTGCAGTACGACTGGGCGTCCTGCGCGGCCACCGAGCCGAACCCCGTTTTCGACGTCCCGACGATGGGCGCCGGCGCGAGCGCGAGCTACCAGGTGTGCATGGACGTCCCGCCCGAGGAGATCCAGGGCGGGAGCTTCTTCATCGAGGAGCTCTTCGCGTTCGACGACGCGGGCCGGGCGGTCTGGGAGATCCGCTGACAGCCGGACCCACCGAGAGCGCGGCGTGAGCCTGCGGGCAGCGTCGGACGCCCTGCCTCGTCGGTCAGCCCTTGATGAGCGGCGCCAGCCAGGCCACCTGCTTGGCGAACTGGTGCACCTGGCCGCCCTCGTGCTGGTTGAAGGGGTAGACGACGATCTCCTTCGCCGGCCCGTCGGCACCGGCACCGGCACCGGCACCGGCACCGGCACCGGCAGCGACGTCGGTGCGCGAGCCCGCGCCCGCGCCGTAGTGGTTGAACGCGGCGTACACCGTCGACGGTGGGCACGTGGCGTCCATGAGCGCCACCGAGAACAGCGCCGGGGCGTTCGCGCGCCGGGCGAACGTGACGCCGTCGAGGTAGGACAGCGTCTCGAAGACCCGCTCGACGCCGTCCCGGTGGACGGCGAGGTACCGGGTGATCTCGGCGTAGGGCAGGGAGTCGGTGATCTCCGTGGCCCGGCGGTAGTGGCACAGGAACGGCACGTCCGGCAGCACGGCGGCGAGGTCGGGGACCAGTCCCGCGACGGCGAGGGTGATGCCGCCGCCCTGGCTGATGCCGGCCACGGCCACACGCGCCGGGTCCACCCCGGGCACCGCACGCACGGCCTCGACCGCGCGGACGGCGTCGGTGAAGACCCGGCGGTAGTAGTGGCCGGCGGGGTCCTCCACGCCGCGGGTGAGGAAGCCCGGTGCCGCGGGGCCGGCGCCGGCCGGGTCGGGCGTGTGCCCGCCGCCGCCCCACGACGAGCCCTGGCCGCGGGTGTCCATGACGAGGTGGGCGTAGCCGGCGGTCGCCCAGCCGATGCGCTCGTGGGGCAGCCCGCGGCCCCCGCCGTAGCCCACGTACTCCACGACGGCGGGCAGCGGACCGGCGGCGCCGGCGGGCCGGGTCAGCCAGCCCTTGACCGGGTGGCCGCCGAAGCCGGCGAAGGTGACGTCGAAGGTCTCGACGAGCTCGAGGCCCGTGTCGACCCGCTCGAGCCTCAGCGCGAGGTCGTGGCCGCGGGCCTCGGCCAGCGTGGTCGACCAGAAGTCGTCGAAGTCCGCGGGCTCGGCGACGTCGGGCAGGTACGACTCGAGGGCGCTCTGGGGGAGGTCGAACAGCGGCATGGGCGGGAACCTACCGCAGCCCGTGCGGACCCTGCGCCCATCGGTCACGATGGCTCCGACCTGCGAGGACGCGTGACCGGCGGGAGGGACCATGACTGTCGACGTCGCCCTGGTGGGCGCGGGCTGGTGGGCCGCCAACCACCACCTGCCCGCCCTGGCCGGCCACCCCCACGCCCGGGTCGTCGCGGTGTGCGACCCGGACCGGGACCGCGCCGACGAGCTCGCCGCCCGCGTGGGGGCGCGCTCGTTCCCCACGGCGGCGGACGCGTGGACCGCGGTGCCGGTCGACGCCGTCGTCGTCGCGACGCCGCACGCGTCCCACCACGAGGTCGTCGCGGCGGCACTGGACGCCGGCCTGCACGTGCTGGTGGAGAAGCCGATGACGCTCACCGCGGCGGACGCGTTCGACCTCGTGCGCCGCGCCGAGGAGGCGTGCGTCCACCTCACGGTCGGCTACACCCACCACTTCCAGCCCGCCGCGCTGGCTGCGCGTGACGCCGTCGCGAACGACATCGGCGACCTGCTCCAGGTGACGGTCGAGTTCTCCTCCCGGACGGGCCCGCTGTTCGAGCGGGCCGAGCGCGGCGAGTCGGGCGACCGTCCCGAGGAGCAGCACGCCGAGAGCTACTCCGCCGAGCACGGCGGCGGGCAGGCGCACACCCAGCTCACCCACGCCCTCGGCATGCTCACCTGGGTCACCGGCGACCAGCTCACCGAGGTCGCGGCGTTCACCTCCTCCGGCGGGCTCGACGTCGACGTCGACGACGCCGCCGCGTTCCGGCTCGCGTCCGGGGCGACCGGGGTGGCCGTCGGCACCGGCCGCACGGCCGACGCCGTGCCGGTGCGCGAGCACCTGCGCTACCACGGCACCTCCGGGGTGGTGGAGCAGGACCTCGCCCGCGGCCGCACGGTGGTCCGCCGCGCCGACGGCACGGCGGTGGTGACCGAGCCGGCCGAGGACGAGCCGGCCTACGACCCCGGCGCGCCGGCCCGCGCGTTCGTCGACCTCGTGCGCGGCGAGGGACCCGACCTCGCCCCCGCCCGCCCGGCCGCGGCGACCGTCGCCGCGATCGAGGCCCTGCTCACGGCCGCCCGGGAGGGCCGGGTCGTCGCGGTGCCCCAGCTGCCGGACCGTCAGCCGCGCGGGGGGAGCGGGTAGGTGCGCAGCCACCCGCACATACCGGCGTGGCGCGGCCCGGGGTCGGCGACGACGGAGCGCGTCGTGGCGTCGGCGAGGTGGGCGGCGCCCTGGCCGGCCGCCGCGGCGAGGGCGGTGAGCGCCTCGTCGGTCGCGCGGGTCTGGGCCAGGGCGCCGGCCTCCCAGGTCTGCCGCCATCCCGGGATCTCGTGGGCGACCAGGCGCGCGGCGGCGTCGTACAGCCCGACGAGGGCGGCGGGGCCGCGGCGCTGGACGGCGTCGACGAGATCGGCGTAGCCGGTCAGCGCCAGGTCGCGGCGACGCCGGGCGGCGGTGGCGACCTCGAGGGCGTCCCCGGTGGGCAGGCGCGCGGCCTCGGCGTAGCGCGCGGCGTCGTCGAGGACCTCCGGCGGGAAGGTCAGGACGGCGTCCCCGGCCTCGGGCAGGCCGGAGCTCTGCATGACCACGAGGATCTCGAGGTCGCCGTCGTTGACGAGGCGGTGCACGGTGCCGGGCGTGAACCACAGGACGGTGCCGGCGGCGAGATCGTGCTCGGCGTAGCCGGCGGAGCCGAGCGTCTGCACGCCGCCGCTGCCCCCGAGGACGACGTAGGCCTCCCCCGAGACGGTGTGCAGGTGCGGGGTGCCGCCGCCCGCCGCGCCCGCACCGTCGGGGGTGGGCCAGTCGTAGACCCGCAGGTGACTCAGACCCACCCCGCCGGGGAAGCTCGCGGCGCGGGCCGCGCCGGCGCCCGCGTGCCGGGCGACGTGCCCGCCGTCGTGCGCGGCGTCCCCGCTGTCGTGCGCGGCGTCCCCGCCGTCGTGCGCGGCCGGCCCGCCGACGTGCGCGGCGTGGCTCATGCCCGCACCGCCGCCCCGTTCATCGAGTGGTAGAAGGGGTTGTCCGGGGTGAGCTCCTCCCGCAGGACGGGGCGTCCGGTCATCGCGGACTGGTACAGCCCCGCGGCGAGCTCGAGCGAGCGCCGGCCGTCGTGGCCGCCGGCGGCCGGCCGCTCGCCGGACGCGAGGGAGTCGAGCAGGGCGCTCAGCTGGGCGGCGTGGGAGCTGGGCAGGTCGTTCGCCGGCGCCCAGCCGTCGGTGCGGGCGACGTCGTCGACGTGCGCGGCCGGGGTCCAGCGCCAGTGGGAGTTGTCGTACCCGTACAGGTGGGTCAGCTCGACCGTGGCGTCGGAGAAGTCGAAACGCAGGTAGCTCGTCTCCCGCGGTGAGAGCAGGGAGTTGACCACCGAGAGCATCGCCCCGGACTCCAGGCGGACCATGGCCATGGAGACGTCCTCGGTCTCGACGTCCCGGTCGAGCGTGCCCGTCATCGCCCGCACCTCGGTCCAGTCCCCCAGGAGGGACAGCGCCAGGTCCATCTGGTGGATCCCGTGGCCCATCGTGGGCCCGCCCCCCTCGGTGTCCCACCGGCCGCGCCAGGGCAGGTCGAAGTACGACGGCGGGCGGAACCAGAGCGTGTGGCACACGGCCACGAGCGGGCGGCCGAGGGCGCCGGCGTCGATCTGGGCGCGCAGGGTTGTCGCGCCCGAGCCGAACCGGTGCTGGAAGACGTAGCTGACGACGGCGCCGTCGCGCTCGTGGGCGGCGATCTCGTCATACTCCGCCAGGGACAGCGCGGGCGGCTTCTCGCACCACACGGACACCCCGGCGTCGAGGCACGCGACGATCGCCTCTCGGTGGGCGCCGTCGGCGATGCCACCGGCCCCCACGACGGCGATGCGAACGGCACGGTCGGAGTGCATGGGGTCCTCACGGCAGGTGTGTCCGGGGTCACGTCGACCCTATGCTCGGTGTCGACCGGCCTGCAAGCGCTTTCCCGGCATGTGGGCCTACGTCCGCGGACCCCTGCCGCGAACCCGCTGGGGCTCGCGAGAACCGCACCGACCGAGGAGGACCCGATGACCCGTTTCGCCGTGATCGGCAGCGGCTTCCGCGCCGAGGCCTTCGTGCGGGTGGCGAGCCTCGTCCCCGGCCTGGAGGTCACCGGCGTCCTTGCACGTGACCCGGGGCGTGGTGCGCAGCTCGAGCGGGCCTTCGGCGTGCGCACGCACCGCGACCTCGCCGCGGCGCTCACCGGTGACCCGGACTTCGCCGTCGTCGCCGTCGCGAAGGCCGCCTCGGAGGAGGTGGTCACCGCGGTCGCGGCCGCGGGCGTCGCCGTCCTGGCCGAGACCCCGCCGGCGCCCGACGTCGCCGGGCTCGCCCGGCTGCACGCCCTCGTGCGGGGCGGCGCGCGCATCCAGGTGGCCGAGCAGTACCACCTCGAGCCGCTGGTCAGCGCGCAGATCGCCGTCACCCGGTCGGGCCTGCTCGGGGACGTCAGCGAGGCGCTGGTCTCCGTGGCCCACGACTACCACGGCATCTCGGTGCTGCGCCGGCTGCTGGGGATCGGATTCGAGGACGCCACGGTCACCGCGCACGAGTCGGTCGCCCCGCTGGCAGGCGGACCGGACCGGGCCGGCGACCCCGCCGCCGAGCGGGTGCTCGAGGAGCGGCACATCACCGCACGGCTGGACTTCGGCGGCCGGGTGGGCACCTACGACTTCAGCTCCGACCAGTACCGCTCCTGGATCCGCTCAGGCACGGTGCTCGTCCGCGGGGACCGCGGCGAGCTCCGCGACGAGACGGTGCGCCGGATGGTCGACCACCGCACCCCGCTGCTCACGCGCATCGAGCGGCTGGCCGCCGGCGGCCCGGGCAACCACGAGGGCATGTTCCTGCGCGGGCTCACCCTCGGGGACCGGTGGCTCTACCGCAACGAGCTCCTCCCGGCCCGGCTGCCCGACGAGGAGCTGTCCGTGGCGGCGCTGCTGCGCGGGATGGGCGAGCACGTCGCCGGCGGCCCGGAGGTGTACAGCCTCGCCGAGGCGGCGCAGGACCAGTACCTCGCCCTGGCGGTGCGCCGCTCGGTCGAGACCGGCGCCGCCGTCCGCACGAGCCGGCAGGTCTGGGCGCCGTGAGTGCCTGGGCCTGACGGCGGTGGAGCCGGCCTCCTCGCCTACAGCGCCCCGCGTGCCTGCAGGTGCAGCGCCGCGGCCAGGCCGGGGGCGAGCGGCAGCACCGGCACCAGGGTCGCCTGGACCGCGTGGTAGAGGTCCGGCTTGCCGGGCCACACCGTCCCGGCCGGGACGTTGGCCGGGTCGAGCTCGTGGTGCCACGAGCCGCGGGCGCGGTCGAGGTGGAAACCGGCGGCGAAGTCCCACCACCGGTGGTAGTCGGTGAGGTAGGCGTCGTCGCCCGTGGCGTGGAACAGCGCCGCCGCGGCGCCGACCGCCTCGGCCACCACCCAGTGCATCCGCTCGCGCACGACCGGCGCGCCGGTCCAGTCGGTGGTGTAGACGAAGCCGGGGGCGCCGTCGGCGTGCCAGCCGTCGGCGACGGCGCGCGAGTACAGCGACCGCGCGGCCGGGACGAGCTCGGCGGTGGTGCCGGACGCGGCGCCGACGTGCAGCAGCAGCCGGGCCCACTCCAGCCCGTGGCCGATCGTGGCGCCGTAGGGCTTGAACGGGTCGGCCGGGCGGTCCCGGTTGAGCTCGAGCTGCGGCGTCCACGCCTCGTCGAAGTGCTCGGGGATGCGCCAGTCGTTCCCCTGCGCCAGGCGGACGACGTTGCGGCCGATGATCCCGGCGCGGTCGAGCCAGCGCCGGTCGCCGGTGGCGTCGTGGGCGGCGAGGAGGGCCTCGACGGCGTGCATGTTGGCGTTGACGCCGCGGTAGGGGTCGGCGGTGGTGAAGGTGCGGTCCCACTCGTCGAGGTGCATCCCGGCCTCGGGCTCCCAGAAGCGCACGAGCGTCTCCAGGGCCTCGCCGAGCAGCTCGGGGGCGCCGTCGAGCCCGGCGATCGTGGCGGAGGCCGAGGAGAGGACGACGAACGCGTGGGCGTAGGCGCTCTTCGTCTCGTCCGGCGTGCCGTCCGCGGCCACCGAGGCGAACCAGCCGCCGTTCTCGTCGTCGTGCAGCGTGCCGCGCAGGCCCGCGAGCGCACGCTCGGCCACCGGACGCGAGCCCGGGTGACCCAGGAGGTGGCCGAGGGACTGCACATGGACGGTGCGGGCGGTGATCCAGGTGTGGACGGCCGCGCCGGGCTCCGGTGCGCCGTCGTCGTCCAGCCAGCGGGCGCCGGCGTCGTCGGGGGCCTGGGCGAGCCCGAAGTCGAGGAGGCGGCGCCGCTCGGCGTCGAGCCAGGCGAGGTGGTGGGCGGTGTGGGTCACGGCACCGACGGTACTGGTCCCGCGCCCCCGCCGGGAGGCACACTGGCCGGACGTCCCGAGGAAGGAGACCCCCGTGAAGGTCACCGCGTCCGCCGTCGTCCTCACCGTCGACGACCCCGCCGCCTCCGCCACGTTCCTCGTGGACCACTTCGGGTTCGCCGAGGAGATGGCCGCCGACGGGTACTCCTCCCTCACCCGGCCCGACGTCGGCATGAACGTCGTCCTCGTCCGGGTGGGGATGGACACGATGCCGCCCGACCAGCGCGACGTCCACGCCCGCGGTCAGATCCTCGCGTTCGTCGTCGACGACCTCGAGGGCGAGCTCGCCCGGCTCACGGCCGAGGGCGTGGCGATCACGATGCCGCTGACCGAGGAGGAGTGGGGCGAGCGGGCCTTCCAGGTGCGCGACCCCAACGGGATCGTCGTCCAGCTCGTCGACTGGAAGGGCGGGGCCTGAGGAGGCGCGCCACCCGGCGCGTCAGCCCTTGCCGTTGCCGTTGTTGCCGTTCGCGTTCTCGTTGGCGTTGGGGTTGGTGTTCTCGCCGGGAGTCTTCTCGGTCGCGGCAGGCACCTGCGCCGCCGGGGCCTCCTCCGCCGGGGCCGCCGGCGGGGCGGCGGGAGCGACGGGGGCCGGGGCGACGGGGGCCTCCGTCTGGGCCACCGGTTGGGCCGGCTGCTCCGGTTCGGCCGTCGTGCTGTCCTCGGTCTGCGCCGCGGTCGGCTCCTCCGACGGCGTCTCGGATCCCAGCGGCGCCTCGATGGCGGACAGGTCGGTGGAGGTCTTCGCGGCGTCGGCGGGGGGCCGGGTCGCCAGCGCAGCCCCGGTGACGAGCCCCGCGGCCACGGCGGCCGCGACACCGAACCGCAGCCATCGGCCGCGCCCGGCCCGGGCCGGCGCGTAGGCGGGCAGACCGGTGGCGGTGGTGTCGGTGCCCGGCTCGTCGGGCGTCGCGGCGACCGACCCGACGGGCGCTGCGCCGACCGGGACCGCGCCGACCGGGACGCCGCCGAGCGGGAGAGCCGCGGCCGGGGCCGCGGGGCGGGCGGGGGCGGCCGACGCCGCGTCGGTCTCGGACCAGTCCGCGAGGGCCATCGCCCCGGTCGGCAGGTCGGTGACGTCGACGGCCCCCGCGGCGCCGGCGCCGCCCAGGGCGGGGACCGCGCCGGACCGCTCGGCCAGGCCGGCGAGGAGCTCGTGGGCCTGGACCGCCGTCGGGCGCCCCGCGGGGTCCTTCTCGAGCAGGGCGGTGACGAGGTCGTCGACCTCGATCGCCACGCCGGGGGCGAGGTCCTTCAGGCGCGGGGCAGGCTCGGCCACGTGCTGGTGCAGCACCGCGATCGGGGAGTCGCCGGTGAACGGCGGGCGGCCGGCGAGGAGGGTGGTGAGGAGGCAGCCGAGCGAGTACATGTCCGCGGCGGCGGTGACCGGCTCGGCGCGCGCCTGCTCGGGGGCCATGTACTCGGCCGTGCCCAGGGTGGTGCCGGGACCGGTCAGGGCCGCGGCGGCGGCGTGCTCGACGGCGGCGATCCCGAAGTCGACGACCGTGACCTTGTCGCCGTCGAGGAGGATGTTGGCGGGCTTGATGTCACGGTGGACGATCCCGGCGGCGTGGGCGACGGCGAGCGCGCCGGCGATCCGCGAGCCCACCCGGATGGCGTCGGGCTCGGTGAGCGGACCCTCCTGCAGGACCGCGGCGAGGTTGTGCCCGCCGAGGAGCTCCATGACCAGGTAGGCGGTGTCGCCGTCGACGCCGGCGTCGTAGACGGTGACGACGTCGGGGTGGTCCAGGGCCGCGGTGGCCACGGCCTCGCGGCGGAGCCGGTCACCGAGCGTGGGGTCACCGGCGGTGTCGAGGTCGACGGTCTTGACGGCGACCGAGCGGCCGAGGACGAGGTCGCGCGCCTCCCAGACCTCGGCCATGCCGCCGCGCCCGAGGGGTCGCCGGAGCTCGTACCGGCCGGCGAGCACGACGTTCTCCACGCCGTCGATTGTCGCCCGCCGCCGTCCGGTCGGCATCCGGTACGGGGGCGTTCATCCTTCGTGGCAGGTCAGCGGGGGTGAGAGATCGGCCACACGCTCAGTCGTCGCCGTCGTTCTCGTCGTTCCCGCCGCCGTTCTCGTCCTTGCCGCCGTCGTTGCCCCGGCCGGAGCTGTCCTGCTCCAGCACACCGGCGCCGAGGACGGCCTCGACCTGTGCGGCGAGCTCGTCGCGGTCCGCGGGGTCGAGGCGGCCCTCGTCGGCGAGCTCGTCGGCCCGGGTGAGGAGGTCCTGGGCCTTGTCGGCGACCTTCTGCTCCTGGTCCTTCTCCCGCGCCGCGAGCACCTCCTGCCAGTCCTCGAGCAGGGTCTCGCGGACGTCCGCCTCCGCGGGGAGGGCGACGATGAGTGCGGTGACCGGGTCCGTGTCGGCCGGTGGGGTGGCCGAGGGCGGCGCCTCGGTGGCCGGTGGCTCGGTTGCCGGCGCCTGGGTGGCGGGTGCCTCGGTGGGGGGCGCCTCGGTGGGCTCGGCGCCGGGATCCTCGGTGGTCTGCTCCTGGACCGTGGGCCGGGCGTCCGCCGCCGGGTCCGGCCCGGTCTGCGACCGCAGCGCCCAGCCGACGACGGCCAGGAGCAGCAGCACGGCCGCGACGACGGCGGCCGGGCCGACCCAGCGACGCTCGTCGGGACGGCGCGGCGGCGGTGCGCTCGCGGCGCCGGACCACCTGGCGGAGCCGGTCGGGGGGCCGGCGTCCGCGGTGGGCACGCCGGCGGCCTCCCGAGCCGCCTCGGCCGCCAACGCCCCGCCCGCGAGCGCCGATCCCCCGGCAGCCGCGGCTGCGGCGGTGGGCATGGCCCGGGTCGTTCCAGCCGACAGCACCGTGGTGGGAGCGGTCGGCGCCCCGGCAGCCGTGACACCGGCCGGACCGCCGGAGCGGGCCGCGGCGAGCGACCGTGCCGCGTCGGCCGCCCCCGGCCGGACCGCGGGGTCCTTCGCGAGCAGCGCGGTGACGAGCGCGTCGGCCTCGGCGGGCACCTCCGGGTTCAGCGACCTCAGGCGCGGCGGCACCTCGTCGAGGTGGCGGCGCAGGACCTCGACGGGGTGCCCGCCGGAGAACGGCGGCCGGCCGGTGACCATCGCGACGAGGAGGCAGCCGAACGCGTACATGTCGGTGGCGGCGGAGACCGTGCCGCCGTTGGCCTGCTCGGGCGCCATGTACTCGGCGGTGCCGATGGTCGTGCCCGTGGCGGTGAGCCCGGCGCCGGCCTCCTGCTCCACGGCGGCAATGCCCAGGTCGACCACCGTGACGCTCTCGCCGTCGACGATGACGTTGCCGGGCTTGACGTCGCGGTGGACGATCCCGGCGGCGTGGGCGGCCGCGAGCGCGCCGGCCACCTTCTCCCCCACCCGCAGGGCCTCGGGCACGGGCAGGGGGCCCTCGCGCAGCACCGCGGCGAGGTCACGGCCCGGGAGGAGCTCCATGACGATGTAGGCGGTGTCACCGTCGACGCCGGTGTCGTAGACCGTGACGATCCCCGGGTGGGCCAGGGCGGCGGTGGCGCGGGCCTCGCGCCGCAGGCGCTCGCCGAGGGTGGGGTCGTGGGCGGCGGCGAGGTCGACCGTCTTGACCGCGACCGTGCGCCCGAGCACGGTGTCGTGGGCCTGGTGGACCTCCGCCATGCCGCCCCGGCCGATGGACCGCTCGAGCCGGTAGCGGCCGGCGAGGAGGACAGTCATGACCTCCATCATCACCGACGCACCTGGCGCGGGCGAGCCGGGCCTCCCGCTCAGGGGGCCGGGGACCGGTCAGGGCCCGGGGAGGAACTCCTTGAGCCGCAGCGCCAGCTCACGGTCGCCCTGCAGGCGCAGGCGCGGCGAGGTCAGGGGCAGGCGTCCGTAGGCGGCCAGGAGCACGGCGTCGTCGTCGCCGCCGATGACGACGGCGGGCGCCCGGGTCGGCTCGGCCCAGCCGTCCCGGGTGTACTCGGCAGCGACGACGACGGCCTCGCCGCGCAGCTCGAACCCGGTCCCCGCGGGCGGGGCGGTCAGCGCGGCCGCGGCGAGCGTGCCCCAGAGGGTCTGCAGCACGCCGGCGGCGGCGGCGTGGGTGCCGGGGTGGAGCCGGTCGTCGTCGCCGAGCGCGTGCGCGAGGTCGCTGCGGTGCATCGCGGCCTCCATGACGAAGATGTGCAGCGCGAGCGCCATCGGCAGGTCGCCGTAGGGCATCGGGGCGACCGCGCCGGGGTCGGTCGGGGCGGCGGCGAGCGCGGCGAGGAGCCGGTCCCGGGCCGCGCGGAGGGCCGGCACGAGGGTCTCGACGGGTCCGTCGTGCTGGATGCCGCGGGCGCGCTGGTCCGGGTCGTGGTGGTCGACGGCCGGGGTACCGGCGGCGTCGGCGGAGCTGGCGGCTCTCGCGGCGGCCATGTTGGCGGCGGCGAGCTCGAGGGCCTCGGCCTCCAGGGTCATCCCCCAGTGGGCGTGGCGGGCCAGGCCGGCCACGTCCCAGCCGTCGAGGCGGGTGGCGATCGACCACACGCCCGGGCCGGCGGCGTCGAGGAGATCGATGAAGGCCGCCCAGTCCCGCCCGACGTGCCCGGTGGTGCTCATGTGCCTGGTTCCTTCCCCGTGAGCTGCGCCCTCGAGCGTGCGGCGAGGGCCCGCGCGCCCAGGGCGTCGTTGAGCCGGGCGGCGGCGCGCAGGTGCGCCTCCGCCCCGACCGTCTCCCCGGCGCCGCGCAGGGCGAGGCCGAGGAAGTGGTCCGCGGCGCCCAGGCACAGCGCCCCGGAGCCGAGGACGACCAGGTGGCCCGCCCACGGCGCGAGCTCGCGGGCGAGCGCCGCGCACTGCTCTGGGGCGCCGACGGCGGCACCGACCTCGGCGAGGTAGGCCAGCGTCGTGCTGCGGCTGAGGTCGGTGGAGACGTTCGCGAAGTCCCGCCGGGCGTAGTGCTCGAAGCCGTCGCGAGCGCCGTCGGGGTCGCCGCCGAGGAGCTGGACGAGAGCGCGGGCGAAGACCCACCGGTCCAGGTCGGCGTCGGCGTACCGGCCGATCTCGGCCGCCAGGTCCGCCGCGACGTCACCGGTCATCCGGCCGAGCTCGAGGAGCTGGATGCTGCGCACGAGCGCGGTGTCCCGGTAGTGCGAGCGCGCTCCCTGGTCGGCGAACGCCTCCACGAGCGCCGGCGCACCGGCGTGGTCGCCCGCGAGGAGGGCGCGCATCGACCGCCACATCGCCGGGTACCACAGGTAGAGCGGCCGCCCGAGCTCCCCCGCGAGGTCGGTGGCCCGGGCCTGGGCGCGGTCCGCGGCCATGACGTCACCGGCCTCGAGCTGGTCGACCAGCTCGAGCCGGGCCGCCTCGAGACGCAGCTCGTCGTCGCCCGTGCGCTCCGCGGCCTCGACGGCGCGGCGGATGCCCGCCAGTCGGGCGGGCAGATCCGCCGGGGAGTCCTGTCCCGCGCGCAGCGCGAGATGGGCCTCGGCGACGGCGCGCGGCTCGTCGCCGGCCTCCGCGAGGCGCACGGCCTCGGTGCCGGCCGCGACACCCTCCTCGCGACGTCCCGAGTACACCAGCGCCCGCCCGAGGGCGGCCAGGACCCGCACGCGGGGGTCGACGGCGGTGTCCGCGCGCGGCGTCGATTCGCCGTCTGAAGCGGCCGGCGGGTCGGCGGCCGGCGGGTCGACGGCCGGCGCGTCCGCGGTCAGCGCGTCGAGCGCCGCCCGTAGGAGCGTGAGCGACTCCTCCCCCCACGCGGCTCGGGGCAGCCGGCTGGCGAAGAGGGCGTTCTCGTAGCCGAGCGCGGCCTCGACGAGCGCGGCGCCGTCGGCGCGAACCTCATCGGCACGCACCGGCACACCCTCGTCGGCACGCGCCAGCGCACCGGCGTCGCGGAACCCTCGCAGCGCCTCCTCGAGCCGGCCCGAGCGGCGCAGAGCCTCGGCGTGGGCGAGGGTGCGGCGCAGCCGGTTCGCTGGCGTCGCGGCGGCGTCGACGGCCAGGGCGCGGCCGAGGAGCTCCGCCGCGCGCTGCGGTGAGCTGACGAGGTGGTCCCCCGCCGCGCGCTCGAGGAGACCGGCCGCCTCCGCCGCCACCTCGGCGACCGGCCGCCCCTCGAGGTCGGTCGCGGTGGCGGGCAGGGCTGCCAGGGCCAGGGCCAGGTGGATGCCGACGAGCTCGCCGGAGCCGTGCTCGCCCACCCAGCGGGCGAAGCGCGCGTGGAGCCCCGCCCGGCGCCGGCGCGAGAGCGAGGCGTAGGCGGTGTCGCGCAGCAGGGCGTGGCGGTAGGTGTACGAGGCGCCGCCGGCCGGGCCGTCGTGCGGGCCGTGCAGCAGCCCCACCACGGTGAGGCGGTGCAGGGCCGGGGTCGCGTCGTCGTCGATCCCGAGCACCGACAGCGCACCCGCCGGGAAGGTCGTGCCCGGCACCGACCCACCCTCGACGACGGCGCGTGGGCCCTCGGCGAGCCGGTCCAGCTGCGCCTGGTAGATCGCCTGGACGGTGGTCGGCAGCACCGGCTCCTGCGGGCCGGCGGTGAAGCGCCACCCGGGCTCGTCGGGCCGCAGGACCCCGGCGAGCATCCACGAGCGCAGCAGCTCCTCGACGAAGAGCGGGTTGCCGCCGGACGCCGCGAGGATCCCCTCCCGGTACCGCGCGGGCACCGTGCCCCGCCCGACGAGCGCCTCGACCATCGCCGACGTCGCCGCGGCGGGCAGCGGCGGCAGGTGGAGCACGGGCAGCAGGCCGAGCACGGGGTCACCGATGATCACCGGGTAGGGCCGCGAGGTCAGCACGACCATCCCGCGGACGTGGCCGAGGAGGTGGGCGAGGAACGCGCGCAGGTCGGGGCCGGCCAGGTGGGCGTCCTCGACCAGCCACAGCGGCGCCGGTCCGGCCTGCGGGTCGGGCGCGCCGGTCCGGGCCAGGGCGGCGAGCGCCGCGGACCAGGACGCGAACAGGTCGGCCTGCTCGGCCGCCAGTGCCCGCCCGTCCAGCAGGTCGGCGACGTGGGTGGCCACGGTGCGGGCGTGGGCCGGCGCGAAGCCGACCTCCTCGAGACGTCGGGCGACGACGGCGCCCGGGTCGTCCACCGGTGCGCCGGATCCGGCCAGAGCTGCGCGGAGCAGTGTGGCGACCGCCCCGTACCCGTCGCCATCGCGTCGCAGCCGTGCCTCCAGCACCGGGTGACCGGCGGCCCGGGCGCGGACCGCGAGCTCCTCAACCAGCCGGCTCTTGCCGACACCGGGCGGGGCCGAGACGACGATGCCCGTGCTCGCCTCGCCGGCAGCGGCCAGCCGCTCCATCAGGCCGGCGAGCTGCTCCTCCCGGCCGACCGTGGGGGCCCGGAGCCCGTGCGGCGCCAGGCCGCGCGGGACCGGCCGGGGCGCCCCCGGCCGGAAGACCCGCACCGGTGCGGTCCGGCCGCGCAGGACCCGCTCCCCCGCCGGCTCGACCGCGTAGGCGTGGGCCACCCCGAACGCCGTCTCCGCCCCGAGGAGCACCTCACCGGGTTCGGCCGCGACCTGGAGCCGGGCGGCGGTGTTGACGACGTCGCCGGTCACCCGCCACTGCGAGCCCGCCCGGGAGACCGCGACCTCGCCGGTGTTGACGCCCACCCGTAGGTCGAGCGGACCGAGGGCGTCGCTCGCGAGCGACCGGACCGCCTCGACCAGCCCGGTGGCGGCGCGGACGGCCGCCACGGCGTCGTCGTCGGTGGCGGACTGGACGCCGAAGGTGGCCATGACGGCATCGCCGATGAACTTCTCGGTGCGCCCGCCGTGGGCGTCGATGACCTCGGCCGCGCGCGCGAAGTAGTCCTCCTGGACGCGGGCGACGTCCTCGGGGTCGAGGTTCTCGGACAGCCCGGTGAAGCCAACGAGGTCTGCGAACACCACGCTGACGACACGACGCTCGATCCGCTCCATCGAGGCTGAAGATAGTCGCCGCCGGGCGCCCTCACGGAGGCTTTTCGGCGGCTGTCCGGACCGTGGGCGCCGGGGGCCTGCCGTCGGATCCGCGACGCCGGCAGGGAGGTGTGTCCGGGGCGGCAGGGACGGCGGTCCGGGCCGCGATAGGGGCGACCGTCCCGGCCACGGAAGGGGCGACCGTCCCGGCCGCGGGAGGGCTGACTCTCCGGGCCGCGGGAGGGTTGTGTTTCGGCCCTGTGGGGCGATCGAGCATAGTGGCGGAGGGAGCGAACCGGATGTTCGATCCGCCGTCAGCGCTCAAAAACGGTACCCCCGTGCTCCGAGATCACCGCCGAAGCCTCAGCAACCACCGCCGACAGCGGGCCCGATGGGTCAGGCGTCGAGGCGCGCCGCGACGTCGGGCGGGAACCCACCCGTCGCGACCGGACCCCACCGCGTGGGGGTGATCCGGATGAGCGACTTGCCCTGGAGCACCATCGCCGCGCGGTACTCCGCCCAGTCCGGGTGCTCGCCGGCGATGCAGCGGTAGTAGTCGACGAGCCCCTCGACGGCGTCGGGCGTGTGGAGCACCTCGGCGTCGCCGTCGAGCTGGACGTAGGGGCCGTCCCACGTGTCGGAGAGCACGCAGACCGAGGCCCGCGGGTCCCGCTGGAGGTTCACGGCCTTCGCGCGCGCCGGGTAGGTGGAGATGACGATGCGGCCCTCGCCGTCCACGCCGCCCGCGACCGGGGAGACCTGGGGCCGGCCGTCCTTGCGCAGGGTGACCAGGAGCATGTGGTGCCGCGGACGCACGAAGTCCAGGAGCCCGGCGAGGTCCACCTTCTGCGTCGTCGCGATCGTTCTGGCCATGACCCGATCCTAGGCCGGATCGGCTCCGCGGCGACCTCGTCGGAAGGGCACCACTGGACCGCTCGCGCCGGTCCGACCTGGTGTGGCCATAGTCTCGGGCTATGGCTCCATCGCGAGATCGGCCTACTACGGGAGGTCGCGAACGGGCAGGGTGGAGGGATGACCCCGGATCAAGCCACCCGTCCCGACGTGACGACAAGGCGCGCTGTCGCGCGGCGCAACCTGCCGGGCCTGGCCCTCGTGGCGGCCGTCGCGGCGATGAGTCTCATGGTCTCGAGTCTCGTGCCGATCGTCTCCCCGCTGATCCTCGCCATCGTCCTGGGCATCGTCGCTCGTAACGCCGGCCTGCTCCCCGCCGTCGCCCGGCCGGGCACGCAGTGGTCGACGAAGCGCCTGCTTCGCGCCGGCGTGGTGCTCCTGGGTCTGCAGCTCTCTCTCGGTGAGGTTCTCTCCTTGGAGGTGGGAGAGCTCGCCACCATCGTCGCCACGGTGGCGGTCACGTTCCTGGCGACGCGGTGGGTGGGCGCACGCCTGGGCGTGAGCAGGACGACGTCGCTCCTCGTCGCGACCGGCTTCTCCATCTGCGGCGCGTCGGCGATCGCCGCCATGAGCTCGGTCGTGCAGGAGGACGAGACCACCGAGGACGACGTCGCGACGTCGATCGCCATGGTGACGCTCTTCGGCTCCCTCGCCATCTTCGTCATGCCGTTGCTGCAAGGAGTGGCCGGCCTCGACGACCGGCAGATGGGCGTGTGGATCGGCTCGTCGGTGCACGAGGTCGCACAGGTGGTGGCCGCGGCCGCCGCCGTCTCGACGGCGGCCCTGACCGTCGCCGTCGTGGTGAAGCTGGCACGGGTGGTCCTCCTGGCCCCGATGGTCGCGATCGTGGGGGCGACCGAGCGGCGACGGGCGACACGAGCCGGGCTGAGTGGCCAGGACGGCGCCGCCCGGCCCCCGCTGGTGCCCCTCTTCGTCCTGGGCTTCCTCGCCATGGTGGTCGTGCGAAGCGTCGACGTCGTCCCCGATCAGGTGCTGGAGCCAGCGAAGCTCGCGACGACCGCTCTGCTCACCGCCGCCATGTTCGGCCTCGGGACGGGGGTCCACCTCGCCACCCTGCGTGCGACCGGGGCTCGAGCCGTGGCACTCGGTGCCGCCTCCACGGCCATCGCGGCGACAGTGAGCCTCACCGGGATCCACCTTCTGACCTGACCGAGACCGCGAGCAGCTCGCGCGCGGCCGCGCCGAGGTCGTCCCGCGCCCGTCGGACGGCGCGGAACTCGCGGCGCAGGTCCAGTCCGACGAGGGGAACCCGAACCAGCGTGCCGAGCCGCAGCTCACCGCTCACGGCCCGCATCGAGATCACGCCGACGGAGTCTCCCTCCGCCAGAGCGGACTTGATCGCCGATGTCGACCCGAGCTGCGGCAGGTCGTGCGGCAGCACGGCCCCGACGGCAGCGAGGGCCCGTTCGAGCACCTCACGCGTACCAGACCCCTTCTCGCGCAGGACCAGCCCCGCGGTGGCGAGCTGGTCCGGAGCGGCGGCAACCTGGCCGTCGGCCCACGGGTGGGTCGGGCCGACGACGGCGACGAGCTCGTCCACGCCGACCGTGACGGCCGTCAGGCCGGGCAGCACGTCACCGCCCTCGATGTAACCGATCTCGGCGTCACGGTCGAGCACCGCCCGCATGACCCCCACCGAGTTGCGCACCAGCAGCTCGACGCTCGGGCGTTGCACACGACGGTTCGTCAGCTCCCGCTGCCAGCGCGCGAGCCAGCTCGGCATGAGGTTCTCGGCCACCGTCATCGACGCCGCGACCACCAGCCGACCGCTCCCCCGGCCCGAGGCACCGGCCATCGACTGCTCGAACCTGTCCGATGCCGCCAGCACGTCACGGGCGAGCTCCGCGGCCCTGACACCGGCCTCGGTGAGCGTGGAGCCCCGGGCGGTTCGGCGGACCAGCTGCACCCCGAGACTGCGCTCGAGTCCTCGCAGTCCGGCAGAGACCGTGGGCTGTGCCAGTCCTAGCGCCCGCGCCGCGCCGCCGATGCTCCCGTGCGTCTCGACGGCGAGAAGAAGCTCCAGGGAGGTCAACGATGTGCGCGACATGCCGTGCTCACCGGTCGCGGACGGACGAGGGCCAGGACACGGGGCCGTGCGCCGTCGTGCTCATGGACGGCTCACCGGGACCGCTCACGGCGTCGCCTCTTCAGCCACCGGGGGGTCCCCGCGGCGGGAGACCGTGGTCACGACGGTGGCGGTCGCAAGGAGGAGGGAGAGCATCCAGAACACGGCGCGGGACCCGACGACGCCGGACACGCCGGCCGCTGCGGTGGGAGCCAGCACCTGCCCCAGCCGGTTTCCCACGAGCCGGACGGCGAGCGCCCGACCGCGGAGCGTCTGCGGGACGAGGAGGGCCAGCCACGACATGGTCAGCGGCTGCCCGAAACCGAGCGTGAGGCCCAGCACGGTCATCAGGATGACCAGCAGCGCCGTCTCGGTCATGAGCGGCAGAACCCCCATGACGAGCGCGGCGACCGCCGTCGAGACGATCAGGACGAGCGCTCTCGAGGTCCAGGCCACCAGGCGCCCGATGAGCAGTCGGGACGCGATGGAGGCCGCGGCGCGCACGGACAGGAGCATGCCGACCACGAGGGGCGGGATCGAGGTCTCCTCCCCCAGCACCGGCAGGTAGGCGGTCAGGATGTCGATCCCCGCCAGGACGATGAGACCGACGTAGATCGCGGAGGTCGCCCCGCGGTGACGGAGCACGTCGCGCGCGCCGCGTCCGAGCCCGTCCGTGCCGGACCTGGAGACCTCCGTCCTCGGACCGCCCCGAACCAGGGCGAGGCTGGAGAACGCCGTGACCAGGCAGGCGGCGGCGGCGATGAACATCGCGGTGCTCGTCCCCGCCCTCGCATCGCCCGCCGCGGTGAGCACAGCCGTACCGGCGATCGGGCCCAGCAGCTGCCCGAGTGAGGCTCCGGCCGTGAAGATCCCGAAGTTGCGGTCGTAGCTCTCGTCCGGCGACTCCTGCGTGATGAGGATCTGCAGCGCGAGCATGAGCCCGATGTGGCCGGCCCCGAGGACGACCGACGCGACAACCGCCTGCACGGTGGTCGCCATCAGGGCGAGCCCCAGCGCCCCGACGACCATGATCGCGCTGCCCACCGTGCCGAGGATCGCGGTGCGCCGCCCGGTGGCCAACCTGCTCAGCGGCAGGGCAAGGAACAGCGGGGCCAGCGCGAACGCGGCTGTGACGATGCCGATGCTCGTGCTTCCCTCACCAAGGGCGAGCAGCCGGTAGGACGTCATCGGCCGGACGATGTGCAGGGCCGCCTGGGAGGTCATGAGCCCGAACGCGACAAGACCCAGCCTGATCGGCGTCACTGCGACAGCGCTCCGTCGGTCGTCGGGACCGGCCCGAGGACGCTCACCGGGGGCCGGCAGGTTCGTCGGCGCGCGGGCCCTCCGCCCGGTCCAGCGGGGACGGAAGCTCGACCTCGTAGGCCTCGGCGGTTCCGGCCAGGGCTCGGACGACATGGGCGGAGAGGGGGACGCCGTGAGCAGTGGCGTCCATCTCTCGCTCGTGCTCGATCTCCCCCGGGAGGTAGATCCGCTCCACACCCTCTGCCCTGGCACTGCCGCGTACCTGCCTGACGAGTCCGTCGACCCGAGATGTGAAGGTGTCGACCGTCGAGAACCGGGCGACGTCGATGGCGATGAAGAGGTGGCCGACGTCCTGTCGCGCCGCCGCGTCCTGCGGGGGCTGCAGGTCAGAGGTCGACGACGCGCCGGTGAGCAGACCGGCGAGGACGTCGACCGCGAGGGCCATCGCGTAGCCCTTGTGCCCGCCGATCGGCTGCAGGAGCCCCTCCAGCGCGGCAGCAGGATCGGCGGTCGGATGCCCGTCCTTGTCGAGCGCCCACGTGGTGGGTATCGCCTGTCCCAGGTCGAGGGCTTTGCGGATCCGTCCACGAGCGACCGCCGTCAGGGCGAAGTCCATGACGATCGGCTCTTCACGTCCCGCAGGGACGGCCATCGCCCAGGGGTTCGTGCCGAAGAGGGGTGTCAGCCCACCGGTGGGCGCGAGCGCCGGAGGTGCGTTCGTCGTGACGATGCCGATCATGCCCCGAGGCGGTGCGTACATCGCGTAGGCGTCCGTCGCTCCGAAGTGGCCGCTGCCCCGCACGCCCACCACCCCGACCCCGACGGACGCCGCGAGCTCGAGCGCACGCTCCATCGCCCGGTGGGCGGCCAGGTGGCCCATCCCCCCGGCGGCGTCGAGGAGTGCGGTTGCGCCGGAGGACCGCACGAACTGCATGGAGGCGCCGGGATCGATGCCTCCCGACCGGATGCGGTCGGCGTACATCGGGAGGCGGACGAGCCCGTGGGTCTCGATGCCCCGAAGATCCGCACGGACGATCAGTGGTGCGACGGTCCGGGCGTCCTCGGTGGACAGTCCCGCCCGCACGAGGACCTCCTCCGCGAAAGCCTCGAGCGCCCCGGCGTCGTACCGGTGTGCTGCGGGTGTTTCCGTTGTCACGGGGATCTCCCAGCTGTCGGGATCGGCGGAGGAGAGGTCGTCCTCCGCGCCGGACGAGGCGTAGCCCACCCCCAGGTGTCGTCGTAGCCGCCGGGTGGGCCACGCACTGTGACTCACGTTCGGCGTTCCGATCGCTCGTCGTCGGGCCCGAACGGCACCGGCTGCGCCGCGTCCGGGACCTTGGCGCGGGGGACCCCGCCGTCGGAGCCCACCGCGACCGGGCGGTCGGCGCCAGCGTCTGCACCGCCGGGAGGCACACCGCCCGGACGCACGTCCCCGGGGTCGGGACGCGAGCGGCCGCCGTCCGGGCCGGGCATCCGCCGCCGGCGGATGATCCCGGCAAGGAGCGGCCAGAGGACCGTGACGATGGTGAGGGCGAGCAGCACCAGTGCGAGGGGGCGCTGGAGGAAGATGTCCAGCGACCCCCCGGAGATGACCATCGAGCGGCGGAACGAGCCCTCGACCAGCTTGCCGAGGACGATCGCCAGCACGATCGGGGCGATCGGGAAGTCGAACCTCCGGAACGCATAGCCGACGACACCGAACGCGATGGCGACCCACACGTCGAAGATGGTGTTCGAGTCCGAGTACGCCGCCACCAGGCTCAGGGCGAGGACGAGAGGCATGAGGACCCGTGGGGAGATGAGGGTCACCCGAGCCCACAGCCGCACGCCGCCCAGCCCGAGGGCGAGCATGACGAAGTTGCCGACGAACAGCGCGCCGAAGAGTCCGTAGATGAGGTCCGGCTCGTTCTGGAACAGCAGGGGCCCCGGGGTGAGCCCGTGGATGAGGAAGGCCCCGATGAGGATGGCCGCCGTCGCGGACCCGGGGATACCGAGGGCCAGCAGCGGCACCAGCGAGCCGCTGACGGCGGCGTTGTTGGACGCCTCGGGGGCCGCGACACCCCTCAGGTCCCCCTTGCCGAACGTCTCCGGGTGGCGGGAGGAGCGCTTCTCCTGGCTGTAGGCGACGAACGAGGAGACGGAGGCGCCGGCGCCGGGGAGCACGCCGATGAGGAAGCCGATGATCGAACCCCTGACCATGGCGGGCGCCGCATAGCGGTACTCCTTCGTCGTGGGCATTCCACCCCGGAGCTTCGTCTCGGGCTTGACTCCCTGCAGGGACTGCTCCACGGAGACGAGGACCTCGGAGATGGCGAACAGCCCGATGAGCGCCGGTACCAGGGTGATTCCCTCGTACAGCTCCGTGACGTAGGTGTAGCGCGGGGAGCCGGTGAGTGCGTCGAGCCCGATGGTGCTGACGAGCAGGCCCACGCACACCGCGATGAGTGCCTTGAGCTGTGACCCGCTGCCGAGCGTCGCCGCCACGGTGAGGCCGAAGACGGCGAGGGCGAAGTACTCCGGAGGGCCGAAGCGGAGGGCGATCTCGCCGAGCTGGATGGCGGCGAACATCAGCCCCACCGTGCTCACCAGACCACCGAAGAAGGAGGCGCCCATCGACATCCCGAGCGCCTTCTGGGGTTTGCCCTGCTTCGTCAGCGGATAGCCGTCGAAGGTCGTCGCGGTGGCCCCCGCCTCGCCAGGGATGTTCATGAGGACGGCCGTGATGGACCCTGCGTACTGTGCGGCCATGTACAGGGCGGTGAGCATCGCGAGGCTCGTCAGGGGCGACATGTCGTACGTGAACGGCAGGAGCAGCGCGACGGTGACCGCGGGCCCCAGGCCTGGTAGCGCCCCGACGATGTAGCCCAGGACGACCCCGACGACGATGGCCAGGAGGATGACGGGCTGGGCGGCCTGGCTGAGTGCGGTGAGGAGGTTGTCGATCATCGTGACCCCCTAGGGCAGAGGAACATTGAGGATCCTGTCGAAGACGTAGAAGGCCCCGGCGGTGTAGATCGCGGCGGAGAGGGCGAGGGTCTTCCAGGAGCGGACCCCCGCCGCGGCCATCGTCACCAGCACGAAGACGACTGTGAGCGGGACGAAGCCGACCTCCCACAGCAGGGGGTAGGCGACGATGGCCACCCACATGGTCGCGAGCATCGGCCAGTGGACCGCGTCGCGCTCTCCCGGGTGCGGGCGCGCCCACACGACGACGACGAGCCGGACCAGGGAGAGGCCGATCATGATCCCGGCGACCATCCGCGGGAAGAAGGCGCTCCCCAGGTCGGTAGGCGCGTAGGAGCGCCCGGTCGGCGCCTCCACGATGAACGCCGTCGCGACGACCATGAGGCCCAGGAGGACAGCCACCTCACCGAGGTAGGCCGTGAGGGGTGCACGGCCCCCCACGGAGACTGCCCCGACGTCAGCCATCGACCCCAGCCGCCTTCAGAGCGGCATCCAGCCGAGGCTTCACCGCGTCGCCGGCCGGCATCACCGGGAGCCGGGGCTCCCCGACGTTCCAACCCCGCCGCGACATCATGTACTTGATGGCGCCCGGGATGGGCGCCCAGTGGCAGGCCTGGATGACGGGCAGGCACCGGTAGAACAGCTCCCGGGCGCCGGCCACGTCCCCGGCCGACCACGTCTCGTAGATCTTCACGAGCTCCGGGGCGATGATGTTGCCCGAGAAGCTGATGGAACCCGGTCCGCCCATCGCGAGGACGGTGAGCAGGTCGAACTCACCGCGGGACCAGACCGGGATCCGCTGCCCCAGACGCCGGTAGCTCTCCACGAGCAGCGCCGGGTCGGCCTGCTTGAGTCCGACGACGTCCTGGTACTCGTCGGTGAGCCGCTCGATGACGTCGAGCGGCAGGTCGACCGACGTGCGGTCCGGGTTGTTGTAGAGCACGGCGGCGAAACCGGGCGTCGCCTCGATGGTGCGCCGGTAGTGCTCGTACAGCCCGGCCGCGTCCGGCCGCGTGAACAGCGGCTGCACGAGGAAGTACGCGTCGGCGCCGATCTCCTGGGCACGCTTCGTGAGCCGGATGGTGTGGGCGGTGTCGGGCCGACCGGGATAGGCGGTGACCAGCGTCCCGGTGCCGGCGCACTCCTCCACGGCGATCTCGAGCAGCCGCGCGTACTCGTCGTCACTGGTCTGCATCACCTGGCCCGTCGCCGCGGACGGCTGCACGTATCCGACGCCCGACTCGATCAGCCACTGCAGGTGTCTGCGGTACTCGGACTCGACCACGTTCCCGTCGTTGTCCGTCGGGGTCGCGACGACGACTCCGATCCCCCTGATCACGGGACGCTCCCACCTGAAGGCGTCCCACTCCTTGTTCCCCACTTCACGCATGCTGCTCTCCTTCTGTCTTGTCACGATGTGGTCGTCCGGGCCGTGCCGTGCCGGCGCTCGGTGTCAGGCGGGTACCGCCGAGAGCGCTGCCCGCGCTTCTGCGAGGAGCGCGGCGACCACCTCGGCGTCGGGGCCGCCCTCGACCCAGATCACCTCGGCCCCGGCTGCCGTGAGCTGTTGCGCCGCGGCGTCGAGGGACGGGTAGTCCGCTCCGCGGTGCAGCACCGTGGACGGGAGGACTCGTTGTGTCAGGGAGATGACCACCATGCCCGGGGTGAAGTACTTCACCGCGCAGCGCAACGCCTCCAGCGGTTCGAGACCGACCACGAGGTGGCACTCCCCGGGCTTCACGAGAGGCACGACGGCCGAGGAGTCGGCGCCCAGACGGGCGTGGGCCTCGACGCCACGGCCTGGCCGCGCGTCGGGGTTGCCGCAGACGCTCGCGCTGGACGTGTCCGTCAGGGCGCCGTCGGCGAGGTCGCGTGCCAGCGCGTACACGGCCTGGCCCGCCACACCTGCGACGACGATGCCGGTCGCGCCGCTCATCGCTGCTCCCTCTCGGTGCCGGGCCAGACGGTGATGGCGTCCGGCGCGATCTGCTTGCAGTCCCCGACTCTCACGCAGAGCCTCCCGTCGATCTGTGCCCTGCCGTCGGCGAAGCCGAGGGCGGGGCAGGCGAACTCCTCGATCTGCTTGCGGTACGTCTCGGCCTTCTGCGGGTCGATCTCGACCCTCTCGACCAGGCCCTCCGCAGGGCGACCCACCGCGAGAACCACCGAGACCCCGTCGACCGCCGCACACTCCTCGAGCGCCTCGTCGACGGCCGTGATGTCCCGCGAGTCGACCTTGACGAGGTGGTGCACGCCGATGGCGCGGAGGGTCCCCTCGATGTCCAGCGGCGCCTCGTCACCGCGCAGACCGGCGGTCGACGTGGGTGTCGGCTGCCCGCCCGTGGACTCCATGGTCCCGTTGTCGACCACGAGGAGGACCAGCCGTGCCCGGTTGTAGACGGCGTCGGCGACGCCGTTGAGGGCGAAGCCGTACAGGGTGCCGTCGCCCACCACCGTGACCACCAGCGCGCTGGGGTCGCTGCGGGCGGCTCCGACGGCCATCCCGATGCCAGCGCCCATCGCCGAGTGGGCCTTCATGAACGGCCGTCCGATGGACGCCGCCTCGCCGACGTCGCCCATGAACACGACGTTCTCGTGCCGTCGCGCGAAGCGGCGCAGGGCGAAGAAGGTGGGGCGGTGCGGGTTCCCCGGCGCCGGCGCCGCCGGCCGCTCGGGGAGGTCCAGGTGCACGCCGGCGCTCGTCGTGGTCGTGGCGCCCACGAGCTCGCCGACGGCGTCGGTCACCATGGTGGGGGTGAGCTCGCCGACGGGTGGCAGCGCACCGGTGCCGCGTCCCATGACCTGTGTCGCCAGGCCCGCCCGATGAGCGAGGACGGCAACACCCTCCTCGACGACGGGCTCGATCTCCTCGACGACGAGCACGCGCTCGCACCGCCCCAGGAAGGGCTCGAGCACCCCTTCGGGAAGGGGGTTGATGGTCGAGAGCTTGGCCACCGGCACCTGTGCGGACGCCCCGTGGCGCTCCAGCGCCTCCAGGACGAAGTGGTAGGCGTTGCCGGACGCGATGACGCCCACAGCCGCCGCCCCCCCCGGCCCCTCCACGCGGTCCATGCCCCATGCCGACGTCACCGTCGGCACCTGCGCGAGCGTGCTGTGGAGCCGGCGGTGCTGGCCGAGGATGGGCCGGGACTGGTAGTGGTGGGAGTCCCAGACGGGCGCCGACGCCGGCGTCGGGTCGTTCCGCGGCGTGACCGGGCCCGCCCAGTCGCTCAGCCACTTCACGAGCCTGAGATAGACGGGGACGGAGAGCTCCTCCGAGAGGTCGTAGGCGTGGCCGATCAGCTCGTAGGCCTCCTGCGGCGAGGATGCCTCCAAGCAGGGCATGTCCGCAGCCTTGGGATACGGCCTGGTGTCCTGCTCACTGTGAGAGGTGTGGCCCTGAGGGTCGTCGCCGACCACGATGACGAGGCCGGGGATGAACATCAGCGGGGCGGCGAAGATCATGTCCGCGGCGTTGTTGGCGCCGAAGTGCTTCATCACCGCCATGGCCCTGACGCCGCCCATGGCGGCACCGGCGGCCGCCTCGACCGCCACCTTCTCGTTGAGGGACCACTGCACCTGCGGACCGCCGTGCGCCGAGAGCTCAGCCAGTGCGTACACGAGCCCGGTGGTGGGGCCCCCCGGGAACGCGGAGACGAACGAGACCCCGGCGTCGGCGGCACCGCGGGCCACCGCCTGGTTGCCGCTGAGCAGCAACCGGCTGCCCCCCGGGCCCGTGACCTCCGACCGCTGACCGGTCGAGGTCGCCGTGCCGGTCACTGCTCCACCAGTCCCGCGTCGGTGAGGAGCTTCAGGTAGACCTCGTCCTGCTCCGTCACGGCCTCGCGCGTCTCCTCCGAGTCGAGGAAGCGCGGCGCCGACCCACCGGAGACCATCGCCTCCTGGAACTCGGGGTCCTCCACCGCCGTCTTCATCGCGCTCTCCAGCACCTCGATGCGCTCGGGCGGCGTGCCCTTCGGGACGAGGATGACGCGGACGGTCTCGAACACGATGTCGTACCCGGCCTCCGTGAAGGTCGGCACCCCCGGCATGGCCTCCTCCAGCGGCTCCTCCGCCGTGATGGCCAGCACGCGGATGTTGCCCGCGTCGAGCTGGGCGCGGAGCTCGGTGGGTGAGGCGAAGGTGGCGTCCAGGGTCCCGCCGGCGGTGTCCGTGACGGCGCCGGCGGCGCCGCCGTCGTAGGGCACGAGGCTGAAGACGTTGCCGACCGCGTCGTTCACGAGCGTGGCCGCCAGGAAGTTGTTGCCGCCGACGGCGGTGGTCCCGACGTTGAGGGGGCTCTCCTCACCGGCCGCAACGAGGTCTTCGAATGTCTGGTGCGGGGAGTCGGCCGGGACCGCGATGCCGTAGGGCTCGGCCTGGATGGTGGCGACGGTGTCGAAGTCCTCGGACCCGAACTCAGAGGTGCCGATCGGCTTGAGCGCGGACAGGGAGGAGGTGATGACCATCATCGTGTACCCGTCCGGCTCCGCCTCGTGCAGCTTGGCGAGACCGATCGCACCCGAGCCGCCGGGCAGGTTCGTCGGCGTCACGGTCACTCCGAGCTCTGGCTCGATGATCCGCGCCACGAGCCGGGCGGTGACATCCGACCCGCCGCCCGCGTCGTAGGGGATGATGAACTCGATGCGCTCGGTGGGGAAGTCGTCGGCCGCCGCCTCCCCCGTCGCATCGGCGTCGTCCGGAGAGCCGCTGGATCCTCCAGATGCTGTGGATCCGCACGCCGCCAGGGCGAGCGTGGCCACCATGGCGGTCAGGGCCGGGAGTGGGTTACGCACGACGGGACTCCTTCGTCTCGGTTGTCGTTCGGTCGCGTTCGGTAGTCGTTCGGTTGGTCGTCGTCTGCTCCGGGTCGTCGATGTGCTCGTGCGCCCGCTCGTGGTCGGCGTAGAAGCTGACGACGGCCTCGTAGCGCTCCGGCGGAATGCCGCCGAAGTGCTCGCGGGCGCCGCTCGAGGCTGACCTGCGCATCCGCTCGAGCGTTCCCCTCGTGGCGAGGGGCTCCACGCCCTGGGCCTCGAGGAGCGCGATGACGTCCTCGACCTCGTGCACCCGCCGACCGGCGTGGATGGCGTTGCCGGTGACGTAGCGGTTCGCCGCCGCCGGGAACCTCTGACTGGCGAGGGTCTTCTCGATGGAGGTCAGGACGGTATCGGAGACGCCGAGGCTCTCGGCCGCCATGAGCGTCTCGACCAGGAGTGCCTCGATGCCCTTGGTGAACACCGAGCGGCACAGCTTGATGGCCGAGGCGTCGCCGGCCTCGTCGGACACGACGTCGATGTCCATCCCGACGGCGCCCAGCGCCTCGAGGTGGCCGGCGGCGAAACGGCCGCTCGCCAGGATCGGAACCCGTTGCGCGAGAACTCGGACCGGTCCGACGATGGCGAGGTCCGCCACGGGCACGGGCCCGAGCAGGTCGGCCACGTGGACCTTGGTCCGGGGGTGCGACGCTGTCAGGTCGTAGTACGCGGCGCCTCCTCCGAGGTGCTCCCTGACCGAGGCGGCCGCCTCGACCGCGAACGAGCTCGGTACCGCCGAGAACACGGCGTCGCTCGCCGTCGCGATCTCCTCCGCGGAGCCGACCAGGCGCACGCCGACGTCCTGCGCGCGTGACGCGACGAGCCGTGCCGCGTCCGAGCCGGGCGGTGCGGCGTCGTAGGCGAGCACCCGCACGTCGCCGCCCTCGTCGCGCAGGCCGCGGGCGAAGGACGACCCCACCTCGCCGAACCCCAGAAAGCCGATGGTCAGAGTCATGCGATCACCTCGTGGGTCGTGACACGGTGCCGGAGGAGGCCGTCGACCGAGGTCGCGTCCGAGCCGACCGTCTCGACGATCTCCGCCGCCGCGCCGCTCGTCAGCAGCGGTGAGGCGAGGTCGGTGAACTTGCGCGTCACCTGCTCGGACGTGAGCGGGCGCTCCGGCATCCCGGCGGCGGACTCGGCGACGGCACTGAGGGAGGACCCGTCCGCGAGTCGGACAACGACCTCGGTGGGACGTCGTGCGGGAAAGGCGTCGGTGAAGCTCGGCTCCTCCGTCACGCGGGTCCGGCCGGCGAGCGCGAGGACCGACGTGTCGGACAGCCCGGAACGAACGGAGTCGATCGAGACCACACCATGGTGCAGGCACAGCGAGACGAGGAACGGGATCGAGAACTGCCCCTCCTGGAACGTCTGCGGCTCTGCGTTGCGCAGGACCGAGGCGGCTCGGTACGTCGCGACCTCCACCGCCACGATCTGACTCGCCTCGACACCTCTGCGCCGCAGGTCGAGAGCGGCCTCGATCGCCGTGAAGCCGTGTCCACAGGCGGTGTAGGGCTTGAAGTAGTTCGAGAGAATCTCCGTCCGCGCCCCGAGCCCTTCGGTCACCACCTCCGGTCGGACCTCGTCGGAGTAGGCACGGAAGAAGCCCTCCGGACCTTCGAGGACGTCCTCGGGTCCGGTGAAGCCGTTGCGTGCCAGGAGCGCCGCGAGCACCCCGGCCTGTGCCGCGTGCCCGGCGTGGAGGTGCTTGGTGGGATGCAGCCCGTTGAGGAACGCGAACACCCCGCCGGCCATCGAGGCGGCCACCGCAAGGGCCATCGCGGTCTCGTGCGGCCCGAGACGGAGCATTCGGGCCGCCCCGGCGGCGGCCCCCAGGACGCCCACGGTCCCGGTGCTGTGGAAGCCACGGTAGCGGTGCGAAGGGTTGATGGCCCGACCGATGCGGCCACCCACCTCGTACCCCACGACGATGCCCTCGAGGACCGCGGAGATCCCCGCCCGCTCCTGCTCCGCGACTGCCAGGACCGCGGGGATGACCGTTGCGCCCGGGTGGTAGCCCGCCGCGAACCGGTGAGAGTCGTCGAGGTCGAGGGCGTGGGCCGAGATCCCGTTGCACAGGGCGGCCGACGGGGCGGACATCTTCAGCCCCTCACCGACCACCGTTGCGGGTCCGCTCTCACCGAGCGCCCGCATGGTGTCCCGCACGATGTGCGCCGACCGGCCGTATGCCGCTCCCGCGAGCATGGCGCCGACCGTGTCGAGCAGCACCAGACGCGCCCGCTCCTGCGTCTGCTGGGAAAGGTCGGCGAACCTGATGTCGCTGAGGTCCGCAGCCAGCGCCCCGGCGAGCGACCCGTTGAGCTGAACCTGCGCGGTGTCGACCACGGGCGCCCCCTCTCCGTCGAGTTTCGGACCTGCGCTCCGGACGGTAGGGAGGGTGACCTCTGTCATGCAACGGTCGGTTGCACGATATGAAACGTACCGTTCGTGATGCCCGAATTCTGGGGACACGACGGCCGCATCCTCATGAGGCGCCCTGCACCTGCGGTTATCTGGATGCGTTGCCCAGGGCCGGGTGGTGGGAATGACGACCGCGTTTCACATCGCGCAACACAACGTTGCGACTGTGCGTGGGCCGGGGCCTAGTCTGCGCGAAGGGGGCACGAGCGCCCCGCCCGCGGCACATCTACATCTCGGAGGCGACATGACCATCGATTCCGCGCGCGTGTCAGAGAACGAGCGGACCCTGTTGGCCAGGGTGCCGAAGGGGCTCTTCATCGCCGGGGAGTGGCGAGACGCCGCCGGCGGCGCCACGTTCGGCGTCGAGGACCCGGCGACCGGAGACCTCCTGGCACATGTCGCCGACGCGTCCGCGGCCGACGGGGCTACGGCGCTCGAGGCCGCCCGCGCCGCACAGCCCACGTGGGCCGCCACGCCACCGCGCGAGCGATCGGACATCCTCGACCGCGCGTACCACGCCGTCGTCGAGCGCATCGAGGACTTCGCGCTCGTCATCACCCTCGAGATGGGCAAGCCGCTGGCCGAGTCCCGCGGCGAGGTCCGATACGCCGCGGACTTCCTGAAGTGGTTCAGCGAGCAGGCGGTCCGGATCCGGGGAGACTACCGCGTCAGCCCGGACGGTCAGTCGCGCCTGCTCACCCTCCGCCAGCCCGTCGGGCCGTCGCTGCTGATCAGCCCGTGGAACTTCCCGCTCGCCATGATCACCCGGAAGGTGGCACCGGCACTGGCTGCGGGATGCACGGCCGTGCTCAAGCCGGCCGAGGACACTCCCCTGACGTGCCAGCTCCTTGCCGAGGTGCTCTCCGACGCAGGGCTGCCTCCCGGTGTGCTGAGCGTCCTTCCGACCAGCGATCCCGCCGGGCTCGTCGGGCCCATGCTCGCGGACGAGCGGCTGCGGAAGGTGTCCTTCACCGGTTCGACGGCGGTGGGGCAGAACCTCCTCATCGGAGCCGCTCAGAACGTGCTGCGCACGTCCATGGAGCTCGGCGGGAACTCCGCGTTCCTCGTCTTCGACGACGCGGATCTGGACGCCGCTGTCGAGGGCGCCCTCCTCGCCAAGCTCCGTAACGGAGGCGAGTCCTGCGTCGCGGCCAACCGCATCCTCGTCCAGTCCGGTGTCGCGGACGAGTTCGCGGAGCGGCTCGCCGACCGGATCAGCCAGGTCAAGGTCGGCCGCGGCACCGAGCCCGGCACACAGCTGGGCCCGATGATCAACCGCGAGCAGCGCGACCGCGTGCAGCTCCTCGTCGACGACGCGGTGCGCGGCGGTGCGACCGTCGTCACGGGCGGATCTGCTCCCGACTCCGACGGCTACTTCTACGAGCCCACGGTCATCACGGGCGTCTCCGCGTCGGCACGGATCACGCACGAGGAGGTCTTCGGGCCGGTTGCACCGGTCTACACCTTCGACCACGAGAACGAGGCGCTGAGGGCGGCCAACGACACGAGGTTCGGGCTCGTCTCCTACGCCTACACCCGGGACATCGGCCGCGCCCTGCGCGTCGCCGAGGGCCTCGAGGCCGGGATGGTCGGAGTGAACCGCGGCCTGGTCTCCAACGCCGCGGCACCGTTCGGCGGGGTCAAGCAGTCCGGGCTCGGCCGTGAAGGCGGTTTCGAGGGGATCGACGAGTATCTGTCGGTCAAGTACGTCGCCATCGACAAGCCGTGACGCAGAGCTTGCGATGAGCGCGACCCCGGGTAGAGGGACAGGGACGATCCAGTCGGTCGAGCGAGCGCTGGACGTCCTCCTCGCGCTGGCGATCGCCCCTGGCGCGGGTCCGACGACCATCGGTGCGCAGCTGGGCCTGCACAAGAGCACGGTCCATCGGCTTCTCCGCAGCATGGAGTCGCGGGGGTTCGTTGCGCGGGACAGCGCCACGGACCGCTACCGCGTCGGACCCGCGGCACTGCAGCTGGCCCAGTCCTCCGCGATCAGGCCCGACCTCGCCGCCGTCGCCCAGCCCGAGCTGACCAGGCTCCGTGATGCCACCAGCGAGACCGCGATCCTCGACATCCGCGTGGGTGCGTCGCGGATGTGCATCGCCCAGGCGGAGTCCCGCCAGGAGATCCGGCGCTCGCAGCCCCTCGGCTCACCGATGGAGATCCACGCCGGTGCCATGGGCAAGGTTCTCCTGATGGACGAGCCTGTCGACCACCTCCAGGAGATTGCCCAACGGGTCGGCTTCCGCAAGCTGACCGACCACACGCCCGTGACCGTCGAGGCGCTGATCGCGCAGATCCACAAGCTTCGGCGGGACGGCTACCTCGTGTCCGTCGGCGAGCGCGTGAAAGGCGCGACGACGATCGCGGCGCCGGTCCGCTCATCGTCCGGCCAGGTGGCGGCCGCCGTCGCCGTGAGCGGGCCGACCTTCCGCTTCGGCGTCCCTCAGGCCCGTGCGGTCGTGCCCCAGCTGCTCGAGACCGCCGCTCGGATCGCCGCGAGGCTCTGAGTCGCGCTCGTCCACCGACAGAACCCCATCCCAGACCCGACACCGAATGGAGACGTCCGTGTTCGACAACATCGTCATCGCCCTCAAGGAAGGGCTGCCCCACGACCGGCTTCTGGACCTCGGAACGTCGGTCGCCCGTGAAGGAGCCAAGATCCACCTCGTCACCCTGGTTCGTGTGGGTACCGACGAGGACGAGCCGAAGCGGCTGGCCGCAGTGGGTGAGTACCTCGAGCAGCGAGCTGGGCAGCTTCGCGACCGAGGACTCGACGCCACGTGGGAGCGTGGTCTCGTCGTGGTCGCCGCGGCCGCCGACATCCTTCAGGTCGCCGGCAGCAGGAACGCCGATCTCGTCGTCATCGGGCTGGCGAAACGGACACGTGTGGGCAAGGCTCTCATGGGCAGCGACGCCCAGCGGATCATGATGGGCGCCCCGTGCCCCGTGCTGGTGACCCAGCTCTACCGCGACTGACGCGGCCGCCGACCTCGCGAGACAGCCGACCCGGCGGTGCCGCGCGTCGCTACGCTGGCGCCGCACCCCCCCTCGACGACGAAGGACGGCCCCAGTGAGCACCCCGGACATGACGACGGCGCCGGTCGCGGCGCGCAGCACCGATCCCCTGGGCATCGAGGTGCCCTCGACCGTGCCGACGCACTGGTACAACCTCGCCGCCGACCTGCCCGAGCCCACCCCGCCGCACCTGCACCCCGGCACGAAGGAGCCGCTCGGCCCGGCGGACCTCGCGCCGCTGTTCCCCATGGCGCTCATCGAGCAGGAGGTCACCACCGAGCGGTACGTGGAGATCCCGCAGACGGTGCGGGAGATCTACGCCCTGTGGCGGCCCTCGCCGCTCATCCGCGCGCACCGCCTCGAGCGGGCGCTGGGGTCGAGGGCGCGGATCTACTACAAGTACGAGGGCGTCTCGCCGGCCGGGTCGCACAAGCCCAACACCGCCGTCGCGCAGGCGTACTACAACGCCGTCGAGGGCGTCACGCGGCTGACCACGGAGACCGGTGCGGGCCAGTGGGGCGCGTCGCTGTCGCTGGCGTGCGCGCTGCTGGGGATGACGTGCGAGGTGTGGCAGGTGCGCAGCTCCTACGACGCCAAGCCCTACCGCCGCTTCCAGATGGAGACCTACGGCAGCGTCTGCCACTCCTCCCCGTCCGAGCTGACCGAGGCGGGCCGGGCGATGCTCGCGGCCGACCCCGACACCACCGGCTCGCTCGGCATGGCGATCTCCGAGGCGGTCGAGGTCGCGGCGAAGGACCCCGCCGCCCACTACTCCCTCGGCAGCGTCCTCAACCACGTCATGCTCCACCAGAGCGTCATCGGCCAGGAGGTGCTCGTCCAGCTCGAGGAGACGGGCGAGCGGCAGGCCGACGTCGTCTTCGGCTGCGCCGGCGGCGGGTCGAACCTGGCCGGGCTGACGTTCCCCCTCATCGGGCAGAACCTGCGCGAGGGGACGACGACGCGGGTGGTCGCGTGCGAGCCGGCCGCCTGCCCGTCGCTGACCCAGGGCGAGTACCGCTACGACCACGGCGACGTCGCCGGCCTGACCCCGCTGCTGAAGATGCACACCCTCGGCAAGGACTTCGTCCCGCCGGCCATCCACGCCGGCGGGCTGCGCTACCACGGCATGGCGCCGATGGTCTCGCACGCCCTCAACCTCGGGCTGCTCTCCGCGGTCGCGGTCGAGCAGGACGACGCCTTCCGCGCAGGGGTCCAGTTTGCCCGCGCCGAGGGGATCATCCCGGCGCCGGAGTCCACCCACGCCGTCGCCGCGGCGATGGACTACGCCCGGACGGCGCCCAAGGGTGAGGTCGTCGTCATCGGGCTGTCCGGCAACGGGGTGCTCGACCTGCCGGCCTACGGGTCGTACGTCTGAGGTCCTCGCCCGCAGTCGCGCGGTGACGCCCTCGCCGCGAGGGCGTCAGGGGAGCGACTCGCAGGCGAGGTGGTCGTTGTCGCTGCCGTCGAGGCGGTGGACGTCACCGAGGCCCTGGCTCGACCAGTAGTCGTAGGTCGCCTGCGCCTGCGCGCGGGAGGAGAAGTCGGCGCAGTCGAGGTCCGGGCTCGCCGGGGCGACACCTCCCGCCGGCGTGGGGGCAGCGGGCGCCGGTGCCGGAGCGGGCGCCGGTGCCGGAGCGGGCGCCGGAGCCGGAGCGGGCGCCGGAGCCGGAGCGGGCGCCGGAGCCGGAGCGGGCGCCGGAGCCGGAGCGGGCGCCGGGGCCGGAGCGGGCGCCGGGGCCGGAGCGGGTGCAGGAGCCGGAGCCGGATCCGCGGGCGTCGCGGCGTCGTCGGCGGTCTTCGCCACCGTCCCCTCGGGTAGCGGCTCCTCGGGGCAGGTGGACAGCACGCGCACCATCGCGTCGCGCTCGGCTGCGGTGACCCACAGCCCGTACGTGAGCTTCACCCCGACCTGGCGTGCCACGTACGCGCACCGGAACGCCTTGTTGGGCGGGAGCCAGGTGGCGGTGTCGCCGTCGCCCTTCTGGCTGTTGAGCGGACCGTCGACGGCGAGGAGGTTGAGCGGGTCGTTCCCGAACCGGCCGAGCGTGGTCGCGTCCCACTGCTGGGCGCCCTTCTGCCAGGCGTCCGAGAGGGCGACGACGTGGTCGATCTGGACGTCGCCGGACGTGGCCGAGCCGCGCGTGAAGGCGATGAGCGCGCCCCCGTACGGATCGGCGAGGGTCCCGGTCTCGACCACGCAGCCGTTCGTCCCGCCGCGCAGCCGGACGTCCGTGAGGTCGCGGCGCAGGACGTCGTTGCGGGTGTCGCAGCCGTTGCGGTCGACGTCGACGGCGCGCCACTGGAAGAGGTCACGGTCGTAGCCGGTCTTCGGTGCCCGTCCCTTCACCTCGAGGAGCGGGACGGCAGCCACGGCCGTCATCGCCCCGGGTGCGGCGCCGCTCTGGGGCGGCGTGGAGGGTTCGGGCGCAGCGGTGGGCTCGGCACTCGCTGTCGGCGTGCTCGCCTCGGGCGTGGGCTCGGGTGACGTGCTGGGCTCGGGTGACGTGCTGGGCTCGGGCGTGACGTCGGGCCCCGTGCTGGGCTGCTCGGTGACGACGGCGAGCGACGGCCCGTCCGCCGTCGGAGCTGCCGTCGCGCCGCCGACGGTCATGAGCACCAGCGCCGCGGCGAGCGCACCGGCGCCGGCCTTGCGGCCGACGAGGCTGAACGGCCGTCGCCCGAGGAGCAGCAGCAGCCCGACGACGACGGCGAGCAGCGAGGTCATGACCAGAGCCCCGCTGATCCCGCCCGTGACGCCGCCGAGCAGCGCGACGAGACCGACCACGACCGTCGGGACCAGCCACCGGTGCCGCACCTGCCCGGGCGGACCGCCCCGCCCAGCGGGTGCAGGCGTCGACGGCGTCGGGCCAGGCGACGGCCCCGGCCCCGGCGCCGGCAACCACAGCTGCCAGCCGGCCGGGGGCGGTCCCCACCGCGGGTCCGGCTGCCAGCCCGGCCCGGGCGTCCAGCCGGGCGGCGGGGCGGGCCAGCTCGGTGGCGGGTTGAAGATCACTCGGACGCCCTCGGTTCACTGGACGGACAGACCCCGGCGAGGCCTCGTCCCATCCATCCTCCTCGACCGCACCGCGGCCGCGCAGGACGATTGTCGTCGGTCCGGCACCTCAGACCTTCCCGGCGCCCCGGCGCGCCGCGGACCCGCCTGCTCCGGCTCCCGCCAGGGCCACACGCGACAGGCGCGAAACCGCCCGGTTCGGCCCGGAATCGAACCATTGACGCGAACCGGACAACGGCGCGAAAATCCTCGGACCAGGCACCTCCCGACGTCGTCGGCGCACTCCCGGCGGCGACAAGCCGGTGCGTTTCTCGCTCGCCGAAGGAGAACGCTGTGGACCCCAAGGACGACCGGCTCTCGCTCGGAGAGCTCCGGCACCTCGACGGGCTGATCACCATCCTCGAGGAGCAGGGGCTCTCGGTCGACGACGTGATCATCACCGGGGAGGACGGCTGCTGCGGCGCGATCGCCGCGACCGCCCACGAGAACGACCGGTTCGCCTCCTCGGTCCACGACCGCGAGATCCTCGCCCGGATCCGCGAGCTGGAGTCCCAGCTCGAGTCGGCCCCCACGCTGGGCGAGCTCATCGAGCTGCGCGGAAGAGCGCTCCGGCCGCAGGGCTGAGGGGGCCGCCGGGTGTGGCGGACCCTGACGGTCGTCGTGCTGGCCGCGGTGCTCGTCGCCAGCGCGCTCAACCAGCTCAAGCTCCGGCAGTGGGAGCGGTTCGCCGGCCGCTGGGACCGGTGGGCCGTGCTGCCCCACTTCGCGTTCTTCGCCCCTGAGCCGGGCCATGCCGGCACCCACCTCGTCCTGCGCGACCGGGGCGAGGACGGGTGGACCGGCTGGCAGGAGGTGCCGCTCTCCCCACGCACCCGGTGGCGGTTCGTGTGGAACCCCGCGCGGTACGAGCGCAAGGCGCTGCAGGACCTCCTGAGCGGGATCGCGCGCGACGCCCAGGAGATCGACGACGCCGGCGCCCTGACGCTGACCTCCTGCTACCTCGGCCTGGCGGCGTGGGCGGACGCGCAACCACCTGCCGCGCCCGGCGCCGCAGAACGCCAGTTCGCCGTCCTGCAGACCATCGGGCACGGCGACGACCGCGCGCTGCGGCCGGCGATCCTCTCGCGCCCGCTGCGCCGTGTCTGACGAGGCCTGGGCCGTCTCGATCGCCGCCCGCGCCGCCTGTCTGGCCCTGACCGTCGGCTTCCTCGAGCAGCTCACCGTCTTCCGCCGCGCCTACGGTCCGCGCGGGCCGTTCTCCGCCGCGGTCGCCGGCGTTTTCGCCCGGCCCGGGCACCGGCTCCTCGCCCGCGACGGCGTCGCGCGGGGGGTCCTCGCGGTCGGCGCCGTCGCCGGCACGGTCGGGCTCGTCCTGGGTCCGCTCCCCGTGGCCGGGTGGGCCGCGGGCCTGACCTGCGTGCTGGCGGCGCTCGCGATCAAGGGCCGGCGCGTCACCGCCGGCGACGGCGCGGAGCAGATCTCGGTCATCGTCCTGCTCGCGACGAGCCTCGCCCTGGCACCGGTCGCCGGCGAGCCCGCGCTCAACGTCGTCGCCCTGTTCGTCGGTGCGATGAGCGTGCTGAGCTACGTCACCGCCGGGCTCGCCAAGGCGGTCTCGTCCACGTGGCGCTCCGGCGCCGCGATCGCGATCATCATGGGCTCGACCGCCTACGGCCAGCCGCGGGTGGCCGCCCTGCTCGACGGCAGGCCGTACCTCGGCGTCCTCCTCGCCCGGTCGACGGTCGCCTTCGAGTGCGCCTTCCCGCTGGTGCTGCTCGCGCCGCTGCCGGTGGCCCTGGCCCTCCTGGGCGTCGGGCTGATGTTCCACCTCGGCACGGCCGTCACGATGGGGCTCAACACGTTCGTGTGGGCGTTCGTCGGGACCTACCCGGCGGTGCTGGTCCTGGCGCGGGCGACCTCGCCCTTCTGGTGACCGGGCACCGGGCACGCAGCGGTCCCGTGGCGGTGCCAGATCCACCGCACCGATGAGGAGGGAGGCCAAACCCAGCCGGTTGCGGGCCGTCCGGTCGCGGAGCACCAGCCCGCCGTCACCACGACGAGTCTGCTCATCTGGTCGCTGATCACGACCATCCGAGCAACCTCGCCCGGCACCAACCGACGGCACCACCCGCGCATTCAACGAGTCTGCTCATCTGGTCGTCAATCACGACCATCCGAGCAATCTCGTGCAGCTGGGAGGGCGGCACGAGTCCGGGCGTGACAGCCCCACGCCGGCCGCCACCGCTGAGGTCACGCCAAGCCAGGTCAGGCCGAGCCAGGTCAGGTCACGAGGCGCCCAGCACCCGCACGAGCCCGCGCACGAGTGTGCCGGCCGCCCCGAGCGAGACCACGACGACGGCCACGGTCCGGGCCGTCGTCGGCGGGACCCGGCGCGCGACCCGTCCGCCGAGGAGCACACCGACCGGGACGGCACCGAGTACCGCAACCACGAGCGGCCAGGGCACCGCGGCCCCCTGCGCGCTAGCGCCGAGGAGGGTCTTGGTCGACAGCGACACCACGCTCATCGTGAGGAAGATCGGCTGGAGCGTGGCGGCGAAGGACCGCTGCGCCCACCTCGTCGCCCGCGCGTAGACGAGCAGTGCCGGCGCCGCGACGCCGACGGCGGTGTTGAGGAACCCGCCCGTCACCCCCGCGAGCAGGCCGGCCGGGGTCGGCGCGAGGTCCGGGACCCCCCGCACGAGGGCGCCCCCGCCCAGCGCGAGCAGGAGCACCGCGCCGATGACCACCTCGAGCCAGCCTGGGTCGGCCTCCCGCACGAGCAGGGCCGCCGGGACCGACCCGACCACCACCACGGGCGCGATCCGCAGCAGCCGGCCGAGGTCGACGTCGGCCCGCATCGCGACCGTCATGAGCAGGGCCGAGACGAGTGTCGTGACGTTGGTGAGCATGACGCCGGTGACCGGACCGATCGCGAGGACCAGTGTCGGGGAGACGACGAGGCCCGTCCCCGTCCCGCTGGTGCGCTGCAGGACGCAGCCCAGCACGACGGCGGCGACGACGACCGGCGCCACCACCTCGACCGGCAGGTCCACCGACGGACCCGCTCAGCCGGACAGCTCGGCCATGACGGCGTACAGGTCGGACTTGCCCTCGAACCCGATGCCGGGGAGCTCGGGCATGGTGACGTACCCGTCCTCGACGCCCACCCCGTCGGGGAATCCCCCGAAGGGCTGGAACAGGTCGGGGTAGGACTCGTTGCCGCCCAGTCCCAGGCCCGCCGCGATGTTGAGGGACATCTGGTGGCCGCCGTGCGGGATGCACCGGCTCGCGGACCAGCCGTGCTCGGCGAGCATCGCGAGGATGTGCTCGTACTCCACGAGCCCGTAGGACAGGGCGCAGTCGAACTGGAGCCAGTCGCGGTCCTTGCGCATGCCGCCGTACCGGATGAGGTTGGCGGCGTCCTGGACGGAGAAGAGGTTCTCCCCGGTGGCGACCGGGCCGTCGTACGCGGCGGTGAGCGCGGCGTTGAGCTCGTAGTCGAGGGGGTCGCCGGCCTCCTCGTACCAGAAGAGGTCGTAGGCGCTCAGCGCCTCGCCGTAGGCCAGCGCGGTGTCGCGGTCGAACCGGCCGTTGGCGTCGACGGCGAGGCGCTGGCCGGGGCCGAGCACGTCGAGGGCCGCCTCGATGCGGCGCACGTCCTCACCGAGCCCGGCGCCGCCGATCTTCATCTTCACCACGGTGAACCCACGGTCGGTGTAGGAGCGCATCTCGTCCTGCAGTCCGCGCACGTCCTTGCCCGGGTAGTAGTAGCCGCCTGCGGCGTAGACGAACACGCGAGGGTCGGCCGTGCGCCCGTGCCGCTCGGCGAGGAGGCGGAAGAGGGGCTTGCCCGCGATCTTGGCGACGGCGTCCCACACGGCCATGTCGAGCGTCCCGACGGCGACCGAGCGCTCCCCGTGCCCGCCCGGCTTCTCGTTGGTCATCGCCGTCGCCCAGATGCGGTGCGGGTCGAGGTTCGTGCCGTCGTCGTCGACCAGGGTCGCCGGGTCCGCGGCGAGGACGCGCGGGATGAACCGGTCACGCAGGAGCGCCCCCTGGCCGTAGCGGCCGTTGGAGTTGAAGCCGTACCCCACCACCGGCCGGCCGTCACGCACCACGTCGGTGACGACGGCGACCAGGCTCAGCGTCATCGTCGAGAAGTCGATGTAGGCGTTGCGGATGGGCGAGCTGATGGGGAGCGTCCGCTCCCGGATGTCGACGATCCTCATCGGGCCGCCACCTCCCGGTCCAGGGCCGTGAGGAGCTCGGCGGTGACCTCCCGGGTGGAGGCCGTGCCACCGAGGTCGGCGGTGCGCACGCCCGTCTCGGCGAGCACGTGGGACACGGCGCCCATGACCGCCTCGGCGGCGTCGGCGTGGCCGAGGTGGTCGAGCATCATCGCCCCGGCCCACACCTGGCCGAGCGGGTTCGCGCGCCCGGTGCCGGCGATGTCGGGGGCGGAGCCGTGGACGGGCTCGAACATGGACGGGAACGCACCCTCGGGGTTGAGGTTGGCCGACGGGGCGATGCCGATGCTGCCGATGATCGCGGCGCCGAGGTCGGTGAGGATGTCGCCGAACAGGTTGGAGGCGACGACGACGTCGAACCGTCCGGGGTCGAGGACGAACAGGGCCGAGAGGGCGTCGATGTGGTACTCGCTGGTCTCCACGCCCGGGTGCTCGGCGGCGAGCTCGCGGAAGACGTCGTCCCAGAACGGCATCGTGTGGATGATCCCGTTCGACTTGGTCGCCGAGGCGAGCCTGCCGCGGCGCGAGCCGGCGAGGTCGTACGCGTACCGCATGACCCGCTCGACCCCGCGGCGAGTGAAGACCGACTCCTGGATGGCGACCTCGTCCGCGGTGCCGCGGTACAGACGCCCGCCGGCCTCGGAGTACTCACCCTCGTTGTTCTCCCGCACGACGACGAAGTCGATGGCCGGCACGTCCCGCAGCGGCGAGCTGATCCCGGGCAGCAGCGTGACGGGACGGAGGTTGACGTACTGCCGGAACGCCCGCCGGATCGGGATGAGCAGCCCCCACAGGGAGACGTGGTCGGGCACACCGGGGTAGCCGACGGCACCGAGGAAGATCTGGTCGAACCCGCCGAGCGTCTCGATGCCGTCCTCGGGCATCATCCGGCCCGTGCGGGCGTAGTACTCGCACGACCACTCCAGCTCGGTCCAGGCCAGCTCGATGCCGAAGCGGGCGCCGACGCGCTCGAGGACCTCCTGAGCCGCGGGCACGACCTCCGTGCCGATGCCGTCGCCCGGGATCGTGGCGATCCGGTACGTGTCCATGTGTCTCCAGTTCGGGGTCGGCGGGCGCGGGAGCGCGCCCGCGGGAAGCGGGGTGGGTGGCTCGGTGGGTCAGCGGGTCGGTGGCTCAGAACGCGGTCTCGGGCAGGCGGACGTACAGCACCTCGGTGAAGAGCAGGTAGAACGCCCCGACGACGACGACCGCGACGGCGGTGTCGAGCAGGACCCCGCGCACCGTCGGGCGGTCCTTGCGCATGACGACCGCCATGAGCACGAAGAAGACGATCCCCCCGACGAGGTAGCCGAGGTAGGGCAGCGCGGCCACCCAGCCGATAAGAACCGCGACCGCGACGAGGAGCCCGCGTACGGGCATGCGCTCCTCGACCTCGGTGCCGTGCCCGACCGCGCGGCGCAGGAGACCCATGACGAGCAGGGCGAGCCCGAGCACACCGAGCGCTAGGATGACGGGGTCGGCGAAGGTGCCGCCGTGCTCGGTCGTGTAGCTGCGCTGCGACCAGAAGACGGCGGTCACGGCGACGGTGAGGCCGCCCACCGCGACGTTGACCTTGTCGGCGGTCATCGTTCGTGCGGCCATGTCAGTCCTTCCTCAGTGTGTCGGCGCGGACGGTGCCGGGCGCGTCGCCGTCGGACGCTGGGGTGGGCGCGTCACCGTCGGGCGAGGCGTCGGACGCGGTGGCGCCATCGCGGTCGGGCGCCTCGGTGGACAGCACCACGGAGGGCCGCCCGCCCCGCCGGGCACGCCGGGCCCGCACGAGGGGCCACAGGAGCGAGACGAGGGTCATCGCGATGAGGACGATGCTCAGCGGCCGCGTGAAGAACGACATCCACGGCACTGCGTCGCCCTGCGAGGTGAGCAGCCCCTGCACGAGACCGGTCTCGGCGATGGACCCGAGGATGAGGCCCAGGACGATCGGGGCCGAGCTGATCCCGGCGAGGGAGAGGAAGTAGGCGAGCACGCCGAGCACGAGCATGATGACGACGTCGACGACCGAGCTCCGCACGGCGTACGCGCCGACGATCGTCAGCACCGTGATGCCCGGGGCGAGGTACCGCGCCGGCATCGCGATGACGCCCCGCTGCAGAGCGCGGCCACCGATGAGGCCCACCGGGACCATCATGAGCGCCGAGACCGCGAGCGCGATGACGAAGGTGTAGACGAGGTCGCCGGAGGTGGTGAACAGCTGCGCGCCCGGGCGCAGGCCGTGGAGGAGGAGCACCCCGAGGATGATCGCGTCCGGCGGGGTGCCGGGGACGCCGATGGTCAGCGTCGGGATGAGGCCGGCGCCGACGGTGGCGTTGTTGGCCGACTCCGCGGCGACGACCCCGTCGACCTCGCCCTTGCCGTAGGTCTCCGGGTGCTTGGAGGAGCGCTTGGCCTCGTTGTAGGCGACGAGGTTGGCGATGCTGCCCCCGGCGCCGGGCAGGATGCCGACGACCGTGCCGATCGCGCTGGAGCGCAGCAGGTTGACCGGTTGGCCGAGCACCCGGCGGACCATCGGCCACAGGGTCTCGCGGTGCTCGCGGTCGCCCACCATGTGCGCCTCGCGGCCCTTGCGGGCGACGAGCCGGATGATCTCGGGGACGGTGAAGAGGCCCACCATGGCGGGCACGAGCGGGACGCCGCCCTGGAGCATCGGCTCACCGAAGGTGAACCGGACTTCACCGCCGACCGGTGCGACACCGACGGTCGCGAGGAGCAGCCCGAACGCCCCGCCGATGAGTCCCTTGAGCAGGGACCCCGACGCCATGGAGATGATGATCGTCAGGCCGAAGACCGCGATCCAGAAGTACTCCTGCGGCCCGAACCGCAGGGAGAGGTCGGCCAGCGGCGGGGCGAGGAAGATCAGCGCGAGGACGCCGACGATGCCGCCGACGAGCGAGCCCATCGTCGCACCGACGACGGCCAACTCGCTCTTGCCCTTCCTCGTCATCTGGAAGCCCTCGATCGCCGTCGCCACGGACGACGGCGTCCCGGGGGCGTTGACGAGGATGGCGGTGAACGACCCGCCGTAGATGGCGCCCATGTAGAAGGCACCCAGAAGGACGAGGGCCCTCGTGGGCTCCATGACGAACGTGAACGGCACGAGGAGGGCCAGGCCCATCGTCGCGCTGAGGCCGGGCATGGCGCCGACCGCCATGCCGGCGGCGGTGCCGACGAGGACGAGGAGCAGCATCGAGGGGGCGAGGTTGGCGAGGACGCCACTGCCGAGGAGGTCGAGCATCGTGTTCCCTTCCGGGAGCGGTGTCCCCCCGCCCCGCGGGCGGGGGGACACCGGTCGTCAACGCAGGGAGCCGGTCCGGAGGCGGTCGTGCGACCACCGGGAGACCGTCAGGGAGGTCAGAGCAGGCCGAGGCGCTCGAAGAGGTCCTGGTAGACCTCCTTGCGCTCCGCCGTGAACTCGGTGGCCTCCTCCGGCCCCATGTTCTCCAGGACGAAGCCCTGCTCCTCGAACTCCGCGGCGAGGTCAGGGTCCTCGTTGATCTCGGTGAAGGTGTCGACGAGCTTGTCGACGATCGCGTCCGGGGTCTCCTGCGGGACGGCGACGCCGCGGTACGCGCCGTCGACGAGGTCGATGCCCTGCTCGGTGAAGGTGGGCAGGTCGTCCAGGCCCTCCATCCGCTCCTCCGTCGCCACGCCGAGGACCCGGATCTGGTCGCCCAGCTGGCCGACCATCGGGGTGTACGTCATGAGGGCGTCCACGTGTCCGCCGAGGAGCGCGGGCACAGCGGCGCCCGTGCCGGAGAACGGCGTGTAGGTGGTCTCGATCCCCGCCTCGTCGTTGAGGAGGAGCGTGCCGACGTGGTTCGCGCTGTAGTCGCCGCTGCCGCCGACCGAGATCGCCCCGGGGCTCTCCTTCGCCGCGGCGATGAAGTCGTCGAGCGTCTCGTACTCGCTGTCGGCGGGCACGGCGAGGATGTTCGGGGTGCTCTGGAAGATGTAGACCTGCTTGAGGTCCTCGGTCTCGTAGCCGGCGTCACCGCGCATCATCGGCTGGAGGATGATGTGCGGAAGGTTGTGCCCCATGATCGTGTAGCCGTCCGGCTCGGTCCTCGTCAGCTCCGACCACGCGAGCGCGCCACCGCCGCCGGGCTTGTAGGAGACCGTCACGGTCGTGTCGAGCGCCTCCTGGAGCGGCTCCTGCTGGAGGCGGGCCGTGATGTCGGACTCGCCGCCGGCGTCGAAGGCGATGACGTAGTCGATCGGGCGCTCGGGGTAGCCCGCGGCGGCGTCCTCCGTCTCACCCCCTCCACCACCTCCCGCGCCGGCGTCGGAGGGGTTTCCGCCGCAGGCGGCCAGCAGGCCGCTCACGGCGAGGACGGACAGGGCGATCGTGGCAGTGCGCTTCATCGTGATCCTCCATTGGATCGTCAGGTGCGGGTGCTCGGTGCGGTCAGTGCTGTGGGACGACGTCGGCCTTCTCGAGGTGCTCCGACGTCGCGGCCTCGCGCAGCGCGGCGACGAGGGCGGCGGTGACGTCCTCGGTCGTGGCCGCGCCGCCGAGGTCGCGGGTGAGGACGCCGGCGGCGGTGACGGCGTCGATGGCGGCCCGGACGGCGTCGGCGGCCGCGGGCAGGCCGAGGTGGTCGAGCATGAGGGCGCCGCTCGCGACGGCCCCGACCGGGTTGGCCATGCCCTGGCCGGCGATGTCCGGGGCGGAGCCGTGGACGGGCTCGAACATGGACGGGTAGCGGCGCTCGGGGTTGAGGTTGGCGCTCGCCGCGAGGCCGAGGCTGCCGGCGAGCGCGCTGCCGAGGTCGGAGAGGATGTCGGCGTTGAGGTTGGAGGCGACGACGACGGACAGGGTCTCGGGCCGCAGGACGAACCTCGCGGCCATGGCGTCGACGAGGACCGACTCGGTCTCGACGTCCGGGTAGTCCGCGGCGACCCGGGCGAAGACCTCGTCCCACAGCACCATCCCGTACTGCTGGGCATTGGACTTCGTCACCGAGGTGAGCGTCTTGCGGTCGCGGGTGCGGGCGAGGTCGAAGGCGAACCGCATGATCCGCTCGCAGCCGACCTCGGTGAACAGCGACGTCTGGACGGCGACCTCGCCGCCGGTGCGGGCGGAGAGGTTCCGCCCGCCGAGCCCGGCGTACTCGCCCTCGCTGTTCTCCCGGACCACCACCCAGTCCAGCTCGGTGGTGTCGGCCTTGCGCAGGGGGCTGGTCACGCCGGGGTGGAACCGCACCGGCCGGACGTTGGCCCACTGGTCGAAGCCCTGGCAGATGGCCAGCCGCAGACCCCACAGGCTCACGTGGTCGGGCACGCCCGGCCAGCCGACCGCGCCGAAGTAGATGGCGTCGAAGTCCTGGAGCACCTCGAGCCCGTCGGTGGGCATCATCCGGCCGGTCTCGCCGTAGTACGCCGACCCCCAGGGGAGCTCCGTCCACTCCACCGCGGAGGCGCCGTGCAGGCGCAGCGCCTCGTCGAGGACGACCCGGCCGGCGTCGACGACCTCACGCCCGACGCCGTCGCCAGGGATCGAGGCGACGCGGAAGGTGCGGGGAGCGGGGTCGGTCATCGTGGTCTCCGGTCTCGCGGGGTGTGGCACGCCCCGAGTGAACCGGTCGTGGCGCGGTCGTGTCCAAGACGAACCTCCGATATCTCCGATAGCCACGGCCTATCGGACATCGTCACCGGCCGGCATAGATCTGCATGTCAACTGCGACGCGGCTCGTTCCGGACGTCGGGTCAATAGGTGCGGACCGTCCGACCGGTACGGTGCCGGTGTGGACGTGCGCCAGCTCCAGTACTTCCTCGCCGTCGTCGACGAGGGCGGGGTGCACGCCGCCGCGGAGAAGCTGTTCGTCGCGCAGCCGTCGGTGTCGCAGTCCCTGCGCGCCCTCCAGCGCACCCTGGGGGCCGAGCTCTTCACCCGCACCGGGCGGCGGCTGCAGCTCACGGCCGCCGGGGAGGCACTGGTCGCACCGGCCCGTCAGGTCCTGCACTGGATGGAGCTCTCCCGGGCGCACGTCGAGGCGGTCAACGGCCTGCGCACCGGCCGCCTCGTCGTCGCCACCATGCCCTCGCAGGCGGTGGACCCGCTGCCCACCGTCATCGACCGGTTCGTGCGCAAGTACCCGATGGTGCAGATCTCGATCCGGTCCGCCGGGACCCCGCAGACGGTGATGGCGCTGGTGCGCTCGGGTGGCGTGGAGCTCGGCGTCATGGCGGTGACCGAGACCCCGGACGCCGAGGACCTCATCGTCCATCCCCTGGCCCAGCAGGGGTTCATCGTCATCTCCTCCCGGGAGGCGAACCTGCCGGCGCGGGGACCGCTCACCTACGACCAGCTCGAGGGCCAGCGGCTCATCATCGGCCAGCCCGGCACGGGCATGCGGCGGGTGGCCGACCAGGTGATCGCGGCGAACCGGTCGACGGTCGCCGTCGTCGAGACCGAGCACCGGGAGGCGATCCTCCCAATGGTCCTCGCAGGCACCGGGATCGCGATCATCGCCGAGCCGTGGCGCGCCCTCGCCCGGGAGGCCGGGCTGGTCGTCCACGACCTCGTCACGGACGAGCGGCTCGAGGCCTCGGTCGTGCACCGCGACGTCGACCTCTCCCCGGCCGCGCGCGCCTTCCTGCTCCTCACTGCGCCGGTCGCGGCCACGCACCACCCACCCGGCTGACGGCGGCACCGCCGCGGCGCCACCGCCCGCGAGCGCCGTCACCCTCCAGCACCGGCACCCTCACGGCTACCACCGCCACTGGCCGCCCGCCGCCCGGTCTGCCGCCATCGAGTCTGCTCATCTGGTCGCTCATCACTACCATCCGAGCAGACTCGTCCGGCAAGGACCGACGGCGCCACGGACGCACGCACCGAGTCTGCTGATCTGGTCGTGGATCGCGACCATCCGAGCAATCTCGTGCGGAGGGGACTGACGGTGCCACGTCAGTGCGGCTGCCGGGAGCGCACTGAGCTCGGTGGCACCGGCACCGGCACCGGCGCCGGCCGACGGTCAGTCCGGCGGGCTCGCGGAGACGACGCCGCGGCGACGAGAGAAGTGCGCCGCCCGGCTGAAGAGCTGCCCGGTCAGGTCGTCGCGCTGTCTTGGAGGAGCATCTCCGCGGTCCTCGAGTCCGTGATGAGCACGTTGACCCAGCCGCCAAGAACCGCCCCGCGGACGGCCTGGAGCTTGGACTCACCGCCGGCAACCCCCACCCGGCGGGGGACCCGGTGGAGCAGCTCCGCGGAGATCCCGGCCACGCGACCGTCGAAGTCGGACCGGACGAGGCGCCCGGCGTGGTCGAAGTACCGCAGGCACACGTCACCGACGGCGTCCAGGTCCTGGAGCTGGCGCAGGTCGGCCTCCGCCAAGGTGTTGCCGCTCTCTCGCAGCATCGGGGAGGGGTTCAACGCACCGATTCCCACCAGAGCCACCGTCAGGTCCTGCCAGAAGGTCATCACGTGCTCCATGGTCGGGTCGCTCAGCAGGCTCTCGCGCGCCTCGGCGGTGCCCATGACCCCCGGCGTGAGCATGAAGACGGCCTCAGCCCCCACCAGCATGGCGAGCCGCTCGAGCAGGCGCGTGGCCTGGACCTGAACCCTGGGCGTCCCGAGCCCGCCGACGAGCTGGACGACCACATCGGCGGCTCGCGTCTTGCTCGGCCGCATGACCTCGATCGCCGCCAGCAGGGAGGCACTCCACGAGGAGATGCCGATACGGTCGTGACCGGTCAGCGTGGTCTCCAGGTAGGTCGCCGCAGCGGCCCCCAGCGCCTGGACGGAGTCTCCCTCGATGCCCGAGACATCGGCGACGACGGCCTCCGAGAGGCCGAACCGCGCCTCCAACGCCTCCTCGAGATCTGTGTGGACCCCCGCGGGAAGGCTGACGACCGTGCGCACGATGCCCACGTCGACGGCCTGCTTGAGCAGCCGCGAGACGCGCGGCTGGGAGATGTGCAGCTCCGCAGCGATCTCGGCCTGCCGCATCCCTCGCTCGTGGTACATCCGCGCCACACGGGCCATCAGCCTCAGGTGATCGTTGCGGACGAGGTTCGCCGGCTGGCGCCCGCGCCGCAGAGTGCTGTCCAGCACCGGTGTCCCCTCTCTCGCGAAATGTCCCGGGCGGTGCGCTCTGAGAACGCACCGCCCTGTGACCATGGTCGCATCCGCCGCGTGGGCGCGGCGGTGTCGGTCAGGCCTTGCGTCCGATCGTCTCGCGAGCCGCTGCGGCGATCCCCTCGGCACTGATACCGAAGTGGTCCATCAACCAGCCCGCGGAACCGGTCGGCGCGAAGGTGTCCGGGACCCCGACCCGACGCACGGGCACGGGGTGGTGCTCGACGACGACCTCGGCGACGGCGCCGCCGAGTCCGCCGTTGACCGTGGCCTCCTCCGCGGTCACGATGGCGCCGGTCTCCCGGGCCGCCACCACCACGGCATCGACGTCGAACGGCTTGATCGACGGGACCGACAGCACCCGGGCGCGGACACCCTCGGCGGCCAGGATGTCGGCGGCGCCCAGGGCACGCGTCACGACCGTCCCGTTGGCCATCAGGGTGACGTCGTCGCCGTCGCGGAGCCGGACGGCCCTGCCCGGCTCGAACTGGTATCCCTCCGGGTTCACCGCCGGCACGCCCATCCGGCTGACCCGCACGAACACCGGGCCCTCGTGCCGGGCCGCCCAGGCGATGGCCTGCGCCGTCTCCGCGGCGTCGGCCGGGACGATCACCGCCAGGTCCGGGATGGCGCGCAGCCAGGCCAGGTCCTCGATGGAGTGGTGCGTGGGGCCGAGCTGGCCGTAGGCCATGCCAGGGCTCATGCCGCAGAGCTTGATGTTGCCCTGGGCGTAGGCACCGTCGACCTTCACCTGCTCCATGGCGCGGGCCGTGAGGAAGCACGCCGCCCCGGAGACGAACGGGATCTTCCCGCCGTTCGCGAGACCAGCGGCCACTCCCACCATGTCCTGCTCCGCGATGCCCACGTTGATGAGGCGGTCGGGGAACCGCTCGGCGAACGGCGCGAGCTTGCTCGAGCCGACCGAGTCGTTGACCACGACGACGATCCGCTCATCGTGCTCCGCCGCCTCCAGCAGCGCCTCGACGTAGGCCTCGCGGCAGTCGTGCAGCGTCTCCTGCAGGACGGCGTTCATGCTTCCTCCAGCTCGGTCGTGGCCGTCGCCACCTGCTCGGCGCTCGGGACCTTGTGGTGCCAGGCCGCCTTGTCGCTCATGAACGAGATGGGGTGGCCCTTGTGGGTGTGGGCGATGACGAACGTCGGTCGGCCGGAGGCCGCCGGCACCGCGGCGAAGGCGTCGATGAGCGCACCGTGGTCGTGCCCGTCGACCTCCACGACCTCCCACCCGAACGCCCGCGCCTTGTCGGCGAGCGGCTCCAGGTCGTTGGTCTCGGCCACCGCGGCACCCTGCTGCAGGCCGTTGCGGTCGACGATCGCCACGAGGTTGCCCAGGCGCCGGTTGCCGGCCGTCATCATGGCCTCCCAGTTCGAGCCCTCCTGGAGCTCACCGTCGCCGAGGATGACGTAGGTCTTGCGGTCCGAGCCGTCGATCTGCGCTGCGATCGCCGTGCCGACGGCGATGGGCAGGCCATGGCCGAGCGGCCCGGTGTTGGCCTCGACGGCTGCGACCTTCTTCCGGTCGGGGTGGCCGTTGAGCTTGGACAGCGGCTGCAGGAAGGTCTCCAGCTCGTCGGGGTCGAGGAGCCCGGCCGCCGCGAGGGTGGTGTAGAGAGCGGCGGCGACGTGCCCCTTGGACAGCACGACCCGGTCGCGCTCGGGGTCGTCGAGCCGGGTGGGGTCGATGTCAAGGACGTGCAGGTACAGGGTCGCCAGGACGTCGGTGATGGACATCTCGCCGCCGATGTGGCCCTGCCCGGCCTCGTGCACCATCCTGATGTCGCGCAGCCGGATCTGGCGGGCACCCTCGGCGACGTGGGCGACGATCTCCTCCCTGCCCGCGCCGGCGCCGGTCCGGCCGATCCAGGGTGCCTTGCCCGCCGGCGGCATCAGCGCGGTCATCGCTTCAGCTCTGCGGACGTCATGGAGCTCAGCAGCGCGTCCTGGATCAGCCGCTGGGCGGCCATCGCGTCGTGGCGCTCCTGCGCCTCGGCCAGTGCGGCCATGTCCAGGCTCTCGAGCGCCCGGTAGAGCGCCTTGAGAAACCGGATCGCGGTCCGGGCGGCGTCGACGCTGTCCTCGCGGAACGGGAACTGGTCGAGCTGCCACACCCCTTCCCAGCCGTTGATCTTGAGGGTGTAGAAGAACTCGAAGATCTCCGTCATGTGCACGGTGCCGACGACGAGGTCGTCGTCCCAGCCGCGCAGGTTGTCGTTGACGTCCATCGCCCAGAGCTTGCCGTGGTCGATGAGCAGCTGGGCCGCGGCCGCGGGCGACTCACCGCCGAAGAGCGAGTGGCCGAAGTCCATGAGGACCCCGATGTTGTCCAGGCCCGTCTCCTGGATCCCGAGCAGGGTGGTGGCGGCCGAGTCCCAGAGCATCTTGACCCGCGGTTCGCGGGGCTTGTACTCGATGACGAACTTCAGGTCGGGGTGTGCGCCGGCGAGCTCACGCAGCCCGTCGACCGAGCGCTTCCACTGCTGGCGGTGGTTGACCTGGAAGGGGTAGTCGAAACCGTCCTGCCCCGGCCAGAGCTTGACGTAGGTCGCACCGAGCTCACGAACCACCTCCGCGGAGGCGTGCATGATGTCCATCGCCCGGCTCCGGGCCCCGGCGTCGGGGTTGGTGAAGGCACCCTTGACGTGGTCGCGGAGGTAGATCTCGGGGGTGATCCCCACGGCCTCGAGACCGTGCGCGGCGAGCGCCTGCTTGATCTCGTCGACGCCGACACCCGGGGTGAACGGGTAGGGCAGGTCGACGTAGGACAGGTCGCCGACCTTCCCCGCCAGCTCGATCATGTCGAGCGTGGTCCTGGGGTCGCCGTATCCGTCCACGGCGTAACGGTCCACGTACGTGGCGAAGTGCCACAGACCGGCTCCGAACTTCGGGTATGTCGTCATGTCAGCTCTTTCTTTGGTGGTGGTGCTCGCCACGAGGCCGTTCCCGGGGGAGCGGCGCACCGCGCCGCTCCCCCGGGAGCGTTCAGCTCTCGAGGGCGAAGAGGGTGTACTGCTCGGCGTTGTCCGCGTTGATGAGGACGCAGTCCACGGACTGCTTCTCGGGCTGACCGGTCTCGCCGGTGCGGATGAAGGCGTCGGCCTGCTCGACCGCCATCTCGGAGATGGTCACGGCCGGCTGCAGACCGGTGGCCAGGAGCGTTCCGTCCTTGATGGCCTGCACCGCGTCCGGGCTGCCGTCGAAGCCCGCGACCACGACCTCGCCGGTCAGGCCGGCGGCGTCCACCGCCGCCACGGCTCCGAGCGCCATGGTGTCGTTGCCGGCGATGACGCCCGCGACGTCGGGGTGCTGCTGGAGCAGGGTCTCCATCTTGGTGAACGCCTCCTGCTGGTCCCAGTTGGCGGTCTCCTGGGCGACCATCTCCATGCCCTCGAACTGGTCGATGACGGAGTGGAACGCCTCGGAGCGGACCTGGGCGTTGGTGTCGGTCTCGCGGCCGAGGAGCTCGATGTAGGTGCCCTCTCCCTCGAGCGCGGTGGCGAAGGCCTCCGCCACGAGTCCCGCACCCTGGGAGTTGTTGGCGACGATCTGGGAGGTCGCGATCCCGGTCTCGTTGATCTCGCGGTCGATGAGGAACACCGGGATGCCTGCGTCGACGGCCTTCTGCACCGGGCCGATCGTGGAGTCCGCGCCCGCGTTGTCCAGGACGATCGCGACGGCGTCGCGGGAGATGGCGGCGTCGATGAGCTCGCTCTGCTTGTTCGGGTCGTCGTCGTGGGAGTCGCTGGCCGTCTCGTAGCCGAGCTCCTCGGCCTTGGCGACGGCGGCGTCCGCCTCCGCCTTGAAGAACGGGTTGGAGTGGGACGGCGTGATGACGGCGATGAGTCCGCCGGCCTCGCCGCCGGCCGCGGCCGTGGTTTCCCCCTCGGTGGGCTCGCTGGAGCCGCTCGATGAGCAGCCCGCCAGGAGCAGGGCGGAGGACGCGGCGAGGACGGCGGCGTTGCGGAAGAAGCGACGGGACATGGGTGATGACCTCCGTTGGTCGTTGTGTGGACGTTGCTGATCAGACACTTGCGGGTTGCGGTCGGGCGGCTGCCTCCCGCTTGACGCTCTGGGCGGCCATGGCCGCCGCACGCGCCTTCTTCAACCTCTCCTGTCCCTGGTCGAGCATCACCGCGAGGACGATGACGAGGCCCTTGATGAGGATCTGCCAGAACGAGGAGACCCCCACCAGCACGAGGCCGTCGGAGAGGAAGCCGATGACGAAGGCGCCGATCAGGGCGCCCTTGACCGTGCCGCGGCCGCCGGCGAGGGATGCCCCACCGATGACGACGGCCGCGATGGCATTGAGCTCGAAGGCGTTGCCCGCCTGGGGGGCAGCCGAGGTGAGCTCGGAGGCGATGATGAGCCCGGCCATGGCGGCGCAGACCCCAGAGATGATGTAGACGCGGGTGGTGACCTTGCGCACCGGGACGCCCGAGAGCGCGGCCGCCCGGGCGTTGCCACCGGTGGCGTAGAGCCAGCGGCCGAACGGCGTCTTCGCCACGACGAACCAGAAGACGAGCGCGAAGCCGATCATGATCCAGATGGCGGTCGGGATGCCCAGCGGGCGGCCCGTGCCGAGGAAGCCGAAGCCCGTGTTGCCCAGCGCCTCGTCGCCGCGGAGGTTGGGGAAGGTGGAGCCGTTGGAGATGAGGAGGGCGGCCCCGCGCGCCATGTACATGGTGCCGAGGGTGGCGATGAACGGCGCGACACCGAACCTTGTGATGAGCAGGCCGTTGATCCAGCCGACCGCGCCGCCCACGAGCAGGGCGACGATGACGACCACCCACACCGCCGGGTAGGCGGTGACGTCGAAGAGGGAGAGCTCCATGCCGCGGAGCAGCACCCCGGCGACGATCCCGGACAGCCCCACGATCGAGCCGACGGACAGGTCGATGCCGCCGGTGAGGATGACCAGGAGCATCCCCAGCGCCAGGATCGCGTTGTAGGCCACGTGCCGGGTCATGGTGATGAGGTTGCTGGGGTTGAGGAACGCGTCGGTCATCAGCGAGAAGATGATGACGAGGAGGATGAGCGCGATGAACGCGCGCTGGTCGAGGAGGAACTCGCCCACGCTCCGTCCACCGAGGATGTCCACGCCCCGCGGGGGACGGACGGTGCTCTGTGCGGTCATGGGTCAGGCTCCTACTCTCTCGCTCGACTCGCTCAGCTCGCTCGACTCGTCGGAGGCGGCGAGGATCTGCTCTCGGGTGGTCGTGGCCGGGTCCAGCTCGGCCACGATGCGGCCTCGGGACATGACGAGGATCCGGGTGGAGGCGTGCAGCACCTCGCTCACCTCGGAGGTGGCGAAGAGGACGCCCACGCCGGCGCCGGCCTGGTCGGCCATGAGCCTGAAGATGTCTGCCTTGGCTCCGACGTCGATCCCCCGGGTCGGCTCGTCCAGCAGGAGGAGGTCGGGCTCGGTCATGAGCGCCTTGCCGATGACGACCTTCTGCTGGTTGCCCCCCGAGAGCGAGCCGATGGGGGCACCGGGCCCGGCGGCCTTGACGCGGACGTCGCGGGTGGCGTCCGCGACCGCCGCGCTCTCGCGCCGGCCGTCAATGAGGAAGCCTCGGACGAAGTCCTTCAGGGCCGAGATCGAGAGGTTGCCGCCGACCGACATCGTCTGGACGAGGCCGTCGCGCTGACGGTCCTCCGGGACGAGGATGACGCCCGCGTCGATCCGGCCTCCCACGCTGCGCTCACCGATGTCGCGGCCGCGGTGCCGGATCGTCCCGCCCAGCGCCCGGTTGCGCCCGGCGAGGGTCTCGAGCAGCTCGGTCCGGCCGGCGCCCATGAGCCCGTAGATGCCGACGACCTCGCCGCGCCGGACCGTGAGCGACAGGTCGCGCACCGCCATCCGGTCCGGGCTCCCCGGGTCGGCGACGATGAGCCCGTCGACCTCGAGAACGGGTTCGCCCACCTCGGCGTCGATCGCGGTGTAGAGGTCGTCCTCCTCGCGCCCGACCATCTGGGCGACGATCCAGCCGAGGTCGATCGTCTCCATCGGCGCGTGCGCCACGACGGCGCCGTCGCGCAGGACGACGGCGTCGTGCCCGATCTCGAGGCACTCGTCGAGGTGGTGGGAGATGTAGACGATGGACACGCCGGCGTCGTTGAGCTCACGGATGAGGCGGAAGAGCACCGTCACCTCGGTCGCCGAGAGCGCGGACGTCGGCTCGTCCATGATGAGGATGCGGGCGTCCTCGACCAGGGCGCGGGCGATCTCGACGATCTGCTGCTGCCCCAGGCGGAGGTCTCCGACGAGGGCGTCGGGGTCGATCGGCTCCTCGAGCCGCTCGAGCACCTGCAGGGCGGCCTCACGCTGGCCGGCCCGGTCCACCACGCCCCGGCGGACCCGCTCCCGGCCGACGAAGATGTTGTCGGCGACCGAGAGGTTGGGGCACAGGTTCAGCTCCTGGTGGATGATCGCCACGCCCTGGGACACGGCGTCCGTCGGGGAGTCGAACTGAACCTCCTGCCCGCGGAGCCACAGGTGCCCCGAGGTGGGCCGCTCGACTCCCGACATGATCTTCATGAGGGTCGACTTCCCGGCCCCGTTCTCCCCGAAGAGGACGGTCACCGTGCCGCGCCGGACCTCGAAGTCCACCCCGCGCAGGGCGTGCGTGGCCCCGTACGCCTTGGTGATGTCGACAGCGCGCATGATGACGTCGTCCTGGGGCAGGTCACTCATCGCCGGTCCTGATCTCGACCGGGGTGATGGTCAGGTGCGCCGGGTCGTCGTACGTGAACGCGCCGAGCACGGTGATCTCCTCACCCAGCAGCGAGTCGAAGTCGGTTTGGGTGAGCACGGCCGCCTTGACCTGGTTGTTGAGCTCGGTGGCGATGTTGGCGAACTCGATCTGGTTGCGCGCCTGGTCGAACGTGATGAACCCGACGGCGTCGCGCAGCGCGGTGCCGATGACGGCCGGGCCGGTCTGGACCCCGACGGTGGCGTCCGACTCCAGACCCTCGACCTCCAGGCCCACCTGGCCGAACGGGCCCTCGACGACCGTCCCGGTCGCCTCGACGGCGTAGCTGTACGGGGACGAGCCGTTGCGGTGCCCCAGCTCCTCGCCGGTGCCCTCCGGGTCGGCCTCGATCCTGGGCAGCAGCTCCGTGAGGTCGGTCGCGTTCTCCTCGATCGTGGGCACCACGTCGGGCTCGTAGATCTCGGTGGCGTAGGTGGCCGGGTCGAGCACCGCCTCACCGGCGGTAGCGGCCTCCTCGCCCGGTCGCACGAACGTCGTGCCGATGAACATCGCGCCGACGAGAACGACCCAGAACGCGGTGCGGCGGACGCTCGGACGTCGCCAGACCGGCGGGCTGGTCTCCTCGCGGCGGCGCAGCTCGGTGGTCATGCGTACTCCTCTCCTCGGTGCGCCCGGCGCACCGCGCGGCCACCGGACCGGTCGAGGGCCTCGCGCCACTGTGCGCGAGCCTCGATCCGGCGGTCGGCGGGCAGCTGTGGTTCGTAGACGGTGTAGGACGTGGGGTTCGCGTCGAGGCCGGCGCCACCGCCCGCGGCGCGAATCGCCAACTTCGCGACGCCGACGGCGGACAGCTCGGCGGTGCCGGCCACGTGCACCGGCTTGCCGATGAGATCGGCCTGGACCTGCATGACGAACGGGTTGACGCTCGCACCTCCGTCGGCCCGCAGGGCCTCCACGGCGTCGCCGCTCCGCTCGATCTCCTCGACGATGTCGCTGACCTGGTGCGCCATCGACTCGACCGTCGCGCGGGCGACGTGCGCGGCACCGGTGTCGCGCCGGACGCCGGTGACCACACCGACCGCGGAGCGGTCCCAGTGCGGGGCCGCCAGGCCGCTGAAGGCGGGCACGACCTGCACGCCACCGCTGCTGTCCGCGGACGCGGCCAGCGCGGCCAGCGCGGACCCGCCCGAGGGCAGGCCGAGGATCGACCCCATCGTCTCCAGGGCCGCACCGGTGGCGAGGACGTTTCCTTCCCGGGCGTAGAGCGGCTTGTCGCTGAGCCAGGCGAGGGTGGTGTCGACCGTGGTTCCGTGCGCCGGGGCGGAGCGCGGCGTGGGGACCATGACGGAGGACCCGGTGCCGTAGGTGACCTTGCCGAGGCCCGGGCGGTGGCACTCCTGCCCGTAGAGCGCGGCGTGGGAGTCGCCCAGCACGCCGGCGACCGGCAGCCCGGCCGGGACGGCGCCCCCGGCCACGGTGACGCCGAAGTCGCCGTCCGAGCGCTCCACCTCCGGCAGCGCGGCGAGCGGCACGCCGAACAGGTCGCACAGCTCCTCGTCCCAGGCGAGGTCGTGCAGGTTGTACAGCAGGGTGCGGGAGGCGTTCGTCGCGTCGCACCGCACGGTCGCGCCGCCGGTCAGGCGAGAGACGAGGAAGGCGTCGACCGTTCCGACGACGACGTCGGCGGGGTCGTGGCCGCCGTCGATGACCGAGCTGTACAGCCAGGCCATCTTCGTGGCGGAGTACATCGGGTCCAGGTGCAGCCCGGTTCGTGCCGCGACGAGGGCGGAGGTCTCCGGCGTGGCGATCCGGGCGCAGCTCTCGGCGGTCCGACCGTCCTGCCAGCCGACGACCGGGCCGAGCGCGCGCCCCGTGGCCCGGCTCCAGGCCACCACCGACTCACGCTGGTTGGAGATCACCAGGGCCACCGGCTCGACATCCACCGCCTGCGCCAGGCACCTCGTGATCGCCTGCTCCGTCGCTGACCAGATCTGCTCGGCGTCCTGCTCGAAGTGTGCCGGCGCGGGGTTGACCAGCTCTACCGCGGCACTCGCAGCGGCGACAACCCGTCCCGTGAGGTCGACGAGCAGCGCCTTGGTGTTCGTCGTGCCCTCGTCGAGCGCGAGGTACGCGGGGACCGCCATCGGTTCCTCTCGGCATATTCATTCAGCTCTGAATGGGACATGCACGAGTGTGCCCGGGTCACTAGGCTGTGTCAACACCGGCACCGGAGCCGGACCGATGGCCTCCCGGGGCCGGAGAGAGAGCTCGCATGGGAACCCCGTCCGTTGCTGTCATCGGCTCGGCCAACGCCGACCTCGTTCTCGACATCCCCCACCGTCCGGCCGGCGGCGAGACGATCCTCGGGTCGGACCTCGTGGTCACGTCGGGCGGCAAGGGCGCCAACCAGGCGGTGGCCGCCGGGCGCCTCGGCGGCGCCGTCGCGTTCGTCGGATGTGTCGGGGACGACGCCTACGGCGAGATGCTCCGTGCTGCCCTGGCAGGTTCGGGCGTCGACATCGCCGGGTTGCGCACGGTGTCCGCTCCCACCGGAAACGCCCTGATCCTCGTCACCCCGGACGGTGAGAACTCCATCATCGTCTCGCCCGCCGCCAACCGTCACGTCACACCCGCCCTGGTCGATGCGACGGAGCAGGTCTGGCTCGGCGCAGCGGTCGTCGTGCTCCAGCTCGAGATCCCGCTCGAGACCGTGTCCCACGTCGCACGGCGCGCCGGGGGCTCACGGGTGGTCGTCAACGCAGCACCGGCCGCGGAGCTGGATGGCGAGGTCCTTGCGGTCGCAGACCCGCTGGTCGTCAACGAGTCCGAGGCCGCATTCCTGCTGGAAAGGGCAGGAACGGCCCCGGAGGTGTCGACCGCGTCGCCGGACGAGGCGTTGACCGTGGCGAGGTCGCTCCTGGCACTGGGTCCGCGAAGCGTCGTCGTCACTCTCGGTCCACGGGGTGCGGCGCTCGCGGAGCACGGCGGCCGCGCTACGCACGTCGCCGCCCGGCCGGTGACGGCGGTCGACACCACCGGTGCGGGAGACGCGTTCGTTGGCGCGTTGGCACTCGCGCTGGCACATGGCGCCCTGCTCGAGGACGCCGTCCGCCGCGCCACCGTCGTCGCCGCTCACACGGTCACCCGCCGCGGCGCCCAGGAGTCCTACCCCACCCGTCAGGAGCTGCGGTGAAGAAGCAGGGAATTCTCAACGCCGCGCTCTCGAGGGAGATCGCCAGCCTGGGCCACACGGATCTCGTGGTCGTCGGTGACTGCGGGTTGCCCAGGCCACCCGGTGTGCCGGTGGTAGACCTCGCCGTCACCTTCGGGATTCCCACGTTCGCCGAGGTCCTCGGCGCGCTCGAGGTCGAGCTCGAGATCGAGGCAGCGATCCTCGCGGAGGAGACCCGCCGGGCCAACCCCAGCGCGCACGAGCTGGTCAAGGGTCTTTTCGGCGACCCCGGCTGGGTCACGCACGAGGAGCTCAAGACGCTCTCGGGCTCGGCACGGCTCCTCGTCCGTACGGGCGAGGCGACCCCCTACGCCAACGTGATCCTCAGGTGCGGCGTGCCGTTCTGACAGGCTCCGCGAGGCGGGTCCACCTCACCGTGACGATGCACGACGTCCCGGACCTACCGACCATCGCCCGATGGTTCGCGCACCGGCGGCCTCGTCCTCCGCCGGCGCACCCGACCGGGCGTAGAGCCGGCGCCCCGGCGACGACGTCAGCCCGAAGGCCAGCACGCTCGCGGCGACGGCGAGGGTCCCCGCCGCGAAGAACGCCGGATCGGTGACGCCCTTGTCCACGCTGTGCGCGATGTAGAAGATCGAGCTGGCGCCCATCGGCCCGAACCAACCGAGGAACGCCGCCTCGGAGGCGGGCAGGGCCGCGGGACGGGCCAGGGCGAGCACCACGGGAAGCCGGCGCAGCACCAGCACCAGGGCGACGAAGGCCAGCGCCGGCGCGCCGAACGCCGCCCACTCCCGCCACGGCAGGACCACGCCGAGGAAGAAGAACAGCGGCAGCGACAGGTACCGGTTCACGGCCTCGTCGATGTGCTGCTGGGGCTCGCGCTCGTCGCCGGTGACCATCGCGTTGTAGACGGTGCCCGCGACGAACACCCCGAGGATCCCGTCCGTCGCGGCGGCCCGCCCGAGCCCGAGCACGGCGACGGCGAGCAGGACCGTGAGCACGAGGTTCGGGCCGGGCTCGAGGTCGTCGTCCTTCGTCGCGACCCGGACCCCCAGAGCGGCCAGCGCCCCGCCGACGGCGCCGATCGCGATCCCGGCGAGGACCTCCCGGGCGAGCCGCCCCGCCTCCGGGCCGGGCGAGGTGGCGGGCAGGACGACGGCGAGGGCCACCCCGACGAGCGGCAGCGCCAGCCCGTCGTTGATGCCGCTCTCGACGCTGAGGGTGTGGCGAAGCCGCTCGGGCAGGTCGCGCTCGGCGGGCTTGCCGGACACGATCGAGCCGGCGAGGACGGGGTCCGTGGGCGACAGAGTCGCCCCCACGAGTGCGGCGACGGCGAGGGGCAGTCCCAGCGTCAGTGCTGCCGCTCCGGAGATCACCGCGGCCAGCGGCATGACCACCACCAGCAGGATCAGGACCGGGCGCAGGACGTGACGCAGACCGGCGGCGGGGAACCGCAGCGCCGTCCCCATGACCGAGACCGCGACGATGAGCCGGCTGCCCTCGAGCAGGACGAGGTCGCGCGCGGGTTCGCCGACCTCCACCGCCCCCAGGACGAACGGGCCCAGGAGGACGCCGAGGTCAGGGCCACCAGGGGCTCGGACAGCGGCAGGCTGCGCATGCGCCGGCTGAGGAGGGCGAGCGCGACGGCGATGGCGCCGACCACGCCGTAGGTCAGGTGCAACTCGGTCACGAGGTCCTCCGTGCGTCGACGGCCCCGTCGGGCACGCCGTAGGGGGTCACCCGTTGCACGCGCCCGCCGCGGGGTGGGGCCGGAGCCCTGGTCGGGGCGCACCGAGCAGGGCTCCGATGGCTCTTCTGTCTCGTTCGGCGCGGGTCAGCTCTCTCCTGACGCCGGTCAGCCGATGGCGGCGAGCAGCTCGGTGCAGGCCTGCTCGCAGGTGCGGCAGGCATCGGCGCAGACCTTGCAGTGCTCGTGCATGTCGGCGTGGAGGTTGCACTGGTCCTCGCACGACCGGCACGCCTGGGCGCACGCCTGGAGCTGGGTGCGGGTGATGTTGGCGTCGTAGCCGGTGTGCCGCGACAGCACGCGGGCGGTGGTCGCGCAGATGTCGGCGCAGTCGAGGTTGGTCCGGATGCACGTGCGCAGCTCGGCCACCATGTCCTCGCTCAGGCAGGCGTCGGCGCAAGCCGTACATGCCTGGGAGCACGCCACCAGCGCGTCGACCGTGCGGGCGAGGAGGTCACGGTCGAGGTTGATCTCGGCCGGGTAGGTCTTCATCATCTCGGCGGTCTTCATCGCTTCCTCCAGGTTCTCGCAGAGGACGGCGGCGGCGCGGCCGGCGCGTCGGCGCCGTCAGGGCACGAGCGACGCTAGCGACGGCCCGGCAGCCTCGCATCCGGGGCGCGCAACCGGCGCGCACCCCGGGTGTACTACCTCGACGAGTCTGCTGATCTGGTCGTGGATTGCGGCCAGATCAGCAGAATCGTGGCGCATCGCCGGAACAGAACCCTGGGCGACACCGAACCCGCGCAAGCATCCGGACGCCGGGGAACATCGACCGGATCGGGTCACATCCGACGGCTCCCAGCCGTCGAGACATCCCCAGTGTCACGAGCAGTCTCACCAGCGGGCACTCCCATCGGCTGCACGCCGGGGGGCCGGGAAGTCGGCGCCGGGGTGCCGACGCCGGACGTGAGCCGGCCCCTCCCCCAGAAGATGCGAGGGCGCCTCGTCTCCTCCCCTGAAGATGTGGTGACTCGGTCGCGATGGGCACCGATAGGGTTGATGCCGTCGGGTGGGGGACGGCCAAATCCCCCCTGCGCTTTCCCCCACCCCATGCTTCGCCGGCGCGGCGTCGAGCGACCGGATGAGCCCGGGTCATCCCGACATCGTGTTGAGCACGAACACGTACACCTCGTCAATGACCGCGCCGGTCTCCGGGTCGTGGATCGGCGCCCAGGAGATGTTGATCTCCGCCGTGCGCGGCGTTCCGCTCCACAGCACCGTGATGGCGCCCTGCAGGGACGGCCCGATCACGTAGAACACGCTCACCTGCTTGGTCAGGGTCGCGGCGATCGCCGGCTGGTAGAACTCGATCGTCGCCCTGCCCGAGAGGGCGTAGCTCACGGTCGACCCGCCCGTCGGCGGGACCGGCAGCGTCACCACGGCCGTGCCCGCGTTCGGCGTCGCGTCGCGCGTGATGCTCTGCCCCGCACCCGTCAGCGTCCAGGAGATCTCCTTGATGGCCTGGATCGCGACGCCGAGGCTCGCGTGCGACGTGATCGTCACCGTGGCGGGCGGCGGCGGCGGGGGCGCCGCGACGGTCAGGTCGATGACGCCGTCGGCGTACCCCTCGATCGCGACCGTGAACCTCACCGGCGCCGTCGAGGGAGCCGTCACGTCGAAGGCCTGCCCGAGGTAGCCCACCACGGCCCCGCCCACCCGCACGGGTCCGAAGAGCGGGTGGCCCAGGTCCCGGTCGCGGGCCCGGATCGTCACAGCGGTCCGCACGCCCTTCTTGAGCGTGCCCGGGTCCGCCTCGAGGTCCATCCGCCCTCGGGTGACGTGCACGGCCGGGCTCTCGCCGAAGGTCTGCCCGCACACGGTCTGCCGGGCGGTGACGGCGTCCTCCTCGGTCAGCTCGCCCACGACGACGGCGACCCGACCCATGCTCGGCACGTCGCCCGTCACCCACACGCTCGCCCGTCGGACGCCGTTGACCAGCACGTGCAGCCGCGCCCCGACGACGGCGCCGTCCACCCACACGGTGCGGTTGTGTCCCGGCCGCAGCCCCTCGTCGATGCGCAGCGCCTCCGGGTCGCCGTGCCCCTGGACGGTCACCCAGTCCGAGACCCGCAGGTGCTCGGGTACGCAGCCCACCTCCACCGTCACCTGGACGTCCTCGCCCGCCCGCAGCATCCGGTTCAGCGGCACCCACCCGCTCGCCGGCACGAGGGTGAACGAGGCGAGCACCGGCCAGTCGCCGTCGTCCGAGCGCACCGTGACCAACGAGCCCCACGCGTTGAGCACGTGGAGCCAGGGCGAGCACTCCATCGGCGCGTCGAAGAACGCCGGCGGCACCTCCTGCTGCCCGGACGAGCGGTGCACCCCGGCCCGGTTCGACTCCGCCGACAGGGTGCACAGCTGCTCGGTGAGCACCACCGCCGGGTCCGGCGGCGCGGCCGGGACGAGGGCGGAGAGGTCGCCGAGGACGTAGGTGTCGGAGCGGCCCGCGTCGGGCGCGCCGGCCCGGCCGACCACCGTGGTCCCGCCCGCCCCGCGCATCTCGAAGCTCAGCGCGGCGCCGGGCGCGAGCACCTCCGCGCGCACGCTCACCAGGCTGGGGCAGTACTGGTGGTCGGGCTGCAGCCGCGGCGGGTCCAGCGGCGCGGCCGGGTCCACCCCGACGGCCGCCGAGACGGCGCTGGACCGCCCGATCCGCAGCAGCTCGTTGGAGACGGCGAAGGTCTCCGGCGCGTGGGCGCCGCCGGGCAGGATCGCCCAGAAGCTCTCGCTCACCGCCGCGTACTCGTGCGTCGTGCCCCCCGTGTGGAGGTGCACGTGGCACCCGGGCACCGCGCCGACGACGAGCACCGCGCCCTCGCACTCGCGCACCGGCCCGACGACGGACGGCGCGTCGGGCTGCTCCTCACGGGAGAAGCGGTCCTCGGCCGGCAGACCCTGCCCGGGCGGGCTCTCCACCACCGACTCGTGCGGCCGGCGCGCCGACTGGGTCACCTGCAGCTCGGAGCCGGCGTCGATCCGGTCGCTCACCCGCACGTGCAGCGTGGGACCGTCGCAGACGCCGCCGCCGACCACCCGGCCGCCGTCGACGATCGTCACCTCCGCGCCCGGGAACAGCCCGCCGACGGCGATCCAGTCGGCCGCGGTGTGCACCGGGCTGAGGACGACGGGCGGGTCGAGCCGGCCGGGAACGCCGAGGACCACCTCGGCGCTGCTCGGCGGGCTCGTCTCCCCGCCGAGGCTCCACGTCGCGGTGACGACGGCCCCCGCCGGCAGCGCACCGGCCGGCACGTGGATCCGGGCCGAGTTGGAGCCGGCCAGGCCGACCAGCGCCGACGGCGCCCCGCCCACGAGGAGCTCGACGGCGGCCGAGGGCAGCACGTGGTCGACCGTGACCGTGCTCGAGAGGGTGGTGATCGGTCCGCGCAGTGCGGGTGGGATGAGCGGCATGGTCGTCGCCTGCCTCAGGTCGGGCACACCGGACGAACCTCCGGGTGAGTCCTCAGTGTGGGCGCGTCGGCCCGGCGGGCGCGCCCCCACTCACGGGGCCTCACCACGCCCCTCGAGCCTCCCCACGACAACCCGGATCCCGGCCGTGTCCGATCAACGGATCCGTTTGCCGTCCACCGCGTCGCGCGCGCCCGCCGCCGTGAGGACGCTGCCCATCCGCCGACATGGCGACACACTTTCGGTGCACCGACCTCGAGTCCCCATTCCTAGGGAATGTCGTGATGCATTCTGCCCCCACCAACGGGGCTCGGTGCCCAAGGTCACGAACAGGAAACGGTCCCGTGCTCGGCGGCGCCAGGTCCAAGAGTCGCGAGACGCCACCTCGGAAACCCTCAGGGTCCGGCCGGACCGGCCGGCTCGGGCGTTCGATATCGGCGCCACTGCGCGGTTTTCGAACCCTCTGCATCCTCTACCGATCGCAACGTTCCATCGCCCGACAGGGCGACAAACAGCACCTCCGTGCTGGCACTCCGCGCGACCACCATTTCACGCAGAACAGACCCAACTCCCCCAGAAAATGCGGCATCGTCCTTCCGGGGGACCATTTCTTGTGGTGGACAGGTCGACACCTGTCCCCCAGCATCGAAAAGAGCAGGCACGCGGCACCCGCCTCCACGGGCGTCGCCACCGGACCCGTCCGCCGCCTGCGAGAGCACACGCGACCGCCCCGGAGCAGACCGGCGGCGGGCAAGTCCGACGAAGGGCCGACGGCCCTCCGTCGGCAGCCCGTCCACCGGAGCCCAGCCCCAGGAATCGACGTGCCAGAGAACCTCACCCGGCCGCACGGCCACTCCCACGCCTCCCGCCCGCTCACCTCCGACCGTCAGCTCACCCGCCGCGCACTCCGCGAGCGAGAGGTGCGTGAGCGCGAGCGGTCCGCGAGCGCCCCGGTCACCGCTCCCACCGTCGAGCGCACCGCGCCGCACCGGGGCACGGACCGCGACGCTGCACCCCGCGTGGCCGCCGCCCGCGACGCTGCACCCCGCGTGGCCGCCGCCCGCGACGCCGCCACCGACCTCACCCGCCCCTCCCCCGAGCGCGCCGACTTCGAGCGCCGCGCCGCCCGCGTCGGGCACGTCGAGCGCGACCTGCAGTCCCCCTCCCTGACGATGCTCGTCCTGCTCGCCACGATCGGCGTGCTGCTCTACGCCTCGTTCCTCCTACGCCCGGAGAACGCCGGCGACCTCCTGCCCTGGTCGCTCGTCGTCGTTGCGGAGTCGATCATGATGGGCCAGGTCCTCATCTCCCTGTGGACCCAGCTCTCCAGCGCCCACGACCCCCGCGACTTCGCCTACAACGAGGCCCGCCGCCACCTCTTCGTCCCCACCGGGTGGGACCTCGACGCCCCGCTCGGCACCGACGCCATGCAGCTCGGCGGCACGGGCATCGCCGTCGACGTGTTCGTCACCACCTACGGCGAGCCGGTCGAGACGATCCGCACCACCGTCGCCGCGGCCCGCGCCATGCGCGGGCGCCACGAGACGTGGATCCTCGACGACGGCCGCTCCCCCGAGGTCAAGGCCCTCGCCGCCGAGCTCGGCGTGCACTACCTGACCCGCCCGGACAACGCCGGCGCCAAGGCCGGCAACATCAACCATGCCCTCACCAAGAGCACGGGCGACTACTTCGTCGTTCTCGACGCCGACTTCGTCCCGTCCCCGGACTTCCTCGTCGAGACCCTGCCGTTCTTCGCCCAGGAGAAGGTGGCGTTCGTCCAGACCCCGCAGGTCTACGGCAACATCCACAACTTCATCACCCGCGGCGCCGGCTACCTCCAGACCGTCTTCTACTCCCTCATCCAGCCGGGCAAGAACCGCTTCAACTCGGCCTTCTGCGTGGGCACGAACGTCGTCTTCCGCCGCGACGCCGTCGCCGAGATCGGCGGGATCTACGCCGGCTCGAAGTCCGAGGACGTGTGGACCTCGATGAAGCTGCACGAGCGCGGCTGGCACTCGGTCTACATCCCCACGGTCCTGGCGGTCGGCGACACCCCCGAGAACATCGAGGCCTACACCAAGCAGCAGACCCGCTGGGCCACCGGCGCGTTCGAGATCCTCTTCCAGGCCAACCCGCTGCTCAACCGCCGCCTCACCGTGGACCAGCGCCTGCAGTACTTCGGCACCGCCACGTTCTACCTCGGCGGCGTCGTCACCTTCGCGCTGCTGCTCCTGCCGCCGCTGCAGATCTTCCTCGACCTCACCCCGATCGACGCCGGCCTGCCGCTGTGGCAGTGGGCGATGTACTACTCGGGCTTCTACCTCATGCAGATCGTCGTGGCCGTCTACACCATCGGCTCGTTCCGGTGGGAGACCCTCCTGCTGTCCACGGTCTCGTTCCCCATGTACATCCGCGCCCTGGGCAACGCCCTGCTGCGCCGCGACCGTGCCTGGCACGTCACCGGCCGGGCCGGCCGCGCCGCCTCGCCGTTCAACTTCATCGTCCCCCAGGTGCTGATGTTCGTCGCTCTCCTGGCCACCACGGTCGTGGGTGTCTGGAAGGCCGAGTGGACCGGCGCCGTCACCATCGCGCTGGTGTGGAACACCGTCAACACCGCCGCCCTCGCCGTCTTCCTCGGCATCGCCGTGCGCGAGGGCGCCGCCCTGAAGAACCGGAGCACCCGATGACCTTCCGCAAGTTCCTCTCCCTCCTGCTCGGCACGGTCCTCGTCCTCGGCGCCGCCGGGATGGGCCTGGTCTACAGCTACGGCCGCGCCCACACCCTCGAGGCCCGCGAGGCCGTCGTGGAGTCCGACGTCTCCACCGTGGGCACGCCGTTCGGCGGCTCCATCCAGTCCGTCGCGGTCCGCGCGGGCGACACGGTGGCCGCCGGGCAGGAGATCCTCCGTGTCCAGAGCGCCACCCTCCAGCAGGCGCTGGAGACCGCCCGCTTCAGCCCCGAGGGCGTCGGCTACCACATCGAGGGTGAGGACGTCATGGTCTTCACCGCCACCGCCGAGGGCACGGTCGGCCGCGCCGACCTCGCCGTCGGCTCCTTCGTGCCCGCCAACACCGAGATCGCCACGGTCGAGGTCGCCGGCACGTCCCGCATCACCGCCCGCGTCCCGATGACCGCCGCGGACTTCGCGCGCCTGCCCCTCGGCGCGCCCATGACCGTCGTGCTGCCCGACAGCACCGAGGTCACCGCCGAGGTCTACGACGTCCAGTTCGACGACTCCACCGGCGACACCGTCGCGGTCGTCCGCGCGCGCAGCGAGGACCTCGCCGCCGCCGGCACCTTCACCAACGGCGCCCCCGTCGAGGCCGAGATCCGCCTCGACGACGCCGAGGGCTTCGGCTCCTGGGCGGCCCGCCAGCTCACCGAGCTCGTCACCCCCGACGGCGCCACCATCTGAGGAGCCCGATGACCTTTCCCCGAACCCCCCGCCCCGCCCGCACCCTCACCGTGATCGCCGCCTCGGCCCTGGCCCTCGCGGCGTGCACCGCCCCTGCCGACGGCGGGGCCGGCGACGCCGCCCCGTCCTCGTCCGACGCCGGTACCGCCGCGCCGGCCGACCTCTCGGCGGAGGCCGCCGCGGCCGACGCCGCGGCCGCCGAGCTGCCCACCACCACCGGCCCGTTCGACGGCGAGATCGCCGTCGCCGACGGCGTCGCGCCCCCGACGAACTCCTGGCTGACCCCGGCCGTCTTCGCCCCCGAGGACCGGCCCATCTTCACCGGGGTGCTCAGCGCCCGCCTCACCGGCGACACCCTGGGCCTCGGCCTGCCCCAGCCGCAGACGTCGGCCAAGGTCGTCATGGGCGCCCACCCGCAGCACGTCGAGCTCGCCCTGCCGGCCGACCGGTACGAGCTCGAGCGCACCGACGCCCTGTCCGGCACCTTCGCCCACTACGACGGCGAGACGCTGACCGGCCGGGTCACTCTCGCCGAGGGCTGGCCCTACGCCGCCTACGAGGCCGTGACGGCCCAGTCGATCGAGCTGCCCGCCGCCACCCAGGCGGCCGACGGCGGAGCCTCGGCCGAGATCGGCGGCATCACCTACCGCTTCGTCACCGAGGCACCACTGTCCGGGACCACCCTGGAGCTGCCCGCGGGCGCCACCCTCGTCGTCTTCGCCGAGCCGGCCGGGGCCTCCGACGCCGACCGCGAGGCCCTCCTCGCCGGGGCGCTCCCGCTGGCCGGCACGTCCGTCGAGCACGACGTCTCGGGCGGCGAGGCCACCACCACCTTCCGCTACGACACCGGGGGCGCGCCCACCGTCGTCGCCGCGCGGCCGCACCAGCAGCCCACGCTCCGCACCGACGGCGAGACGCTGGCCGCCACCATCCCCACCATCTACGGCGACCTCGCCCTCGCCTCGGGCACCGAGGCGTCGTTCTCCGTCCCCGAGCTCACCCCGGTCCCCGAGCTGGACCTCAGCGGTCTCACCGACGCCGAGCGCACCCAGGTCACCGACCTGCTCCGCGCCGACCTCGCCGGGGTCACCTTCGACGCCGCGGACAGCTACTTCGCCGGCAAGCAGCTCCAGCGCGCCTCCCAGCTCTACCTCCTCGCCGGCCGACTCGGCCTGGACGAGGAGGCCGCCGCGCTGAAGGACCAGATGCTCGCCGAGCTCGACCTCTGGTTCGACCCGGCCGGGTGCGAGGGCACGGACGAGAAGTGTTTCGCCTACGACGACGTCCTCGGCGGCCTCGTCGGCATGCAGCCGTCCTACGGCTCCGACGAGTTCAACGACCACCACTTCCACTACGGCCACATGCTCTACGCCCTGGGCGTGCTGGCGGGCGAGGACCCCTCGCTCGTGGAGCGCTACGCGCCCATGGCCGACCTCGTCGCGTGGGACATCGCCGCACCCGAGGAGAGCGGTGCGTTCCCGCAGCGCCGGGCCTTCGACGACTGGTACGGGCACTCGTGGGCCTCGGGCACCGGCCCGTTCGGCGACGGCAACAACCAGGAGTCGTCCTCGGAGTCGGTCAACGCCTGGACGGGCCTGACCCTGTGGGCGCAGGCCTCCGGGGACGAGGCGATGGCCGAGCAGGCGCGCTGGATGCTCGCCAACGAGGCCGCCACGGCCATGGAGTACTGGGTGGCGCCCGAGCTGCCCGAGGGCTTCGGCGCCCCGTCGGTGGGGATCAACTGGCAGGGCAAGCGCGACTTCGCCACGTTCTTCAACGCCGACCCCGCCGCGGTCATCGGCATCCAGCTCATCCCCATGAGCCCGACGTCGGCGGCCTACCTCGGCGCCGAGCCGGAGGCGCTCCAGGCGCTCGTGGACCACGCCGTCCCGGGCGGTGACCCCACCGGTCGCCCGCTCGTGGACTACGTCGTCATGGCCCAGGCCCTCACCGACCGCGAAGCCGCCCTGGCCATGCTCGAGAAGCTCCCCGCGGAGCAGGTGGACAACGGCAACTCCCTGTCCTACCTCACCGCCTTCGTGCTGGCGCAGAAGTAGCCCGGACGACGACGCAGAAGGAGCAGCCGTCGGCCCCGATCCGCGGATCGGGGCCGACGCGCGCACCTACGATCGAGGTATGCCGGACCCGCACTTCTTCGACCGTCGGCCCGACCCGCCGCCCGCGAAGGTCAACGCCATCACCCTGACGGTGACCGGCACGGTCGTGTGGATCCTGGCGACGGCGGTCGTGGGCTTCCTCAACCTGCGCGGCTCGGTCCCGGACGAGTGGCTCTGGATCTGCTTCGCGGGCCTGGCCATGGGGGTGATCGGCGTGGCATGGGGGTATGTGCACGAGTACCGAGCACGGCGACGCGCGGCTCAGGGTGCCCCGGAGACCGGGACACCCTGAGCGGTTCCGCGCCGGCAGGAGCGCGTCAGTCCTTGACGGACCGCAGCAGCTCCTCCGAGTACTTCCCCACGGCACCGCCGGGGTGGCTGTGCAGCACCTGCTCCCACGTGTACTGGCGCTGCCCCATGAGGATCATCGCGAGCGCATCACCCCACGCCGCGGTGGCAAGAGTGCTGCCCATCGCGATGATGCCGCTCGGGTCCGCAGCCGAGCTGTCGACGGTGACGACGACGTCGGCAAGGGCTGCGAGCGAGGACTCGGGGGTTGCCGTGAGCGCCACCGCTCCCGCTCCACGCTCCTTGGTGCGGGTGACGAACTCGGCCAGCTCCATCGATTCACCGCCCTTGGAGATCGCGATGACGACGTCCCCCACGGTCGCGACTCCCAGGCTGCCGTGCAGACCGTCGCCGGGGTTCTGGTAGAGCGCCGGCGTACCGGTCACCGAGAGCAGGTGGGCCAGGCGGCGTGCGATGGTCCCTGAGGTCCCCGAGCCGGTGACGATGACCTTCCCGCCCGAGTGGGTGATGAGATTCGCGACCTCGAGGAGAGACTCGTCGAGCTGGTCGGCGACCTTCGCCACCGCCTCGGCCTCCCGCCTAACGAACGCTGCTGCTGAGCTGAGGGTCTGACTCGGATTCTCCATGATGTCCTTCTTCGTATGGTTGTTCAGCAAGGGGTGAGGGCGCGGGCGTCGAGCGGCCGGTGCGCCATCTCGAGATGGCCGCCGCGACACGGACGCGCTCGACGCGCGCCACCATGACCCCGGCGAGGATGAGGCCCTGCACCATCTGGTAGATGTACGGGCTGATCCCAAGCAGGTTGAAGCCGCTCGAGATGAGCTGGAGGATCACCGCCGCGAGCGCGGCTCCCCACACGGCGACCCGTCCGCCGAAGGGGCTGACGCCGCCGAGGACGGCGATGGTGATCGCAAGGAGCAGGTACGAGCTCCCGTAACCTGCGGACGCGCTGACCGTGCGCATCACCATCATCAGACCTGCGAGTGCCGAGATGATGCCCGTGAGCATGTAGGTCCGGAAGATCACCGATCGACGGTTGATGCCCGAGTAGTCGGAGGCGACCGCGTTGGCCCCGACGAGAGTGGCCCGCATCCCGTACCCGGTCTTGCTCATGATGAACCACGCGGACGCCACGATGAGTAGGAAGAGCCAGAAGATGATGGGGATCCGCGCGAAGGTGCCGGTACCTAGTGCGGTGAGCTCCGGGGTCAGCCCGTAGATGGGCTCACCCCGCGTCAGCGCCACCGCGAGGCCGGTGAGGAGCATCTGCGTGGCCAGTGTGGCGAGGATCGGTGCGACGCCGACGATGGAGATGACCACCGCGTTGACGGCGCCGCACAGCAGCCCGACCACGAGGGCCGCGGCGACGGCGACAACGCTGACGAGCGGCGTGGACATCCCGGCCTCCTGTCCCTGGAGCGAGACGAAGGCGACCGTGAGGGCCGACAGGTTCGCCACGGCCACGATGGACAGGTCGATACCGGCGGTCGTCATCGCGATCGAGATGGCCAGCGCCATGAGTCCGATCTCCGGCACGGAGAAGGCGATGGACTGCACGTTGAGGATCGAGGCGTACGTCGCGGGGTTGACGGCGGTGAACGCGACGGCGATGAGTACCGCGAGGACGAGCAGCCCGGCGGTGTAGCCGTTGCGTCCGGTGGCGTTGGTGACTCTCGTGACGAACGGCGATGTCGCCCAGCTCATGCGGACACCTCTCCTTCGAGAATGCGTGCCCGCTTCGCCCCACGGGCGCTGCTGCGGGCCTGGATGGCCACGCCGACGAGGATCACGAGCCCGACGACGAACACGTGCCAGTAGCTGGAGATCCCCAGGCGGACGAGGGAGTTCTGGACCAGGGAGACGAGGATGACGCCCAGGACGGTGCCCTGCACCGAGCCGCGTCCGCCGGTGTCCAGGGCGCCGCCGATGACGACGGCGGCGATGACGCTCATCTCCATGCCGACCAGCTCGAAGGGCGAGGCGTGGCGGGACAGGACGACGTGAACCATGCCGGCGAACCCGGCCAGGAGACCGGCGATGAGGTAGATGCGGGTCTGCACCCACGGCACCCGGAGCCCGACGCGCCGGGCGGACTCCTTGTCGCCGCCGACGGCGTAGATCGAGCGTCCGAACAGCGTCTTCTTGAGCATCAGCGCCAGCAGGACGCAGAGCAGGACTACCGGGATCACCAGGACGTTGACCGGGCTACCGCCGAGCCGGAAGATCGTCATGGCACCGACCGAGTCGAGTGCCGGGGGCAGCGTGGCGAGGTAGACCGAGCCGACGAAGGCGAGCAGGAAGCCGCGGATGATCACCTGCGTGCCGAGCGAGGCGATGAGAGTCTCCATCCGGTACCTGGCCACGAGCACCGCGTTGATGGAACCCAGAGCGCAGCCGATGGCGGCGGAGACGATGAAGGGCCAGACCCGGCCGTCGAGCCCCAGGTCGGCCATGAGCTTGACCGTGGCGTAGCCGCTGAAGATCGCGATGGCGGTGAAGGAGACGTCCATGCCGCCAGAGATGATGATGAGCAGCAGGCCGAGGGCGAGGGCGAGTGTCACGAGACCCGAGCGGAGGATGTCGCCGGCGAACCCCCAGGTCAACGCCGAGGGCTCGAGGACGAGCATGCCGAGCAGCAGGACGACGATGACGCCGAGGAGGACGCCCTCGTTGTTGCGGCCCTTGAGCATGGCGGGGACCTCACGCAGGCTGCCCCGCGTACGCGTGGCGATGGCGGTCATTTGACGAGCCCCTCTCTGACGCTTTCCTCGGTGACGTTCTCGCCCGCGAGCTCGCCGGCCATGCGGCCGCGGCGGATGAAGAGCACGCGATGACAGACGCTGACCAGCTCCGGCACGTCGTCGGAGATGAGCAGGATGCCCATCCCTTCCGCGGCGTGCTGGCGGAGGATCTGCATGATCGCGGCCTTGGACCCGGCGTCTACCCCGACGGTCGGGCCGTTGAGGATCAGCACGGCCGGCTTGGTGGCGAGCCACTTGCCCAGCACGACCTTCTGCTGGTTGCCGCCGGAGAGGCTGCGGACGGGGTCGTCGGCGTCGCCGATCTTGATGGCGAGGTCCTCGACGGCGGTGAGCACCTGAGTGCGCATCGCTCCCTCGTCCAGGACACCGCCACGGTGGGCGACGCCGTCGATCGAGGCCGAGACGAGGTTGACCGAGATGGGCTGGTCGAGGAAGACGCCCTGGGTGAGACGGTCGCTCGGGACGTACGCGATCCCGGCGGCGAGGGCGTCCCCGACGCTCCTCACCGTCACCTCCTGACCGAGGACCCGCACGGTCCCCCGTGAGGTACGGATGCGCCCGAAGATCGCCTCCGCCACCTCCGATCGGCCGGAGCCGAGGAGCCCGGTGAGGCCCACGACCTCCCCCTGGTCGACGCGGAAGCCGATGTCCTCGAAGAGCGAGGGAGCCGAGAGGCCTGTGACCTCCAGCGCGGGTGCGGGCTGCTCGGGCAGCGGGGAGAGCACCCGCTCCTCCGAGGCGGAGTAGCCCAGGAGCGCCTCGACGAGGCGTTCCGGGGTGAAGTCTGCGGAGGCGCCGTTGGCAACGACCTCGCCGTTGCGGAGCACGGTGATGCGGTCGGAGATGTCGAACACCTCCTCGGTCTTGTGGGACACGAAGACGATCCCGACGCCCGCGGCCTTGAGCTGCTCGACCACACCGAAGAGGGTTTCCACCTCGTGCCAGGTCAGCGCAGTGGTGGGTTCGTCCATGAACAGGACCTTGACGTCGAGGACCAGTGCCCGGCAGATCGCCACGAGCTGGCGGTCGGCGACGGGAAGGTCCTGGACCTCCGCGTCGAGGTCGAGGTCGATGCCCAGCCTCGCGGTGACGGCCTCCGCCATCTCCCGGGCGGCCCGGTCGGAGACGACCCTGCGGCGGGAGGAGACCCGGGCGGACATGGCGATGTTCTCCGCGACGGTGAGGTTCGGGAACAAGGACATGTCCTGGAAGATCACCTGGACGCCCCGGTCCACCGCTCCGGTCACGGTGAGGTGCTCCGCCTGCCGGCCACCGATCTCGATCGTCCCACTGTCGGGTGACTCGACGCCCGAGATGATCTTGATGAGTGTGGACTTGCCCGACCCGTTGGCGCCCGCGAGGCAGAGAACCTCGCCGGCGCGGACCTCGATGTCCACGCCCTTGAGGGCGTGAACACCCCCGTAGGACTTCCTCACTCCGCTCGCGCGTAGCGCGAGTGCCTGCTGTGACACGTTGACTTCTTCCTCCGGGGTGGGCCGGCTCGACGCCGGCCCACCCTGGTGACGAGCTCGGAGGCTCAGGGCCTCAGAACGGGTAGTCCGCCTTGTTCTCGTTGGTGATGTCGATCCAGGCGTTGCCGTAGAAGTTGTTCGGGACCTCCGGGTCCTGCCCGATGGACTCGTACCCGGGGATGCCCAGGTCGGTGCCCTCGGCCAGCTCCTCACCGTCGAGCACGAGCTCGGCGGCCGCGAGCATGGCCTTGCCGGCCAGGGCGGGGTCCCAGCCGGTGATGACGTCCACCGCACCCGACTCGAGCAGGTTTCCGGCGATCGCCGGCGTAGAGGTGCCGACGACGCAGGTGGAGTCCGCCTTGCCCGCCTCCTCCAGCGCGCGACCGATACCGGCGACATCCGTCGACGCCGCTCCGATGAAACCGGCGATGTCGGGGTAGGTCGCGAGGAGCTCCTTCGTGCGCTGGTAGGCGGTCTCCTGGCTCTCCTCGGAGGAGATGGGGTCCGCGACCCGCGTGATGTCCGGGTACTCGGCCTCGGCCTGCGCGAGCGCACCTTCGGCCCACACGTTGTGGCTGGCGACCGTGAGCGAGCCGACGAAGTGGGCGTAGGTGCCCTCCCCACCCATGCACTCGGCCAGCAGGTCGAGCTGGTGGGCGCCGTAGTCCTCGTTGACGAACGCCTCGATGTTGGCCTCGGCGTTCTCGATCCCGGGCGCCTCGTGGGTGATGACGACGATGCCGGCGTCCTGGGCGCGCTTGAGGACGGCCTCGAGCGACTCCGGCGAGTTGGGCACCACGGCCAGGGCGGCAGGCTGCTGCGGGATGAGGTCGTTGATGACGGCGATCTGCTTCTCCTCGCTGGCGTCGTCACCGGCGGTCTGGGTGACCGTCACGCCGTTCTCCTCGGCGTACTCCTGGTTGCCCACCTCCATGCGGTTGAACCAGTCGCCGCCCGCGAGCTTGACGACGTTGACGATGCTGCGCTCGCCGTCGCCCGCGGTGGAACCGGCCGAGGGGCTGGCGGACTCCGCCGTCCCGCAGGCGGCGAGCGTCAGGGCGGCAGCCGTTGCGACCAGGGCCGCGGCACTCCGTCGTGCGTTCATGGGTGAATCTCCTCTGAAATCGGGTTGTTGGTCAGGACTCGGGCGGCGGACGCCTGGGCGGCGATCCGACGCAGGGCATGCATGACCTCCTCGGGACGACGCCCGAAGTGGTCGTGAAGGCCGGAATAGATCGAGTAGAGCTGGTCATAGGTGGTCCGCGCCGACTCGTCCGGGCGGTAGACCCGGTCCTGGAGCCGGCCGAGCCGTGCCGCCTCGGTGAAGGTGGCGTACCCGCCCCCGTCGGCACCGGCGGCGAGCGCCGCGTGGAGGGCGGCCCCGAGGGCCGGGGTGTTGGTCGAGGCGGAGACGTGGATCTCCCGGCCGGTGACATCGGCGAGCACCTGCATGAGCAGGGGACTCTTGCCGGGGAGCCCACCGCACGCCACGACCGAGTCGACCGCGACGCCAGAGCCCTCGAACGCGTCCATGATCTGTCGCTGGCCGAAGGCCGCGGCCTCAACCAGTGCCCGGTAGACGTGCTCGGGGCGTGTGGCCAAGGTCATGCCGACGAGGAGGCCGGTGAGGTCGGCGTCAACGAGCACTGACCGGTTGCCGTTGAACCAGTCGAGGGCCATGAGGCCGCTCTCCCCGGGTGCGAGTGCCGCGGCGAGGTCGGCGAGGTGGTCGAAGGCCGACACCCCGGCCTCGTGGGCCGCCGTCGCGTAGCTTGCGGGCAGGAAGTTCTTGACGAACCAGCCGAAGGTGTCGCCGACGCCGGGCTGACCGGCCTCGTAGGCCCAGTAGCCGGGGACGATCCCGTCGCGGACCGCGCCGGACATCCCCTCGACGGCGTGCTTGTCCTCGGACAGCACGAGGTTGCACACCGAGGTGCCCATCACGAGGACCATCTCGCCAGGACTCGCAGTGCCGCAGGCGATCATCGCGACGTGGGCGTCCATGTTCCCGGTGGCGACCGCGGTCCCCTCGGTGAGCCCGAGCCGATTGGCCCACTCGGCAGTCAGTCCGCCGGCCTTGGCCCCTGGGTCGAGGAGGTCGTGGCCGACCTTGCTCAGGACCGAGGAGAACCCGGGGGCGAGCTCGTCGAGGAACTCGGCCGACGGGTACCCGCCGGCCTCCGTGCGGAACGTCGCCTTGTACCCGGCGACGTGCGCACCCCGGACCTCGGCGCCGACGAGCTGGGAGACCAGCCAGTCCTCGAGCTCGATGATGCGCTCGGCCGCCCTGAAGACCTCGGGAGCGCCCTCGAAGATCTCCAGGGCCTTGGGTAGCAGCCACTCGGACGAGATCTTGCCGCCGTAGGCGTCGAGGAAGAGCCCGCCCCCCTGCCGCGCCAGGTCGTTGATCCGGTCCGCGTGCGGCTGGGCGGCGTGGTGCTTCCACAGCTTGGCGTAGGCGTGCGGCTCACGCTCCCAACGGCGGTCCTCCCGCAGCGGCGTGAGGTCGGCGGCCGTGGGAATGATCGTGCACGCGGTCGTGTCGACACCAAGCCCGATCACGGCGCGGCCCTGCACCCCGGCGGACCGCAGAGCCCCCGTCACCACGGCGACGAGTCCCTCCAGGTAATCCGTCGGGTCCTGCAGCGCCCAGCTCTGCGGCAGACGGTGCCCCGTCGCGGGGAAGACGGAGTCGATGACGCCGTTCGCGTACTCCTGCGACGCCGCGCCCAGCTCCTCGCCGGTGTCGAGGTCGACGACGAGCGCCCGGCAGGACTCCGTCCCGAAGTCAACTCCCACGGTGACACGCTGGCTCATGGCCACTCCTCTCTGAGCTCGCGGCCGGCGGCCCTTCGTAGGCCTGCCGTCTGGCACCCATGAGAGATCCCCCGATGTCCACCCGGCAAAGATAGGGTGCTCATATGAGCACATCACCCGGCTCGGGCGACGGCGCCCGAGAACGTGACCGACTCCTCATGGACGTCGCGAGGCGCTACTACCTCGGCCATGAGAGCAAGGTGGAGATCGCGCGCGAGCTCGCGATCTCCCGGTTCAAGGTGGCCCGACTGCTCGAGGAGGCAGTCGACCGAGGTGCCGTGCGCATCACCCTGCACACTCCGCTCCAGCGCGAGGGGGCGCTCTCCGCACAGCTGAAATCCCGGTTCGGCCTGCAGCACGCCGTCGTGATCCACGCGCCCGGGAATCTGCCGGACCCCCGGCTGCGCGAGGCACTGGCACGCGAGGGCGCGCACATGCTCTCATCGCTGCTGCGTGACGGCGACGTCCTCGGGGTCGGCTGGGGCCGGACCATCAAGGCGCTGGTCGAGGCGACGTCAAGCCTTCCGAGCTGCCCGGTCGTCCAGCTCACCGGCATCGCCGGCCATCCCGGCGAGAACTCGATGGAGCTCGTCCGGCTCTTCGCAGCACTCACCGGGGAGAAGGCCTATCCGCTCTACGCGCCGCTCCTCGTCCCTGACATCGCGACGGTGCACAGCCTGCGAAGGTCGCCCGGCATCGCCGACACGCTGCGCCGGTTCAGCGACGTCTCCGTCGCCCTCGTGGCGATCGGGAGCTGGAACCCGCCGAACTCCCAGCTCCGGAGCTTCTTCTCCCAGGCTGACCGTGACGCCCTGACCCGGTTGGGCCTTCAGGCTGAGCTCGGTGGAGTCCTGCTCGACGCCGAGGGCGCCGAGCTCCGCACACCGATCTCGGGGCGGATCCTCGGCATCACACCGGCCCAGCTCCGGGCGATCCCGACGGTGATGGCCGTCGCAGGCGGGCGGTCGAAGGCCAACGCCATCAGAAGCGTGCTGCGCAGCGGTGTGCTCAACATCCTCGTCACGGACACCGCAGCAGCGCAGCTCATCCTCGAGCAGGATTGATGCTCATATGAGCGGAGCGGCCTGGGCGCCGTTCCTGTGGCGTGCTCCGATAGCCGCCTGAGTCGCAGCGATGCGAGGGACGCGAGGAGGCGCACGACGATGGGACCAACGCTGTTCGTCGACTCGGCCGACCAGCAGGCTGCGGAGGAGCTCTTCGCCACGGGCGCCTTCTACGGCCTCACCACGAACCCCACGATCTTGGAGCGCGCCGGTCGCACCATCGCCGACCTCCGCTCCATCGACCGCTGGGCGCGAGCCGCCGGGGCGCGCGAGGTGTGCCTGCAGGCCTGGGGCGAGACGACCGCCGCCCTCCTCGCCAGTGCGGCGGACCTCCTCGACATCGACGCCTCCACTGTCGTCAAGGTCCCCGCCACGCGGACGGGCATTCCCGCCGCGGCGGCGCTCACGGAGCAGGGCGTCTCGGTCTTGCTGACCGCGGTCTACCGGCCGACACAGATGATCGCCGCCTGCGCGATCGGCGCTCGGTACATCGCGCCCTACGTCGGAAGGATGGCGGACACCGGATCGGACGCCCTCGCGGACACCGTCGCCATGCAGCGCATCGCCGACCGCGCGGCGAACCCGACCACCGTCCTGGCTGCGAGCCTGCGGTCCGCCGACGACGTCGCGCGCCTCGCCGAAGCCGGCGTGCCGGCGTTCACGCTGTCCCCGGCCGTCGCGTGGGAGGTGCTGTGCGACGACCGCTCGGAGACGGCCGCCACGGTCTTCGAGGAGACCGTGGCCAAGCTGGTCTGAGTCCCCCTGCACGAGATTCGTGATCGCAGTGAGCACCCGGGGTCCGATGGAGCGCAGCGACGCTCCGACCAGTGCTGTGACCGGGCAGAGCGTCGCCGATCACCGCCGCTGGACCGGCACCCCGAGCTGGGCCGCCCCGAGAGGCGCCACGTCCGAGCCGATCGGGAGCAGCCGCACCCGGTCCGCCAGGTCGAGGGAACCGAGGAACTGCGAGCTCGCCGCCCACCCGCGCAGCACCTGCCGCACCGCACCGACCAACGGCTCACCGACGGTGGTGACGCCACCGCCGAGCACCACGACGTCGACGTCCACCACCAGCACCATCACGCGCACCGCGGCGGCGATGTTCTCCACCAGGGTGGCCCACACCTCGCTCGCGCGGGGGTCCCCCGCGGACGCCGCGGCGTGCAGGGCGACGACCGGCCGCGGGTGGGTCACCGGCCACGCACGCTCGATCGCCGAGCCGGACGCCATGAGCTCGAGGCACCCGCGCTGACCGCAGGCGCACAGCGGCCCGTCCGCCCTGATCGGGAGGTGGCCGATCTCCCCCGCCACCCCGCGGGAGCCGCGCCACAGCTCGCCGCGCAGCACCAGCCCCGCCGCGAGGCCGGTGCCGAGGTTGAGGTACGCCATCGAGCTGGCTGCGTCGAGGCCGAGGAGCCGGAACGCCCCGAGGGCCCCGACGTTGACGTCGTTCTCCACGTGCACGGGCGCACCGAGCAGGTCCTGGAGCCGCGTCCCGAGCGGCAGCGCCCGCAGACCGAGGTTGACGGCGTGGCTGACCGTGCCGGAGACGTGGTCCACCACCCCGGGGATCCCGACGCCGACCGAGTCCAGGTCGGCCGCGGCACGTCCGGCGCTGCGGAGCAGCCCGTGGACGGCGTCCGACGCGGCGCCGACGACGGCGTCCGGGCCGTACCCGGTCGGCGCGGAGTAGGACCGCAGGACGGTGCCGTCGTCACCGACGATCACGCCCGCCGTCTTGGTCCCGCCGATGTCCAGGCCCACCCTCACGACGCCAGCCCCGCCCGCTCGGTGGAGGACGGCGTGGTGTCCGGCGACGCGAGCATGACCGGCGTGATCTCCGTGAGCTGCCCGCCGGCGCGCGCCGAGGAGGCGACCGCCGTGAGCACCTCGAGCACATGCAGCGCGCGGTCGCCGCCGGCGGTGACCGGGCGGCCCTGCCGCAACGCACGGGCCATGTCCACCAGTCCCATGCCCATGAAACCGTCCTCAGGACGGGCAGCCGGGAGCACCTCGGTGAAGTCGCTCTCGCCCCGCCGCATGAGCAGCACCGGCCCGCCCCAGGAGTTGGCCTCCGCGGCGACGAGGGAGCCCTCGGTGCCGTGGATCTCGAGCGGCGGCGTCCGGGTTGCCACGACGTCGAAGCTCGTCACGAGCGTGGCCACCCCGCCGCCGGCGAACTTGAGCAGGCTCATGACGTGGGTCTCCGTCTCGACGGCGAACGCGGCGCCGGCCCGGGGCCCGGCGAGGATCCGGCGCTCGTCCGCCGAACGGGTGCCCAGCGCGGAGACGCGCGCGACCGGCCCAAGCAGGGCCACCATCGCGGTGACGAAGTACGGGCCGATGTCGAACAGCGGACCGGCGCCGTCGCGGTAGAGGAACTCCGGTTCGGGGTGGAACCGCTCGGGCCCGGCGTTCATCACCGCCCCGGAGATCGACACCGGTGTCCCGATGGCACCGTCGCGGATGAGCCGGGCGCACAGGGCCGTCCCCGCACCCATGAAGGTGTCCGGGGCGCTGCCCACCTCGAGACCCCTCTCGCGGGCCCGCGCGAGGATCTGCCGGCCCTCGGCCAGGGAGGCGCCGAGGGGCTTCTCCGTGTACACGTGCTTGCCGCGGTCGAGCGCGGAGAGGCTCACCTCGGCGTGGCTGCGCGGTGGTGTGAGGTTGAGGACCAGGTCGACGCCGGGGTGGTCGAGGACCTCCGCCGGCGTGGCCGCCAGCGCGACGCCGTGCCGCCCGGCGAGGTCCCGGGCCCGGGCGACGTCGACGTCCGCGCACGCCACCACCTCGAGGTCGGCGAAGGGCGCGACGTTGGCGAGGTAGCGGTCGCTGACGTTGCCGCACCCGACGACGGCGACCCGCACCGGACCCGACGCCCTGCCGTCCGCCTCCTCAGGTGAGGGAGACCTCCCGGCCGAGGGCAGCGGACTCATAGACACCCCCCAGCATGCGCATCACCTCGAGGCCGTGACCGACCGGGGCAACCTCCTCGGCCTCCCCCAGGCACAGCGCGACGAAGTGGGCGACCTCGTTGGCGAAGCCCTCCTCGAAGTCGAACGAGAGGTGGTCGATCTGCGGGTCGATGTTGAGCACGGTGTCGTGCTGCTCGGTGACGATCCGCAGCCGCGGCTCGAGCTCGGCGCCGCCCCGGTCACCGAAGACGGCCACCTCGAGCCGGTCCTCCGGCGCGTGGACGGAGTAGCTGGTCTCGAGCAGCAGGGATGCACCGTTCTCGAACCGCACGAGGGCGGTGGCGAGGTCCTCGACGTCGCTGAGCGTGGGGTCGTAGTCCGCCACCTTGTACCGCGACAGGGAGGTGACGTTGGCGCGGTTGCCGAGCCGGTTGTGCGTCACCGCGCTGACCGTGGTGGCCCGCGGGGTCCCCATGAGGTACCAGCACAGGTCCAGCACGTGCACGCCGATGTCGATGAGCGGGCCGCCGCCGGAGCGCGCGGAGTCGGCGAACCAGCCGCCGGGGTTGCCGATCCGCCGGATGTTCGTGGCCCGGGCGTGGTAGATCTCGCCGAGCGTGCCGCCGTCGACGAAGGACTTGAGCACCTGGGTGTTGGCGCCGAACCGCCGGACGAAACCGACCTGGAGCAGTCGGCCCGTGCGCCGCACGGCGTCGGCGATGGCCTCGGCCTCCGCGACGGTGCGGCTCAGCGGCTTCTCCACCAGCACGTGCTTGCCCGCCTCGAGGGCGGCCACGGCCAGCTCGGCGTGGCTGTTGTTCCAGGTGCACACGCTGACGGCGTCGATCTCGGGGTCGGCAAGGAGGTCCTCGAGGGTGTCGTGCGCGCGCGCCACCCCGAAGGTCTCCGCCTTGGCCCGGTTCCGGTCAGCGTCGATGTCGTAGGTGCCCATCAGGCGCACCGCGGGGTTGGCCGCGTAGGCGCCCAGGTGCATGTCGGCGATCGAGCCGACGCCGATGACGCCGATGCCCAGCCGGCTCACCGGGCGGCCTCCGCCTCGTCGAAGAGCCGCTTGGCGTTGGCCAGACCCACCGTGCAGCCCATGAGGCACTCCTCGATGCCCTCGAACTCGATGGAGATGAAGCCGTCGTAGCCGGCGTCGAGGATGCCGCGGACGATCCCGCGCATGTCGAGGTCGCCGTACCCGACGATGGAGCCGAGCAGGTAGGAGCCGCCGGGCGTGTGGTGCCAGCCGTCCCCGGGGAGCTGGGAGCGCACGTAGAAGTCCTTGAGGTGGACGATCGAGGCGTACGGGGCGTTCTGCTGGACAGCGACGACGGGGTTCTCGTCGACCGACATGAAGTTGCCGACGTCGAGGGTGGTCTTGAAGTTCGGCTCATCGACGAGGTGGATGAGGCGCCGCACCCGCTCGCTGCCGTTCATGAGCAGGCCGTGGTTCTCCACGCTGGTGGTGATGCCGTACTGGGCGCCGTACTGCGCGACCTCCTTGCTCGCCTCGACCATCCGCGGGAGGAGCTGCTCGAACTCGGCGACGTCCTTGGCGCGGTGCGCCCACTTGGAGACGTCGTGGCGGAACAGGGTGATGCCGAGCTCGGCGGCGACGTCGAGGTGCCGCTTGAGCCTGGCCATGTCGCGCTCGGCGTTCTCCCCCAGGAGGTCGGCGGGCACGACGAGGTTGGACAGGGTGACCCCGCGGTCGGCGGCGCGCTTCTTGATCTCCTGGACGAACCCCGGGTCGGCGTCGAGCGTGGAGGTGTCGTTGGAGATCTCGGGCGAGAGCGAGACGGTCGCGATCTCCATGTGGGTCGCGTCGCTCTCGGCGATCCAGTCGATGACGTCGAGGAGCGTCATCCGCCCCGCGCGCAGGTGCTGGTAGAAGCTGTAGGAGCTGAATCCGAACTGCACTGGTGGTTCCTCCGCCTTGTCGTGGTGGTCGTGTCGTGGTGCTCGTGTCGTGGTCGTCGTGTCGTGGTGGTCGTGTCGTGGTGGTCGGTTGTGGGTGGGGTCAGGACAGGCCCGCGTAGCTGAGCCGCCGCTCCGCCTGGCGCACCGGGTGGGCGACGGGCGAGGCGAGCAGGAGCTTCTGGGTGTAGGGGTGGACGGGGTTCGACGTCACGACGTCGCCCTCGCCGGACTCGACGATCTCCCCGCGGAGCATGACGGCGACGCGGTGGCTGATGTACCGCACCACCGACAGGTCGTGGGAGACGAAGAGGTAGGACACCCCCGTCTGTTCCTGGACGTCGATGAGGAGGTCGAGGACGACCGCCTGGGTGGACAGGTCCAGGGCGCTGACCGGCTCGTCGCACACGATGAGCCGGGGTCGCATCGCCAGGGCCCGGGCGATCGCGACGCGCTGGCGCTGGCCGCCGGAGAACTCCCGCGGGTAGCGCCGGCCGGCGTCGGCGGCGAGGCCCACCTGGTCGAGCAGCTGCCGCACCCGCGCGGACGCCTCCGCCCGGCCCACCCCCTGCGCGGTGAGCGGCTCGGTGAGGATGCTCTCGACCGTCATCGCCGGGTTGAGCGAGGAGTACGGGTCCTGGAAGACCACCTGGATGTCGCGGCTGAGGACCCGGCGCGCGCGGCGCCCCAGGTGGGTGATGTCGGTGCCGTCGAAGTGGATGCTTCCGCCGGTGACCTCGGCCAGGCCCAGGACGGCACGGCCCAGGGTCGTCTTGCCCGACCCGGACTCACCGACCAGCCCGACCGTCTCGCCCGCGGCGACGTCGAGGGAGACGCTGTGCAGGGCATGGAAGGACGGCCGCCGGAAGCCGCCGCCGCGGTAGACGACGTCCAGGTCGCGCACGGAGAGCAGGGGCTCGCTGGTGGCGTTGTCGTTCATCGGGTCACCTCCGGGACCTCGTCGCGGGAGCGGCGCGGCGGCGCGTCGTCGAGCGTCGCGGCGAGCAGGGTGCGGGTGTACTCGTGGTGCGGGTCGTCGAAGAGCTCGAGCACAGGGCGCTGCTCGACGATGCGGCCCTCCCGCATGACGGCGACACGGTCGCAGATGTCTGCCACGACGCCGAGGTTGTGCGTGACGAGGACGAGGCCCATGTTCCGCTCACGCTGAAGGTCCCGGAGCAGGCTGAGGACCTCCGCCTGGACGGTCACGTCCAGCGCGGTCGTCGGCTCGTCGGCGATGAGGAGCTCGGGGTCGCACGAGACCGCACCGGCGATGAGGACGCGCTGGGCCATGCCCCCGCTGAGCTGGTGCGGGTAGGAGCGCATCGTCCGGGCCGGGTCCGGGATGCCCACGCGCTCGAGCAGCGCCGTCGCCCGCGCGGTGGCCTCCTTCCTCGACAGACCGAGCCGGCGGCGCATCGGCTTGACGAGCTGGGAGCCGAT